>NZ_CABTZR010000092.1 GCF_902489365.1 uncultured Corynebacterium sp. | reverse complement strand
GGCGTTGCGAGCCTCGTCGCGGATGAAGTTGGCGTAGTCGAAGATCTCGGCGCCCTCGTACTGGAATTCCACCATGGCCTGGACCTGGGCGGCCATGGCCTCGCGGGCCTTTTTGGTGAAGGTGGTCGGGTCGGCCTTGGCCTCGTTGTGCCAATCCTCGACGGTGATTTCGGTGGGCAGGTAGCTCAGCGGGTCGTGCGCGGAGGTCTGGTCCGTGACGATGTCCACGGTGAACTCTCCGGCGCGCTGGCGGCGCAGCACCTCCGGGAAGACCTCTGCGGCGTTGCCCACGAGGCCCACGGACAGCGGCTTCTTGTTCTCCTTGGCGTCGAGCACCAGCTTGAGGGCCTCATCCAGGTCGCTAACAACCTCATCGAGGTAGCGCTTGTGCTGGCGGCGCTTCAGGCGGGTCTCATCCACATCCACGATGAGGCAGGCTCCGCCGTTCAAGGTCACGGACAGCGGCTGTGCACCGCCCATGCCGCCGCAGCCACCGGTGAGGGTAAAGGTGCCGGCGAGCGTGCCGTTGAAGCGCTTCTTTGCCACGGCCGCGAAGGTCTCGAAGGTACCCTGCAGGATGCCCTGGGTAGCGATGTAAATCCAGGAGCCGGCCGTCATCTGGCCGTACATCATCAGGCCTTCGTCTTCGAGCTTGCGGAAGTGCTCCCAGTTGGCCCAGTCACCGACCAGGTTGGAGTTGGCGATGAGCACGCGCGGCGCCCACTCGTTGGTCTTCCAGATACCCACCGGCTTGCCGGACTGCACCAAGAGGGTCTCGTCGGGCTCGAGGTCCTTGAGGGACTCCACAATGGCATCGAAGGCCTCCCAGCTGCGGGCAGCGCGTCCGGTACCACCGTAGACCACGAGGTCCTCGGGGCGCTCGGCAACCTCGGGGTCGAGGTTGTTCATGAGCATGCGCAGCGGGGCTTCGGTCTGCCAAGACTTGGCGGTGATTTCGGTTCCGCGCGGGGCGCGTACTTCGCGGGGTTCAGACATGACTTCCTTTCGCTCGTGCTTTTCGACGCCCTCCCAAACCCACCAAGGCCGGTTTCCCGGGGCTGTCCCTTCAAGGGCTTGGTCAGCGTCACACAGGACAAGTTACTGTGACGCAGGACCATGAGCCAGGACACTTTTGGCCTAGCTGTCTCAGATACGAGACTGCCGCGCGGCTGGCACTGCAGCGGAGCGCTGCCCGCCCCCGCCACAGCCAACGCCAAACGCAAAAGTGCAGACCTGGAAGTGCATACGCGCAGGTGGGCGTCGTGAAGCGCCAAGGCAGTGCTTGACGACGACCAGCAGGTCTGCACTTCCAGGTCTGCACATCTACAAACGCGGACCGCGCGCCAAGTGCTTCCCCACGGTCTCCTGGAAGTAGTCGGGGCGCGCGTTTAATTGTTCTGGGCTAAACCTCAAGACGATGTAGCCCTTGTTGAGGATGTCCTGCTGCCGCCGATGCTCCGCGCGTATTACCTCTTCGGCCTCGAAGCGGTACTTGACGTTCCCGTCAATCTCGATCACAAGCCACCCATTAATGACCAGGTCCGCTCGATACCTTTCAATCACATGTTGCGCCTTGACCCAGCGCAGCTCCGGGTAGTCCGCCGCAAGGATCAAGGCACGGGCATAGGATTCCCACGGTGACTCCGCGCAGTTGACACTCTCAGCAACCGCCCGCCGCGCGGCGGCAACGCCCTTGACCCTCCCCATGGCGCCAAGCGTCTCGTTAATCCTGAACTGACCTACATTGCGCGCCCGCACATCATCGACGGCAACAAGCCCCTCCTCAAATCCATAAAAGCGAGCGATGTCTATTGCCGTGCGTTCCAGCGAAGACACGCGAATCCCGTGAACAACCGTCTCTTTACCGCGCAAGTCCATGCGCCGGTAGCGGACATTGGACGTGGCGCGTTGTGGTACCGAGTTCGAAGGCAACGTTGCCTCCCACTCGGCGGGTGGCACAACCAGGGGAATCCCGTGAATGAGCGCGGCGGATTTTCCCACTAATGTTGCCTTGGGCAAGCTCAGCCCGAGCACGTATGCCTTCGCAGTCTCCTTTTGCCACGGCTTGAGCTCGTGCCAGTGCACCAACGGCAGCACGTAGCACCACGCCAGTTTGGCCACCTTGCCAGCATGCACCTTCTTCCACCGGGGATCATCATTGGGTAGCTTGCGAAGGTCGATAAGGTGCTGGTCCACGAAGTTAAAAAGTTGTTCATTGTTCATGCACTACTCATAACCCAGCTTTGTGCGCTTCGCCACAGATAGGCTTCCGTTCTTCACCACCGCCACGCTCCTACGTTTCGGCGCGAATGCAAAAGTGCAGACCTAGAAGTGCAGACCTGCTGGTCGTCGCAAAGCACTGCCCGGGCGCTGGACGACGCCCACCTGGGCGTATGTACTTCTAGGTCTGCACTTTTGGAACTAAGGGCGCACGAAAAAGCCCCATGGCATACACGCCATGGGACTGGGGTGAAGTTAGCGCAACGTGCCGACGGCCCCCTCTACCGCAGCCACCAGCGCGCCTTCCTTAACCAGACGCACGGTCTCCTCAATCTCCGGGGAGAGGTAACGGTCAGTGCCCGGGCCCTGGACAGTCTTGCGCAGAGCATCGATGACCGCGCCGGTACCCTTGGCCGGCTGGCCCTCGCGCATATCAATAGCGCGGGCGGCGGTGAGGATTTCAATGGCGAGGACGCGCTGCAAGCCATCGACTGCCTTGCGCAGCTTGCGCGCACCCGACCAGCCCATGGAGACGTGGTCTTCCTGCATGGCCGAAGACGGGATGGAATCCGCCGAGGACGGGTTGGCCAAGCGCTTGAGCTCAGAGACGATGCCCGCCTGCGCATACTGCGCAATCATGTGGCCCGAGTCCACGCCCGGGTCATCCGCCAGGAAGGCGTTGAGGCCGCGGTTGCGGGCGACGTCGAGGAAGCGGTCGGTGCGGCGCTCAGAGATGGAGGCCAGGTCAGCCACGACGATGGCCAGGAAGTCCAGCGCATAGGCCACCGGCGCGCCGTGGAAGTTTCCATTGGAGACCACGCGCCCGTCCTTGGCCACCACCGGGTTATCCACGGCGGCAGCGAGCTCGCGCTCGGCAACCGTTGCTGTGTGCGCCACGGTATCGCGGAAACCACCGGCCACCTGCGGGGCACAGCGCACCGAGTAGGCGTCCTGGACCTGCTTCTTCTTGAATTCCTCGAGGGCGGCCTCAAGAATCTCAGAGCCCTCCGCAACCTGCAGGATATTGGCCGCGGCATCCGCCTGGCCGGGGTGCGGGCGCAGCTGCTGCAGGTCATCGGCGAAGACCACCAGCGTACCCAGCAGGCCTTCCACCGTCATTGCGGTGGCGATATCCGCGGTCTTGGCCAGCTCGCGCAGGTCGGTGATAGCCAGGCAGAGCTGGCCCAGCATGCCGTCGGTGCCGTTAATGAGTGCTAGGCCTTCCTTCTCCCGCAGCTTGAGCGGCTCAATGCCCGCAGCCGCCAGGGCCTCGGCAGCCGGGGTGGCCTCACCGCCGTCGACGCGCACCTCGCCCTCCCCCAGCAGCGCCAGCGCACAGTGCGCAAGCGGAGCCAAGTCGCCGGAGCATCCCAGGGAGCCGTATTCGCGGACCACCGGGTGAATGTTCGCGTTGAGCACTGCCGCATAGGTTTCCGCCACCACCGGACGCACGCCAGTACGCCCAGTGCACAGGGTGGACAGGCGCAGCAGCATCAGCGCACGGATGACCTCTTGCTCAACCTCCGGGCCCGTGCCCGCCGCATGGGAGCGCACGAGCGAAAGCTGCAGCTGCGCGCGCATCTCCTCCGGAATGTGGCGGCGAGCCAGCGCACCGAAGCCGGTGGAGATGCCGTAGACCGGGGTCGGATCCTGGGCCAGTTCCTCGACGCGCTCCCGCGTCGAGGCGATTTCCGCCAGGGCATCCTCAGAAATCGCCACCTTCGCGCCATAGCGCGCAACGGCCACGACCTCCTCGATGCTCAGCGCACCGATACCCACGGTCACGGTGGAGGGATAAGAATTAGACATGTAAGGCTCCTTTAACGTCGCTGCGTTGCCCACGCCCCACCACCCACGTGGAAGGGAGAAAGGCACGCGAAACACGTACTTGCTTTCACAAGAATAGAAAATAGTGATACGCGCGACAGCCTTACGCGTTGCGCTCATAGTACAACAGGCTGCCCGGCGCGCCAATACCCCGGGCACTACCTGTTAGCGGCGCCCGTACATCCTCTCCGCCACTTGCTGCGCGGCCGCGTGCAGGTGCTGTGCCACGTCTGCCGCATCTGCTGTGCCCACGGGAAAAGTCACCGCGAGTGCCGCTGCGGGCCTGCCCACGTGGTCAACCACCGCCACGCCTACCGACGCCTGCCCGCGCGCCACCACCTCGACCTCTTCGGCCCAACCGCGTTCGCGTACCTGGCGCAAGATTTCCTTGTACTCCCCAAAACCTAAGGACCCCGGGACAAATGCTGCACGCCACTCTGCTTCCGGAAGCAAGGCCAACATGGCCCGCCCAGAGGCCGTCCGCTGCGCCTGCAGCCGCACGCCCCTCTCCGTGACCAAGGACAGCGCCCCCGGAGCGCGGACCTCGTTGAGGTAGAGAATCTCCGTTCCCGCTAAACGCGATAAATGTCCCGAGCCCCCGACGCTGCTGGCAATCCGCTCAAGGTGCCCCTGCGTCGCCCGCACCAGGGGCTGCTGCGTGGCGTAGGCAGCAGCCATCGAATAGGCAACGAGCCCCAACCCATAGGTCTGGTTTTCCGGCAGGTGCACCACGAAGCCCGCGTCCACCATCTCCTTGAGCAGGTGGTAGGTGGATGAGCGCGGCAGGTTCAGCTCGCTGCGAATGCGCGCGGCGGAAATCGGCACGTCGATGGTGGACAGCAGCCGGAGGATTTCCAGCGCGTTGCGCGCCGCCGGGACTCGGGAGGTACTCATGGGCCCACATTCTAACGAGCCCGCTTAGGCGTCCTCCCTAAGTCACCAGGAAGGCAATCGGCGTCGCAATAATGATGGTCAGCACCACGCGCTCGAACCAGATGACCACGATCTGCCAGAGCTTGATCGGAATCTTGGTGGCCAGGATGCACGGCACCAACGCGGAGAAGAAAATGATGGCGGAAATCGCGACCACGCCAATGACGAACTTGAGCACCATGCTTTCAAAGCCGGCCACGGCCGTCGCCGGCAGGAACATCTCCGCAATACCCATAGCCGCGGCCTTGCCCGCCAGCTCCGGTTCCGGCAGCTGGACAATCCAGGCGAACGGGTAGAACAGGTAGCCCAACCAATCAAAGAGCGGGGTGAAATTCGCCAGCAGCAAACCAATCAGGCCCACAGACATGATGGAGGGCACAATGGCCGCCGCCATGCGCACACCATCGCGCAGGTTCTCCCAGATGGCAGCACCCAAGGAAGGCGCGCGGTCCAACGCCAGCAGCGCTTCCCGCCACGCGGCCTTAAAGAAATTGCCCTTCACCGGCTTTTCCGGGTCCGGCTTTATACCATCTACGTAGTCATTAGGAATCCTGCTCAGCGGCGGAATCCACACGGTAATCGCCGTGACCAGGAAGGTCACCACGAGGGATACTGCGAAGTACATGCCCCACATATCCATAAGGTCGAGCTGCTTAGCGACGATCACCATGAACGCCGCCGAGACCGTCGAGAAGCCCGTCGCGATGATAGAGGCCTCACGCGCGGTATAGCCGCCGCGCTGGTACACGCGGTCAGTGATGAGGATTCCCAGCGAGTAGGAACCCACGAAGGAGGCCACAGCGTCGATGGCGGAGCGCCCCGGCGTGCGCCACAGCGGGCGCATGATGGGCTGCATGAATACACCCACGAATTCCAAAAAGCCGAAGCTGATGAGCAGAGCTAGGAATGCGCCGCCGATGGGCACGATGAGGCCTACCGGGGTGGCAATGGAATTCCACAGGAAGGGCACGATGTCCTCGTTGCCCAGCACTCCTGGCAGCGTTCCGATGACCATAAGGAAGGAAACCACCAGGCCCACCACATTGAGAACTGTAAAGACCGCTTGCAGCGGCCCCTCCTGCCAGTTCTTATTCACGATGCTGCGCACCGTGCCATAGAGCGCTAACGCCAGGATGAACCAGGGCACGAAGGCGTCGGCATAGGTGCGGATGATGGTGACCATGTGGTCAAGCGGGATGGATTTCTTTCCGTCATAACTAATGGGAAAGAAGAATACGAAAGCGCCAATAGCGCTGTAGACAAAGAGGCGCCAGATGCCCTTCTTGGAGGGGACATCGTCGTCGCTCTCGTAGAAGGCGTCAACGATTGCGTCTTCAGAGTTCATGTTCTACCTCACGGTGGTGGAAACTACACGTCATTAGCACGGCCACAACACGCCCAATATTTGAGCGCGCCACACAAACACACGCCTCCACAAGGCGGTTGTTTTAAGCCGTGCCCACGCGACAGCCACACGCAGGTCTTCCACATACTAGCGGCACCACACACAAATGTCACGCACATCACCCCCACGCACGAAATGAGGTGCCCACCATAGAGCCGGATCAAGCTACCCCACCACCAAATTGACCCCACGTCTCAACTAGAGGAAAGTAGCTCCCAGACCCACCCGCACCAACCACTCCCCTTACGCGGTGCCGGAACTAACGAGCACCGCATTGGGGAACTGAGGAGGACGCATCCCCGTGGCAGAAACCACCGCCAAGCGCACCGGCTTGAAACACCGGCACCTGCACTTCATCGCCCTGGGCTCAGCCATCGGCACCGGCCTGTTCTACGGCTCCGCCGGCGCCATTCAAGCCGCCGGCCCCTCGGTCCTCTTGGTCTATCTCCTCGGCGGCGCCGTGGTCTACTTCCTCCTGCGCGCACTGGGTGAGATGTCCGTGCACCACCCCGTCACCGGTTCCTTCGCCGAATACGCCCGCACCTTCTTAGGCCCTTGGGCCGGCTATATCACCGGCTGGATGTTCGCCTTCGAGATGGTCATCGTGGCCCTCGCCGACCTCACCGCCATCGGCGTCTACATGCAATTCTGGTTCCCCGGCTCGCCCAAATGGGTGTGGGTCGCCGCCACACTGCTTCTCGTCGGCGGCGCCAACCTCGCCACCGTCAAGGCTTTTGGCGAGCTGGAATTCGCCTTCACCATCGTCAAGGTCGGCGCCGTCATCGCGATGATCCTAGGCGGCGTGGCTGTCTTAGTCTTCGGCCTCTCCACCGCGGAGACCACCGGCCCGGCCAACCTCGTCAACGATGGCGGCTTCTTCCCCAACGGCGTCTCCGGCATGGTCGCCTCCTTCATCCT
This sequence comes from uncultured Corynebacterium sp., assembly GCF_902489365.1. GTDB lineage: Bacteria > Actinomycetota > Actinomycetes > Mycobacteriales > Mycobacteriaceae > Corynebacterium. The sequence continues at coordinate 627 of NZ_CABTZR010000092.1, read as the reverse complement.
CGTTCTCTTCGCCTTCGGCGGCACGGAGATCGTCGGCGTCGCCAGTGCGGAGGCAGAAGATCCCGCCAAGTCCGTGCCCAAGGCCGTCAACACCATCCCGGTGCGCATCCTGCTGTTCTACGTCCTGGCCATCCTGGTCATCCTCATGATCAATCCCTGGCGCAGCATCACCGGTGAGGAAAGCCCCTTCGTCCAAATCTTCTCCACCCTCGGCGTCACCTGGGCTGCCGCCGCACTCAACGTCGTTGTCATCACCGCGGCGGTTTCTGCCATCAATGCGGATCTCTTCGGCGCCGGCAACGTTCTCACCGGCCTGGCACGCCAGAACCTCGCACCGAAGGTCATGGCTAAAAAGACCCGAGGTGTGCCGGTCATGACCATGATCATCCTGCTGATCGTCATGATTATCGGTACCGGACTCAACGCGCTTATCCCGGATAACGTCTTTGAGGTCATCGCCTCCCTGGCCACGTTTGCCACCATCTACGTGTGGTTGATGATCCTCCTGGCCCACGTGGCTTCCCGCCGCCAGATGTCGCCTGAAGAACGCGCCAGCCTGGAATACACCGTGCCCTTCTGGCCCTGGGGCCAATACTTCTCCATCGCCTTCATCATCTTCACTTTTGG
>NZ_CABTZR010000091.1 GCF_902489365.1 uncultured Corynebacterium sp. | reverse complement strand
CAGACAGCGCACAGCCCAGCACCCGTGGCCGTCGCCGCAGCGATGAACACCGCGAGGGCGCGGTCTCCGTGGCTGAGCTCATGGCGCGCAGCAAGCGCCGGAAGGAACAGCAGAACAAGGACACCAAGAAGTAGATGCAGGCACCACGCATGCGAGTGGCGGTCTGGGGACACTCCCGGGCCGGCCATAACTTCGCGCGACGTTTAGAGTGGGCAGGCCATACCGTCGAGAAGCTTGAGGACCCCGCCCAGCTGGACCGCTTCGATGCATTGATTCTCGCCGCGACGGCGAGGGAGCTGGAGGGGGCGGTGGGGGACGTCGAAAAGCACGTGCGCCCCAAGCAAATCGTCATCCACACCTCATTGCTGGCTGGGGTGGAAGCCCTTGATGAGCTGGAAACGCGCGGGTGTCTGACGATTGCCGCAGCTCCCCTGGGCGACTCCTACGCGGTGGGCGCTCTCGATGAGGTGGCGGATACCGTCATTAGTCTGTTGCTTTCAGAGATTCATCAGACCGCAGAAACAGTGCCTGAGGCACAACGTGCGGAGCGAGCCGCGCGGTTGTACTACGCGGAGATGCTCGGTGTGCTGAGTGCTTGGGCGTCTTTAGAGGCGAAGATCATTGAAGACTTCATGGGCAGCGATTTTGAGCTTGACGCTGATGACATCATCGCGGCCTATCCCGCCGCGGTGGAGCTCGGCATGGCGCGCAACTACCGCGACGTCGCCCGCATGGTGGGTGAGAAGAAGAACATGGAAGAACTGGAACTGTGGGCACTAAGAAAGGAAGCGCCGTGGCAGAGCAACTCCTAGTGGAGGATATCGAGCGCATCCGCATGGTCGGCAGCGCCTACCGCAAGACGGGTAAGCGCGTGGTTCTCGTGCCGTTGGGCCGCGATATCCATGCGGGTCACTTGGCCTTGGTGCAGGCAGCACAGCGCGTGCGCGGTGGCATCGTGGTTGTGGCTGTGGACCCGGAGACGGACATCTCTTCCCTCGACGGTGTTGACGTGGTGTGGCGCTATGGCGAGCAGAGCCAGCGCACGCGGGTCCTTGCACCCGACCACGGCATGGAGGACGTGAGCTCGGAGCTAACCCGCATTGTGGCGCTGACCTGTGCGCTGGGTCCCAGTGATGTTTTCATGGGGGAGAAGGACTACGAGCTGCTCGTGGCCACCCAGCAGGCCTTTACGGACCTTCACATCGCGGCGCGTGTGCAGGGAGTTCCTTCGGTGCGCATGCCCGATGGTGTGGTGATGAGCCTGCGTAACGCCGACGTCGCGGCAGAGGCCCGCGAGCAAGCCAGCGCATTGTCAGCGGCACTTACCGCCGGTGCGTACGCGGCGGAGTCCGGGGCCGAGGAAGTCGTCCGTCTGGCACGTGAGGTGCTCACTGCCGCGGGCGTCGAGCCGGAGTACGTGGAGCTGCGCGGACGCGACCTAGGTGAGGCCCCCGCAGAGGGCGATGCCCGCCTCTTTATCGCCGCCACCATCGGCGGCGTGCGGCTCATCGATAACGCGGGCGTGCCGTTGGGAATTGGTTTCCGTAACTTGGAGCAGCGCGGATAAAAGTCTGTGGCGCAGGTCTCCACCAGCTAGGTTGGAGGCATGAAGATTGGAATTCTGGGAGCCGGCGCCATCGGCGGATACTTTGGCGGAAAACTGAAAGCAGCGGGCCACGACGTCGCCTTCGTCGCCCGCGGTGAGACCTTGCGGGTGCTGGGGGAGACGGGCGTGACGCTGATCGACGCCCACGCAGAGCCCACCACCACCGAGGTCATTAAGGTCCCGGCTGCGCAATCCTTTGCTGAGGTCAAGGAGCTCTTGGGTGGGTTGGACGTGGCGATTATCGCGTCGAAGGCGCTGCCGGGCAATGAGACCTTTGGCAGCGCGGAGGACCGCGAGGCCCTGCAGGGTATCCCGGTGGTGACCACTCACAACTCAGTAGAGATTCCGTACCTGGCGGCCGAGGAATTTGGGGAGGAAAACATCCTTGCCGGTGTTGCTCGCGTTTATGCCACCCGCCTGGGGCCGGCGCAGATCAAGCGCAATCCGGGGCCCTTGGCTTTGGCTTTTGGTCCGCTGAGTGCTGATGCGCCGGAGTCGCTGCGCCGTACAGGTGAGGAGCTGGCGGAAGCGCTCAAGGAGGCGGGTGCCTCCAGCAAGTTCCACGACGCCGCGCTTGTCGACGTCTGGTCGAAGGCCATGTTCGTTACGCCTACTGGCACTCTGGGCGCCTTGGTGGATAAACCGATTGGTTACCTTTGCCAGGAAATCCCTGGCCAGCTTGAGTCCTTCATGCGGGAAGTCGAGGCCGTCGGCCGCGCACTTGGCGTGGAGCTACCAGAGAACGTGGTGGAACAAACCATGGAGTTTGCCCGCCAGCAGCACCCGGATAGCACGTCCTCGATGCAGCGCGATATCAAGGAGGGACTGCCCAACGAATTAGACGCCCAGGTCGGAGCTATCCGACGCATGGGCGTCAAAGCTGGGGTTGCAACCCCGTTGTGGGATTTTGCGCAGGAGGTGCTGGAGGCACAGTTGCGCACCGCCTAAGAGTGCGCACTGCACAACGTCGGTGCCTTATTCGGTACCGATCTTGCCGTCCTTCTTCCACACCACAACCACGGCCGGGCGCGGGGTGGACTTGCCGCCGTCAGGCCAGTGGGAGGTGGCGTTCTCAAAGGTGGCGTCGTCAGCCTCGCCCGGGTGCTGAACGTTGACCATGACGCGGTCATCGTCGACGATCGGTCCACAGGTCTCCGCGCCCGCCGGGACGGTGAGGAAGCACTTGAGTTCGCCGCGGGTCTCACCCTCGGTGGTCACGGCGTACAGGCCATCGTTGGAGTCCAGCGCGTTGCCGTCGGTAGAAATCCACAGGTTGCCGTGGTTGTCGAAGGCCAGGTTATCCGGGCAGGAAATCGGGGAGACCTTCTCCTTGTCGAAGCCACCGAAGTAGGTGCTGGCCTCACGCGGGTCACCACAGACCAGGAACAGGTTCCAGGTGAACTTCTCGCCAGCGTGGTCATCCTCGAGCTCCATGACCAGGCCGTTCTTGTTCTCCTTGACCGGAGCCCATTCCTTGGCGTCTTCCTTGTTCTTCTTGGCGTTCTCACCGGTGGCGCCGCGGTACTTGTTGTTGGTCAGTGCGATGTAGACCTTCTCGGTCTCCGGGTGAACCTCAACGTCCTCTGGGCGGTCCATCTTGGTGGCGCCCACCTTATCGGCGGCCTCACGGGTAAAGACGGCGACCTCTTCGGCGGACATACCGTCCACGTGGGACTCGAACTTGTTGTTCTCCGTATCGGAGGTCAGCAGCTTGACCCACTCGCCGCTGCCGTCGAAAGCACCGTCCTCCGGCAGGACACCGGAGCCGTCGATTTCCTTCTCCGGGGAGTTGCCTTCCATCTTGGCCACGTACAGGGTGCCGTGGTCCAGGATGGTCATGTTGTGCTCCAGGTCGCCTTCCTTGTACTTCTTGGAGGAGACGAACTTGTAGACGTACTCGAAGCGGGAGTCATCGCCGGAGTAGCACACCACGGTGCCATCCTTGGTGATGTGGATGTTGCCGGCCTCGTGCTTGTAGCGGCCCACAGCGGTGTGCTTGACCGGGGTGGAGTTCGGATCCAGCGGGTTGATCTCCACGAGCCAGCCAAAGCGGTTCGGCTCGTTCGGCTCCTTGGTTACGTCGAAGCGGTCATCGTACTTCTCCCACTTACGCTCGGACGGGCCCTCCTTGATACCGAAGCGTTTGAGGGATTCAGCGGCCTTCTCATCCTTGACGTCGCCGCCTGCGAAGTACTGGTCGAAGTTCTCTTCGCCGGAGAGCATGGTGTTCCACGGGGTCACGCCACCGGAGCAGTTGTTGAGGGTACCCAGGACCTTCTCACCCTTCGGGTCGGCGGAGGTCTTCACCAGGTCGGTGCCCTTAGCGGGGCCCACCAGAGTGAACGGGGTGGTGGCGGTAATGCGGCGGTTGAGCGGGCCGAATTCGCGCTTGAGCTCGCCGGAGCCCTTCACCTTGGAAACCTCGAGGATGGTGTGGCCGTGGCCAGCCCAGCCGATCTTCACCTGCTCCTCGGTGGGGTTCTCCGGGTCGTAGTCCGGGAACATCATCGGCTCGGTGGTGTACTCGTGCGAGCACATGTAAATCATGCGGTTCTTGTCATCCGGGTGGTCGATGAGGCCGGCGAAGTCATTGTTGAAGCCGAACTGCTTCTCCGCATCCGCGGCGGTCTGGTTATTGACATCGAATTCCGGAGCGCCCTCGATGACGGGGTCGCCCCAGGCAATCAGGACGGACTGCTCGTAGCCCTTGGGGATGACGACCTCATCCTTGGTGTTGGCCTCAACGGCCTCGAAGTGCATGCCCTCGGCGGAGGTGAGCTCGATGTCGGAGCCCTTGACCTCGCTGGTCTTGTCGGAAGCTCCGCCGCCAGCTGCAGAATCCTTTTCGTCTGGTGCAGCACAAGCAGCCAGGGCGGAGGAACCACCAACGGCGACGACGGCCAAGCCACCGGCACGCAGGGCGGTACGACGGGAGAACTGATCGCCGAAGTAAGGGTTGTCGGAGGTGTTCTCGCACTCGCCGAAGCAGGCATTACCGCACTTGTAGGTGCAGGTAAGAGAAGAACGAGAAGAGGTAAACATGTTAGCCAAGAGATTGCGGCCATTGAGTGCCATGAAAGTGATGCTCCAAAAATCAAAAATCGTTGGTTGCGCAAGGGATGTCGCAACGAGGTGTCGCAACGGACGTCATGAGTTAATACGGTTGAGATGACCGCACGGTTGATGCTGTCTAACCGCTAGATGAACACTCTGTGAACCGGGATCGCGCCAGCGTATGAGGATCGACTACCCTAGACAACCGTGAGCGAGAAGAAGAATACTGAAGTTACTGACGTCCCCGAGCAGCTGCGCATCCGCCGCGAGAAGCGCGCCCGACTGTTGGAGTCCGGCACCGAGCCTTATCCGGTGACCGTGGACCGCACGATCTCCCTGCGGGATCTCCGCCAGCAGTTCCAGGTCGTTGCCGAGGACGAAGCGCCGGCCGCGGAAGAGGGCGTCACCTACCTCAGCGCGGGTGAGGAGACTGACGTCGAGGTTGCCATCGCCGGCCGCCTTATCTTCATGCGCAATACCGGTAAGCTCTGCTTCGCCACCTTGCAGGATGGTGATGGCACCCAGGTGCAGGCCATGCTGTCGCTGGCGGAGGTAGGGGAGGAGCGCCTCGCCGCGTGGAAGTCTGACGTTGACCTGGGTGATTTCATCTCCGTAAGCGGCCGCGTCATTGCTTCGCGCCGCGGCGAGCTGTCCGTCATGGCTTCCACGTGGACCATGGCGGCGAAGTCCTTGCGCCCGCTTCCGGTCTCCTTCGCTGACATGAACGAGGAAACTCGCGTCCGCCAGCGCTATAACGACCTCATCGTGCGCGAGGAGGCCCGCAAGAATGCCATGACCCGCGTGAAGGTCATGCGTGCGCTGCGCAACTACCTGGAAGATCAGGGCTTCGTGGAGATCGAAACCCCGATGCTGCAGACCCTCCACGGTGGTGCGGCGGCCCGCCCGTTCGTGACCCACTCCAATGCTTTGGACATCGACCTGTACTTGCGCATCGCCCCGGAGCTCTTCCTGAAGCGCGCTGTTGTCGGCGGCATTGACCGTGTCTTTGAGATCAACCGCAACTTCCGTAACGAGGGCGTTGACCGCTCCCACTCCCCGGAGTTCGCCATGCTGGAGACCTACGAGGCATGGGGCGACTACAACGACTGTGCCCGCACCATCCGTGAGTCCATCCAGTCGGTGGCCCGCGCGGTCTTCGGTTCCACCACCGTGACCTTGGCGGATGGCACGGAGTACGACCTCGGCGGCGAAGAGTGGCCGGAGATTGAGATGTACCCCTCCCTCAACGAGGCTCTGCAGCGCAAGTTCCCGGGCCAGCCGGAGGTGACCATCGACTCCACCGTCGAGGAACTCAAGGCGATTGCCGACGTCATCGGGCTCGACGTCCCGAAGAACGGCGGCTGGGGCCACGGCAAGCTGGTGGAAGAGATCTGGGAGGTGCTCTGCGAAGACCAGCTCGAGGGCCCGATCTTTGTGAAGAACTTCCCGGTTGAAACCTCCCCGCTGACCCGCCAGCACCGCTCCCAGCCGGGCGTGACGGAGAAGTGGGACCTCTACGTACGCGGCTTCGAGCTGGCCACGGGCTACTCGGAGCTCATCGACCCCGTCATCCAGCGCGAGCGCTTTGAGGATCAGGCTCGCTTGGCCGCCGGCGGTGATGAGGAGGCCATGGTGCTGGATGAGGACTTCCTGGCCGCTATGGAGCAGGGCATGCCGCCGACGGCCGGTGCTGGCATGGGTATGGACCGCCTACTCATGGCTCTGACCGGCCTGGGCATCCGCGAGACCGTGCTCTTCCCGATCGTGAAGCCGGAGCACTAGTTTCTCCTAGCTTCCACCTGCCCGCGCCCGTCTCTTTTGTGGCTGCGCGGGTTTTCTGGTTTTCTCAGTGCCGGCCCGGCCCGGCACAGATTCTGCTGCTTATGCATGCTGCGCCTCCAGCCCCCATGAGGGGAAAACTGCTGCGGCTGGCCGCAGGATTGACTAATCCGTGGGAAGATGCAGGTGTGACAAAGCTACTGAATGCCCTGCCCCTCGCACTAATGGCCTGTACTGCGGCAGCGTGCTCTGCTGCCGAGGATTCCACCAGCGGTGAGCCGCAATTCCACAACACCTCCACCACCGAGACTTCCGCCGATAACGCTGAATCTACGGAAGCGAGCCCGTCTCCGACGTCTGGGAAGGACAAGGAAGGCGACTCGGGCCTTAAGGAACAAGCTAAGGAAGACTTCATCGCCACCAACTTGGGGCACGCGACCTCCACGGTGTATGGAGTAAGCAGCCCAAATGACCGCGTGGCCTGCACAGTCACTGAGGATCAAGGGCTGATCGGGTGCAGCGTCATGTTCGCTGATCCGCCTCTGTACCCGGCGACCGGGCAGCCGCTTTGGCTCTCCAATTCCGTCAATTTCGATGCGAACGCGGGCTTTTATCCCAATGTGAAAATGGGAGGAGACGCCGCGGCACCCACCAGGCTGGAAGCAGGGAACACCGTCACGATGAACGGGGTGACGTTTGAATCCGTGAGTGAGGATGAATTCACGGTCAGGATTGATGGCCACCACTTCACGGTGAAAGACGATGGTGAATACTACTCCGATACCTTCCCGCCGGAGCCAGATGGGGAAGGAAAAGCCATGGCCGGAACTATCTGTGGGGACCTCGGTAATGGCGAATACGTCTATGCCAAAGAGAATGGGACGAACTGCGCGCGGGCAATGGAGGTTCTTGAGTATTACAAGAACTATGACTTCGCGCCCACGGAGGGCGGCAACCGCGGGTACCTCATGGAGGATGACTTCAGCTGCTCCTATAACGCCGATCCCGGCTGGCCAGACGAGCCCGACTATCGGTGGCTAGGCTGCAGCATCGAAGATGGCGGCGCAGTCGTCGTCCTGGACCCGACCGCGCGCGCACTCGTGTCCGAGAAAGGTGGGCAGCGCTAGATCAGTGCGGGCCGCGAGTCAGCGTGAGTTCGTAGGAGCCGCTGGGCGTCGTGAAGCACAGCAGCGAGGTGCCCTCGGGGATGGCTGCGGTAGCGTGCGGCAGTAGCCTGATGGGGCCGTGTGTGCGGATGCGTGGGGAGGATAACTCCGCCGCCAGGAAGCTGCCCACGTTACTCACCATCCAGTTATCCTCTTGCTGCCAGAAGTGGAGGAAGTGACGGTGCATGGAGGCGTCATCAGGAGCCAGTGGGAAGTCTCCCGCGCGGCCTGCCACTAGCTGCTGACCTGGGCGCACGACGGCGCGTTCCCCAGCGGAGTTAGTGACAAGGAGGTCGCGCTGCATCCAGAGGCCTTTCTGTAACTTTAGGCAGTAGCTTTTAGAGAGCTTTTAGAGCTTTGAGTAGCACGGAGGACGCTGTCACCTTTACATTGCCGTGTGGCCTAGCGCACTCGCTGAGATTCCGGGGAGTGCCACCCAACGAGGGTCCACATGTGGCTCGTGTGGCACCCCCGGCCACCAGAGGAATACACTAAATCGCTCACGTGT
>NZ_CABTZR010000090.1 GCF_902489365.1 uncultured Corynebacterium sp. | reverse complement strand
GCCGATCGCCTCCGCGAATACGCTCTTTAAGTTCTGTTTCATAGCTTGGCGCTAGCCATCGAGGCATATCCCTCCTGCCCACATAGATTGTCTACTGGGCCAGGGAGGTCGATGCTCGGTGGCTTTCGTCATTTCTCGAGGACTGAATATCGCTTGATTCATATCTGCCCATTCACCCTGCGCAGTGTGCAGCGCTGCGTGCGCTAAGCCCTGAAAAAATACGCTATTGTTTAAGATATTCTCTTAATACACTCCTATTACCGCGCCTAAACCTATGTGGCTACGGACCGCCGACAACGCAGAAAGGTAAGCCCACGTGAGGGACCTAGTTGACACCACGGAAATGTATCTGCGAACCATTTATGAGCTCGAAGAGGAAGGGATTACCCCACTGCGTGCTCGCATTGCAGAGCGCCTAGAGCAGTCTGGGCCGACTGTGTCCCAGACTGTGGCTCGCATGGAGCGCGATGGCCTGCTCCACGTGCGCACGGACCGCAGCCTCGACCTCACCCAGCAGGGCCGCGAACTGGCCACCAATGTCATGCGCAAGCACCGCCTCGCTGAGCGGTTGCTCACGGACGTCCTGGGCCTCGATATTCACAAGGTTCATGATGAGGCTTGCCGTTGGGAGCACGTCATGAGCGAAGAGGTAGAGAAGCGAGTTATAGCCGTTCTTGAGGATTCTTCCCGCTCCCCCTTCGGCAACCCCATCCCAGGTTTGGCGCAGCTTGGCATGACCCCCGCGGAACTCGACCTGGGGACTCGCGCCATCGATCTTCCCACCGGGCAAAAGACTGCAGCCACCATCGTCCAGATCAATGAGGTTTTGCAGGCGGATAACTCGACTTTCCACGAGCTTTACTCGTGCGGTATTCAGGTTGGTTCGAAGGTTACCGTGGTCAATGACAGCGGAACGATTACGCTGACCACAGAGTCGGGCCACACCGTCGAGCTTGTCGACGACCTCGCGCACGCTATCCGAGTCAAGGAGAACTAGGGCGATGAAACTACTTGTCACTGGCGGTGCCGGCTATGTTGGCAGCGTGTGCGCGGCCGTCCTCGTGGAGAAGGGTCACGACGTTACCATCATCGACAACTTTTCCACCGGCAACCGCGAAGCTATCCCAGAGCAGGCCCGCCTTGTCGAGGGTGACGTGGCCGATGTCGCTCGTGAAGTGTTGTCTGAAGGAGGCTTCGACGGCGTTTTGCATTTTGCCGCGCGCTCCCTCGTCGGCGAATCCGTTGAGGCTCCAGCTGACTATTGGCAGCACAATGTCGTCACGACGCTGCAGTTGCTCAACGCCATGCGCGAATTCGGCGTCACCAACCTTGTGTTTTCTTCGACTGCGGCAACGTACGGCGAGCCTGCACAGGTTCCGATCACAGAGACGATGCCTACGCAGCCGACGAACCCTTATGGCGCATCCAAGCTCGCAATCGACTACATGATCACCTCCTATGCCCGGGCCTATGGCTTGGGGGCGACGTCCTTGCGCTACTTCAACGTCGCCGGTGCCTACGGCAGCATTGGCGAGAACCGCGAGGTGGAAACCCACCTCATTCCGCTTGTATTGCAGGTAGCACTTGGCCATCGCGACAAGATCTTCATTTTCGGCGATGACTACGACACTGCCGATGGCACCGCCGTCCGCGATTACATCCACATCCGTGACCTGGCTGACGCCCATGTGCTCGCGCTCGAAAGCAACGCTGCGGGTACACACCGCATCTATAACCTCGGCTCCGGGGACGGTTACTCTGTCAAGCAGGTCATTGAGGCCTGCCGTGAAGTCACCGGACACCCCATCCCGGCTGAGCTGGCGCCGCGCCGCGCAGGCGACCCCGCGACTCTCGTAGCTTCCTCGGAAAAAATCAAGTCCGAGCTCGGATGGGATCCCCGCCGCACCGATCTGACCACCATCGTGACGGATGCCTGGAACTTTACCCGGCAGCTCGGCGCGCGGGCGCACTCCGCTCAGCGTTAGCATCACCCTCCTGGGCCGCATCCCCTACCGCGTTGTCAAAAGCTTTGCGCGCGCCTGTGTGGATCGAAGCGCGTATCTTTTCGTGCAATCCGTGGCGATAGGCCTGGCACAACAGCGAACCTAAGCGGTGACTGGGGAACTCTTCCGTGACGAGCTGCAGCGCGGGTCCGGCCAGGATATCCCACTCCTGTTCCATGTGTGCCAGGGCAAACAGGGTCAGTGCATTCGCCCGTAATTCTTCGCCGAATGTGCGCGCTGCTGCTAGGAGAAGGTACGCACCGGTTTCGCCTGCCTCCGCACAGATGCCCACCACGAGGTCGCGCGTCCAGGTCGTCGACAGCCACACGGCGCATGATGCCAACAGCTCTACATCTTCTTCGGCTTCCTCCGCAGACGCCACCTGGTGAAGCGCCCACTGAGCATCATCAACAAAGTGCTCAAGGAGTTCCTTGCGCTTCTTCCCTTTCGCCGCGGCCACCTGGGCGCGAAACTGAGTCGCGGTATCGCGTGCTTGCCGGCTAAGGGCTTCTGTTTCGGCAGAATCCAGGTGTGGGTTTCCCGGCGCGAAAATGGCAAAGAATTCTTCCCTATTGAGCTCTGGAACAACATTGTGATTGACGCAGGAACGCATCGAGGGGGCGTCGGTAAGCGCCGGTATAGTGCCTTCTACCCACTTTTTCATCGGTCCGCTCCCATCCGCGTTCACGGTTCCGTGCAACAAAACGTAGGGCTCATGTTTGGTGATTTCCTTGGCGTACCAGGCCGCGTCAATCTCCAACCCGTCACAGGAACGATCCAGGCCATAGAGCCAGTGGGTCACCTCCCGTAGTTCAGTAAGCGGGCGCTGCGAAATGAGGAAGGCGAAGACGCCTTCGCGGGCATTCTCTGCCAGCATCGCCGCGATATCCGGCAGGGCTCCGGCGGCATCGACGATATCGACGCGGGCGAGCGGACCCATGGCCGGGCCGCGCGGGGTGGTGTCAATGGCCATGAACACCACCGATTCGGTGGGATAGAAGCCAAGGAGTCCGGGTATGTTAGCGAGGAGATGTCCAGGTGTCGTAATCGGTGGGGTGTTATCTGCGTGCGTTGAGAATGTGCTCATACTTGTACCCTGGACCAGGGCTACCACAGGACGCTAGGGGGATCACGCCACACACGGAGAATCTGTGGATAACTAGTCCGGACTGGTCTGTAATCCGAGGGAAGAGCCGAGTTATTCACACCCACCCACTCGACATGCTGGCACAACGGATGGCCATGTGGCATGCTTGAACGATCATCACCAGTGCCCATGATCAATCCCAGCTCGGCTTGGTAAGGAACGCACATTCGCAGCTGGGAATAGGTAGTAGCCCGACAGCGTTGCAAGGCACAGAACGCTGATTAAGTCCGTACGCTTCTAAAGAAGCGCAAGGATAGAAGGAGGAGGAGTCACAACCATGCAGGAAGAACAGGGCCGCATGTATGAGCTGGAGTATCCCGCACCAGTGGTCAAGGACGATTCCGCCCCAGACAATGGCCCTACGATGATCGTTGCCATGAATGGCTATGCCGATGCGGGCCAGGCCGTCGAAGCCAGTGCTGATCACCTCAAGGCCGCGTTAGAGAACCGCCAGCTGGCTTCGTTTAATAATGACGAGCTTATTGACTACCGCTCTCGCCGCCCCGCCGTCACCATTGACCACGACCGCACGGTAGAGATTGAAAACACCGATCTGGGCATCAAGGTGCTCCGGGATAACTCCGGCACACCTTTCCTGCTGCTTTCTGGACCGGAACCGGACTTGCGCTGGGAGGCATTTACGGACGCGGTGGTGAACTTGGTGGAAAAGTTCGATATCAAGAACACCATCATGCTGTACTCGGCCCCTATGCCAGTGCCGCACACCCGCCCCACCGTGGTCACGGCGCACGGCAATGAGCCAGAGCTCCTAAACTCCATGGTGCGCATGGAATCCACCATGATGGTCCCCGGCGCCGCCGCCCTGTATATCGAGCGAGCCTTGGATAAGAAGGGCCGCCGCGTTGCTGGATACACCGCTCATGTTCCGCACTACCTTGCGGCGTCCCCTTACCCGGCCGCCACGCTACGGCTGCTGGATTCGGTCGCCACGGCAGCTGACCTCAACATTCCGCTGGGCAGCCTGGAAGCGGACGTTGCTCGCATCAACCAGCAGTTGGAGGAGCAGGTTACCGATTCTGAGGAGATCGCTGGCGTCGTGCGCCAGTTAGAAGAGCAGTACGATGCCTACATGGAGCGCTACCGCTCCCGCCACCCGCAGGCCATCATGCCAGGTGAGGAGCACATGCCCACCGGCGAGGAGATCGGTGCGGACTTTGAGGCCTTTCTTGCTGGCCTCGATGACAGCTCGGACATTCTGTCCGAAGATATCGATGACCGCGAAGACAACTACGGCCGCGATGAGGGCCCCGGCTTAGACATGGATGACGACGTCTAAGCATGTTCTGCCCCGACTGTACGGCAACTGGCAAGGCGGTGAAGTTGGGGCGCAGGGCCGACGCGCTCTGCTCTATAGAGCTTTTCGCCTAAGGTGGGACGGGTGAACCTTTCTCAGATGTTGCCCGATCTCGCCGAAGTCCCCGAGTCGATGGTTGATGAGGCCATCTGGGACACATTTTTGTCTTGGACTTCCGGCCGCGGTATCTCGCTTTACCCGGCGCAGGAAGAAGCCTCCCTTGGCGTTCTCGCCGGGGATAACGTCATCTTGGCCACCCCCACCGGTTCTGGTAAGTCCATGGTGGCCAACGCCGCCCACTTTATTGCATTAGCCCGCGGCCAGCGCAGCTTCTATACCGCTCCCATTAAGGCCTTGGTGAGCGAAAAGTTCTTCGCTCTCTGCGAGATTTTCGGCCCCGAAAACGTCGGCATGATGACCGGCGATGCCACGGTCAATGGCTCCGCCCCGATTATCGCCGCCACCGCTGAGATCGTGGCCAATATTGCGCTTCGCGATGGCGCGGAAGCCGCCATCGATCAAGTGATCATGGACGAGTTCCACTACTACTCCGAACCCGATCGCGGCTGGGCCTGGCAGGTACCGCTTTTGGAGTTGCCCAAGGCCCAGTTCCTGCTCATGTCCGCCACCCTGGGTGATACCGCCTGGTTGGAGAAGGATTTGACGGAGCGTACCGGTCGCACGACGACTCTGGTAGCGGGAACAACTCGCCCAGTACCCCTCGACTTCTCTTATGTCTTTTCCGCGGTCCACGAAACCATCGAAGAATTGCTCGCCGATGGCAAGGCGCCGATCTACGTCGTCCACTTCTCCCAGCGCGAGGCCTCGGAGCGCGCGCAGGCGTTGACGTCCCTGTCGAAGATCATCACCGCAGAGGAGAAGGAGGCCATTGCCGCTGAGCTCGCGGGATTCCGATTCACCACCAGGTTTGGCAAGGATCTGTCGAAGCTGCTGCGCAAGGGCATCGGCGTCCATCACGCGGGCATGCTGCCGAAATACCGGCGCTTGGTTGAGCGCCTGGCACAAAAGGGCCTTCTCAAGATTATTTGTGGTACCGATACTCTGGGGGTGGGCATCAACGTCCCCATCCGCACAGTACTGATGACAGGTTTGGCCAAGTATGACGGAACCCGCCAGCGCATTCTGAAGTCTCGCGAGTTTCACCAGATTGCCGGGCGCGCGGGCCGCGCGGGTTATGACACGGAAGGCACCGTCGTCGTGCAGGCGCCGGAGTATGAGATTGAGAACGCCAAGGCGCGGCGCCGTGTGGGCGATGACCCGGCGCGCCTCAAGAAGCTGAAGAAGAAATCTGCGCGCGATGGTGAAGTGTCGTGGTCGGAACAGACTTACGCACGGCTTATCGACGCCGAACCGGAGCAACTGACATCCCAGTTCCGAGTGACCAACTCCATGTTGCTCAACGTGCTCGCCCGCCACGGCAACGGCTACGAGCACCTTAAGCACCTGCTCCGCACGAGCCATAACACGCGTGCCCGCCAGAACGAGGACATCCTCACAGCGTTGAGTCTGTTCCGTGGCCTCCTTAATTCGGGCGTGGTGCAAAAGTCTACGAAGGGACTCGACATCTACGGCCGCCCCTACCACGTGGTGCGTGAGATGCCGCGCGATTTCGCCCTCAACCAGCCTTTAGGGCCCTTCGCGCTGGCGGCGCTCACCTTGCTGGATCCCGAGTCCGAATCCTATGCCCTCGATGTCATCTCTGTCTTTGAATCGGTGCTGGATGATCCACGCCAGGTGCTCATTGCCCAACAGAAGCAGCGGCGCGGTGAGGAAATCGCGGCGCTCAAAGCTGAGGGCGTGGACTATACCGAGCGCATGGCCATCGTGGAAGACATCACGTGGCCAAAGCCCCTAGAAGAGCTCCTCGAACAATCCTATGAGACCTTCTGCCAGACCAACCCATGGGCCAAAGAGTTCGAGCTGCGGCCTAAGTCGGTGGTGCGCGACATGCTGGAGAGCGCCATGACTTTTTCCGATCTCGTCGCCACCTACGGTCTTGCCCGCTCGGAAGGCGTCATTTTGCGCTACCTCACCGATGCGTGGCGTACTCTCAAGCAGTCCATCCCCGCGGAATTCCTCACAGAGGAACTCGAGGACATCATCGTCTGGCTCGGAGAGCTTATCCGCCAAGTCGATTCTTCGCTTGTCGACGAGTGGGCTGAGATGGCTGGCGAGGACTCCCCCATTTCCCAGGAGGATTTGGACCGCGAGTTGGCCTTCGGAGTCGAGGATCCCACCGCCTTGACCGCTAATCAGCGGGCTTTCAGCATCATGGTGCGCAATTACTTCTTCCGCCTTGCACAGCTCTTTGCGTTGGAGAAGGAAGAGCGCTTGGCAGACCTGTTGGACTACTTGGAGGAGATTCCTGACTTTGGCCGTGCTCTCGATGACTACTTCGATGACTACGATGACATCGACACTGGGCCAGCGGCTAGGGGGCAGGAATACTTTGTCTTGGACAAGGGCGACACGGGCTCGGGCGCTCGTG
This sequence comes from uncultured Corynebacterium sp., assembly GCF_902489365.1. Classification (GTDB taxonomy): domain Bacteria; phylum Actinomycetota; class Actinomycetes; order Mycobacteriales; family Mycobacteriaceae; genus Corynebacterium. Next base: position 1,161 of record NZ_CABTZR010000090.1, on the reverse strand, counting down.
GCGTTGGCGGCTCGCGGTCGTGGACCGTGCGCCAGATCCTTAAGGACCCAGAGGGTGATAACTCCTATCAGCTCGTTGGCACCGTAGATCTCGATGCCTCCGATGAAGCCGGGGAAGTACGGCTATCTGAGCTGAGCGTGGAGTACTAGGGCGCATAAGCAGGGAATATTAATACCCCTTTTTCTGCATTAATATTTTCTACCCATCGCATATTATGCGTATGATTGGGGGATGAGCACGCCACAGCAGATAGACGAACGCAAGCTTTCCCCTATCCCACACGCCAGCGCTGCCCCCGCGGCCGAGCGCCTCACACCCGGTTCCTTCACCATGAAGGTCCTCAACGGCATCTCCATCGCCGTCGTGGTGTCACTGGTTCCGCAAGCCCTACTGGGCGAACTGGCCAAGGCTCTGCTGCCCTTCTGGTCTGGCGCCGCCACCGTCATGGCCCTCACCGGTTTGGCCGCTAGCCTTTTGCCCGTCATGATCGGCGTCCTCATCGGCATCGAATTCAAGATGACTCCCATCCAAACCGCCGCGGTGGGTATTGCCTCCTTCTGCGGCTCCGGCGTGGCCACGGTGAATCCCGAGGGTGGCTTCTTCCTCAAAGGCACTGGCCTTGTGATCAACTCAGGACTTACCGCAGCCATCGCGGTGGCACTGCTTCTTTTTATCGGCGATAAGCTCAAGAACTACTCAATCTTACTGCTCTCCACCATTGTGACTCTGGTCGCGGGCACGATTGGATGGGTAGTCACTTTCCCCGTTGTTAAGGTCTTCACCCTGTGGTTGGGCAACTTGGTCAACGGCGCAACCACCTTGCAGCCGGTCCTCATGGGCGTGGTCCTCGCTATCCTCTTCGCCATCATGATCGTCTCCCCAGTCTCCACCGTTGGAATTGCCACTGCCATCTTCATTGACGGTGTGGCCTCCGGTACCGCCAACCTGGGCGCCGTGGCCGCCGGATTTACCCTCCTGGTTGCTGGTTGGCGCGTCAACGGCTTCGCCACCTCCATCCTGCACGTCCTCGGTTCCCCCAAGGTGCAGATGGCCAATATGCTGTCCAAGCCAGTGACCTTCCTCCCGGTAATTTGTTCCGCGGCCGTCTTGGGCGGCGTCGGCGGCGCCCTAGGGATTTCCGGTACCCCGATTTCCGCTGGC
>NZ_CABTZR010000089.1 GCF_902489365.1 uncultured Corynebacterium sp. | reverse complement strand
GTGTCTTTGGGTCGCGCCCGCGAGGGCGAGCTGCCCTCGGAGGGCATGGTCGCCGGATCGGTCCAGGTACCGCCGAGCGGCGAGCCCGTGATTTTCCTCCGCGATCACGCCGTGACCGGTGGTTACCCGGTCATCGCCACCGTCCTTGAAGAAGATATTGATATTGCCGCACAGCTCCCGCCGGGGGCGACGGTCCGCTTTGAACTCGCTTAAACACTAGTAAAGGAACACCCACCCATGATCTCTGCAGTCCTTATTGCTAACCGCGGCGAGATCGCCGTCCGTATTGCCCGCACCGCGCGTGACCTGGGCATCCGCTCCATCGCCATTTATTCCGAAGCCGATGCCGGCGCCCTGCACACCCAGGTGGCTGACGAAGCTTATGCCCTGCCCGGCAACTCCGCGGCGGATACCTACATGAACATCCCGGCGCTCCTCGATATCGCCGTGCGCGCCGGCGCAGACGCCATCCACCCCGGTTATGGCTTCCTTTCGGAGAACGCCGACTTCGCCCGCACCGTGGCAGAGGCCGGCCTGACGTGGATTGGTCCCTCGCCGGAGTCCATCGAGCTGCTCGGTGACAAGATTGCCGCGCGCCGCGTGGCCGAGGAGGTCGGTGCCCCGCTGGCACCGGGTACCTCCGACCCCATCGATGACTGGCAGGAGGCCCGCGCCTTCGCTGAGGAGCACGGCCTGCCTATCGCGATTAAGGCTGCCTACGGCGGCGGCGGACGCGGCCTCAAGGTGGTGGAGAACCTCGAGGACATCGAAGCCGCCTTCAACTCCGCCGGCCGCGAGGCCAAGGAGGCCTTCGGGCGCGCGGAATGCTACGTGGAGAAGTTCCTGACCCACCCGCGCCACGTGGAGGCGCAGATTCTGGCCGATACGCACGGCAACGTCGCCGTGCTGGGCACCCGCGATTGCTCCACGCAGCGCCGCTTCCAAAAACTCATCGAGGAGGCCCCGGCGCCCGCGCTTTCCGACGAACAGCGCACCGGCATCCACGAAGGTGCCCGCGCCATCTGCGCGAAGGTGGGCTACACCGGTGCCGGTACCGTCGAGTACATCGTCTCCGAGGATGGCACGATCTCCTTCCTCGAGGTCAACACCCGCGTGCAGGTGGAGCACCCGGTGACCGAGATGGTCACGGGCGTGGACATCATTGCCGAGCAATTCCGCATCGCCTCCGGCGAACCCCTCTCCTTCGCGTCCGGCGCGTCCGATTCCGATTCCCCGTCTGAAGCATCCGCTTCAGACGCGTCGGACCCTAGGTCCGACGGCCACGCCTTCGAGTTTCGCATCAACGCCGAGGACATCCTCAACGGCTTCGCGCCGTGCCCCGGCACTATCGTGCGCTTCGAGCCGCCGACCGGTCCTGGCATCCGCGTGGATTCCGGCGTGCGCTCCGGCTCCATCGTCCCGCCCTACTACGACTCGCTCGTGGCCAAGCTGCTGGTCTGGGGCCCGACCCGCGAGATCGCCCTAAAGCGCGCGCAGCAGGCCCTCCAGGAATTCGACATCGAGGGTGTTCGCACCGTCCTGCCCTTCCACCGCGATATGGTCTCCTCTCAGGTCCTCGTGGACCACGGCGACGCCGATGCCGCAGCCGGCATCTACACCGACTGGCTCGACCACAACTACCGCCCCTCCGCAGAAGCCACGAGCACTACCGTGCCTGTCGAGGCCATCTACGCGCAGCGCACCCGCGTTGCGCTGGAAATCGACGGCAAGCTGGTCAGCGTGGGCTTCCCCGCGGAGCTGTTGTCGCAGGGGCCGGTGAAGGGGACGTCGGCAAGCGCGGCCTCTGGGGCCAGCGGCAGCGGCAACGAGGTGACCTGCCCCTACGAGGCCAACCTCGTGGCATGGAACGTAGAAGACGGCGAGACCGTCGAAGAAGGCCAGGCCATCGCCACGATCGAGGCGATGAAGATGGAATCCGCGGTCAAGGCCTCGTCCTCGGGCAAGCTAAGCCGTGTGGCGAAGGAAGGCTCGAGGCTGGAACCGGGTGCGGTGATCGCCACGATTTCCTAGCCGGCGGGCTACTGTAAGTCGCATGCTTGCAGATTCCGTCGCCTCCGCGCTCCGCGCCGCCATCTCCGAGGGCGAATACATGCCCGGACAGCAGCTCAGCGAGGTCCGCGCGGCCGAGCGCTTCGAATGCTCCCGTAACACGCTGCGGGAGTCCTTCGCTATGCTCGCTTCCGAGCGAATCGTCGAGCGCATCCCGCACAGGGGCGTCTTCATTGCCACCCCGGATGCCGACTTCGTGCGCGATCTTTATTTGGCGCGCGCCGCCATCGAGCCGGCCGCTGCGCGCTACGCCGCCTTTGAGGACCCGGGCGAGTTGGTGCGGCTGACCGAATCCGCCGTGCTTGTCGACGCTCCCCGCCCCCTCATCAACCAGCGCTTTCACCGGCAGCTCGTCGCGGGGTTGGGTTCGCCTACGCTGGATCGCTCAATGTCGCATTTGCTCGCGCGGATGCGCCTGACCTTCTTGTTGACGCTGGAGCGCTACCCGCAGATTCACGATAACCACGTGCAGGCCAACATCGACTTGGCCCACCTCATCGCGCAAGGCGAGCGTGAGGCCGCCGCCGATGCCTGCCGTGCGGACTTGATGCGCGCGATGGACTCGATTCTCCGAGTCCTCTAGTTTCCGAGTCCTCCAGCTGCGCCTGCGCTCCTGTAAGCCGGTTCCACCCGCGCGAAACTGCTCGGCCCACATGGTTCTAGTGAGATGGTTCGGGTCAAAAGGTTCGTTTACCCCCAAGTGAACCATATATGCGCTCAAAGAAGGTTTGTTTGCCCCCAAACAAACCTTCTGACCAGAACCATATGAGTGAAACCATGTATCGGCGTCATGAGAGCTAGAGGAAAACGCCACCGAACTGGGCCTCAGGGAATGAGGAAATCGCGGTCCGGGATGTCGGTGACCAACATCTTGCCCGGGGCATGCGTGATGGCCAGGCTGGGCCGCGAGTTCATCACGATGGCCTGCGGGGTCACGCCGCACGCCCAGAAGACCGGGATTGTGCCCTCAGGAATGTCGACGGCTTCGCCGAAATCGGGCTGCGATAGGTCCTCGATGCCGATGGCGGCTGGGTCACCCACGTGAACCGGGGCGCCATGGACGCCTGGGTAGCGAGAGGTAATGCGGACGGCATCGGAAACCTGGTTCGCGGGAATGGGACGCATGGAGACCACCATCGGCCCCGAAAAGACTCCCGCCGGGGCGCAAGGAATCGTCGTGCGATACATCGGCACGTTGCGGCCCTGGTCGATGTGAGCGACGGAAATACCGTTTTCCACAAGCGCATTCTCAAAGGTGAAGGAACAACCAATGAGGAAGGAGACGATGTCGTCGGAGTAGAACGGGGAAGCGTCGCCAAGCGTCTGCGTGAGCTTGCCGTCCTCGTAGATGTTGTAGGCCGGGATGTCGGTGCGTATGTCTCCGCCCGGGATGAGCTCGGAGGTGAACTGCCCGGCCTCCAGCACGCCGACGATGGGGCACGGCTTGGGATTCCGCTGCGCAAAGAGGAGGAAGTCGAAGGCATACTCGCGCGGCAGCGCAATGAGGTTGGCTTGCATGAAGCCGCGGGCGTGGCCCGCCGTGGTGGTCATGTCGTGTGCGCGGGCAAAGGCGCGCACTTCTGCGGGAGTCTGCATCATGCCCATAGGTTAACGATTCCCGAGATGGATTTAACGCCAATGAAGATTTCCAACGCGAGCGCTAGCACGCCGGCGATAAGCAGCCACATCGGCTGCTTGACACCGTGGGTAAGGTCCTGGCGCTTGAACGCGACCCACATGACCATGGCGAAAGCGATGGGCAGGATGATGCCGTTGAAGGCGCCAGCGAAGATGAGGAGTTTCTGCGGCGCGGAATTAAGAATGCCGAAGAGAATAGCGCAGACCACGATGAAGCCTACGGTGAGGAAATTGCGGGTGCGCGGGCTGACCTTCTGGGTGGTCACAAAGGTGATCGAGGTGTAGGAGGCACCGATAACGGAGGACAGGCCGGCAGCGAAGAGGACGACGCCGAAGGCGCGGAGACCAAATTCGCCGGCTGCGTGACGGAAGGCATCGGCAGCCGTGTTGTCTTCAGAGAGCGCAACGCCGGTCGACACAACGCCGAGGACCGCGAGGAAGAGCAGCACGCGCATGATGCCGGTGACGATGATGCCGAGGACAGAGGTCTTGGTAATCGCGTTGACGTTTTCCGGGCCGGACAGTCCGGAGTCAATGAGGCGGTGCGCACCGGCGAAGGTGATGTAGCCACCCACGGTGCCACCAATGAGGGTGGTGATGACGAAGAAGTCAACGCTTTCTGGCATGACGGTGTTCTTCAGCGCCTCACCCACCGGCGGCTGGGAAACAATCGCCACGTAGAGCATGAGCAGAATCATGATGGCGCCCAGCGCGGCGACGATGCGGTCGAGCGCGACGCCGGCTCGCTTGGACAAGAAGATGAAGATGGCGATGGCGGAGGCGATAAGGCCGCCGATGCGGGCATCGATGCCCAGCAGGGCGTTAAGACCCAAGCCAGAGCCAGCGATGTTACCGATGTTAAAGACCACACCGCCGATGAAGACGAGAATGGCGAGGAACCATCCGAGACCAGGCAGAACGGTATTACCCAGCTCGTTGGCACGCATGCCGGAGATAGCAAGCACGCGCCACACGTTGAGCTGGATAGCGATGTCGACGATGATCGACAGCGCAATGGCGAAGGCGAAGGCTGCGCCCATCTGCACGGTGAAGACGGAGGTTTGGGTCAAGAAGCCCGGGCCGATGGCGGAGGTGGCCATGAGGAACATGGCGCCGGCCATGGCGCCGATGCCCTTGGGGGCCTGCGCTTCTTGCGGCGCGTTCTGGGCGGCTTCCTGGGAAGCGGAGGGGTTGGTGGGTTCCAAGCTCATTGTTGGGCACCTTTCGTGACGAAGGTCGCATTAAACGTTGGTGAAAGCATAGGGGTTGTTGAACAATCTGTAAACAGCGCGGGGGTGGCGCACGTTACACCCACGGCAAATCTTCGGCCCCTCACACACTGTCCAGTGAAGCTCCGTTGCACGCGGCAGAAAAGTGACCTAGGATACCGAGTTAACTAATCATGATTCGTTAAATCTACGGAGGAACCCATGTCCCAGGACATCTACCTCGCAGGAGCTGCACGCCTGCCCATTGGCAAATTTGGAGGAAGCCTCGCCCACCTTTCCCTCACCGAGCTCGGTTCACTGGCCGCCGAAGAAGCTATTGACCGTTCGGGGCTAACTGGTGCAGACCTCGATACCGCCGTGGCCTCCAACGTCATGCCCGTCGTGCCGAAGGACCTCTACCTCTCACGCGCCATTGCCAAGAACGTCGGCATGCCGGACTCCTCCACCGCGATGGGCGTGAACCGCCTCTGCGGCTCCGGCGTCCAGGCCGTCATCAGCGCAGCACAGCTCCTGCAGTCTGGCGACGGCTCCTTGGCCCTTGCCGTCGGTGTGGAATCGATGAGCAACGCGCCGTATTCCGTCGAAGGCGCGCGCTTTGGCAAGCGCATGGGCGACGGCAAGCTGTACGACTGGCTCACCGGCGCACTGTCGTGCCCCTTCGGCACCGGCCACATGGGCGTGACCGCGGAAAACGTTGCTGCGGATAACAACATTTCCCGTGAGCGCCAGGACGAGTTCGCCGCAGCGTCCCAGGAGCGCGCCGCCAAGGCCCGCGCGGAAGGCGCGCATGCCGAGGAGATCGTCCCGGTCGGCGAGTTCGACTTTGATGAGGGGGTGCGGGAGACGAACGTCGAGAAGCTGGCAAAGCTCAAGCCGGTCTTTGTCAAGGACGGCACCGTCACAGCCGGTAACGCCTCCGGCATCAACGATGGTGCCGCGGCCGCCGTGCTAGCCACCGCGGAGGAGGTGACCAAGCGCGGCCTTAACCCGCTGGCCAAAATTGTGTCCTGGTCCATCGCGGGCGTAGACCCGACGCGCATGGGTATCGGCCCCATCGCCGCCGTCCCGAAGGCGCTAGAGAAGGCCGGTTTGAGCTTGGAGGATATCGACCTCATCGAGTCCAACGAGGCCTTCGCCGCCCAGGCCATCGCCGTGCAGGACCAGCTGGGCTTCGACCCGGCGAAGACGAATGTCTACGGCGGTGCCGTTGCCCACGGCCACCCGGTCGGCGCCACGGGCATCATCCTCCTGACCAAGCTGGCTTATGCGCTGCGCCGCGAAGGCAAGCGCTATGGCCTGGTCACCATGTGCATCGGCGGTGGTCAGGGAATCGCCATGATTATTGAGAATGGAGCGAAGTAAATGAGCATCACCAAGGTAGCCGTCATCGGCGCAGGTTCTATGGGTTCTGGCATTGCGGCGCTGTGTGCGTCCGCGGGCATGGACGTCGTGCTGCTGGACCAGAATGTGGAGGGCGCCCAGCGCGGCGTCGATATCCAGCTCAAGCGCAAGGGCTTCCACCTGCCGGAGTTTGCCGAGCGCGTGCGCGCCAGCGATGACTACGCCCTGCTGGAGGACCGCGAGTGGATCATCGAGGCCATCTTCGAGGACCTCGGTGCCAAGCATTCGCTCTACCAGGCCATTGAGCCACACCTGTCCGCGGATGCCATCCTGAGCTCCAACACCTCTACCCTGCCGCTGGCTTCGCTCCTCGAGGGCGTGCCGGAGCCCCGCCGCGATAAGTTCGCCATCACTCACTTCTTCAACCCGCCGAAGGTCATGCGCCTGGTAGAGCTCATCGCGTCTGGCCCGACGGAGGCTGCTCTGCGCACGACCATCGAGCAGACACTGGGCAAGATTGCGCTCGAATGCCGCGATACGCCGGGCTTCATTGCCAACCGCGTGGGCTGCTACTGGATGGCCGCCGGCGTGGCCCGCGCCCGCGAGTTCGGCGTGAGCTACGAGCTTGCCGACGCTGCCTTCGGCCGCGCCTTCGGCATCCCCCGCACCGGTATTTTCGGGCTGCTCGATTACATCGGTCTCCAGCTGGTCAAACCGATTTGGACGTCTTTGGAGACTGCCCTGCCGGCAGGCGATCCACTTCTTGACGTTCCGCTTGGCGATGACTCCTTTATCGAAGGTCTCGTTTCTCGCGGTCTGACCGGCCGCACCGGTGAGGGTGGCTTCTACCGCGGTCGTAACGAGGTCATCAATGCTGCTTACGCGTATGTGCCCCGCTCAACGTTGTCCGATCCCGTCATGGGCCTCAAGGATCCCCGCGAGGTCATGGACACCGCCTCCCCAGGCGGCCGCTTCGCCCGCGCGGTCTTCCTCGACACGCTGGCCTACTGCTGCGAGGTAGCACCCTCCGTCGCGGACCATGTGGGCCTCATCGACGAGGGTCTCACTTTGGGCTTCGGTTGGAAGAAGGGCATCTTCGCGCTTGCCGACGCCATCGGTATCGACTGGGTCGCCTCCGCCTACGGCTCCGAGGTTCCTTCCTTGGTCTCCGCCGCTGCTCAGGCGGGTGGCTTTTATGGCGAGGGCTCCGTACTCTCCTCGACCGGTTCGCGCCAGGAGCTCGCGCCGCGCGAGGGTGTCGTAACGCTGTCTTCTCTTGATACTGAGACCATCGTGTCTCTGGAGGCGGGCGCGGTCCACGCGGTGTCCACGTCGGCTGGGCGCATCGGCATCATCGACCTGCATACGCCGATGAATTCCTTGCCTACCCCTGCCCTTGAAGTTATCCGCGCCGCCCTCGACGCTGTGTCCTCGGCGAATCTCGTCGCGCTGGTCATCGGCAACGACAAGCCGGTCTTCAGCGCGGGAGCGGACCTTTCTTCCATTGCGGCTGCGGGTGAATCGGGTTCTGCTTCGCGCGTCGAATCATTGATTGCGGATGGTTCCAAGACCCTGCGTGCGCTCAAGTTCGCCCCGGTCCCCGTGGTGGCGGCTGTGCGCGGCGTAGCCTTGGGCGGCGGCTTCGAAACCGCTCTGGCCTGCGACCGCATCGTGGCCCACGCCGATACTCGCCTCGGCTTCCCGGAGCGCACCGTGGGCCTCTACCCCGGCTGGACCGGCACCATCTCCTCGCTGGAGCGCCTCAAGGCGTCCGGCGTTGAAGACTACCACCAGAAGGCCTTTGATTTCATCGCCTCGGCGCGCAACTTCTCCTCTGCTTTCGAGGCACAGAAGGCTGGTTTCTTGGCTTCGTATGCCGTCTTCTGCTTGAAAAAAAAACAACTCCTGGCGCGAGCTTTGGAGGAGGAGGGCACACTCGCCGGGTCTGACCCCTCACCTACAGCC
>NZ_CABTZR010000088.1 GCF_902489365.1 uncultured Corynebacterium sp. | reverse complement strand
ATCCATGGGGCTAAAAGGCTTTACCAAACGGCGTCGATGCATCACCACTAGGCGCAAGCCTGGTCACCGAGTCATGCCAGATCTAGTAGGCCGCAAATTCACCGCTGACAGGCCGAACCACGTCTATGTAGGCGACATCATGAAGCTTTAGCGATGCGATCCCGCTCGCGTTGTATGGCTCCACCACGACTGGTATTAGCGAGTTCGATACCGTCTTGGGCAAGGTATCGGTAAGCAGTCTGTGGGAAACCAGTCTCTTTCAGTGCGCTATACGCAGACTGGCCGCTTTCTACAAGAGCAACGACCTTTTGGTACTGATCTTTGAATTTATCCTCAGTCAGACTCCGCTGACGCTGACCACGGCTAAGGCCCTCAGCCTGACGCCACACCTTCGCCGTAGCCTTCGAGACCCCCAACTCCTTCAGGATCACCGACATCGGACGCGCATCATGCAGATACGCCTCCACATACCGCTCACGCAGCCTCTTATCACTTGACATCTACACAACCTCCTAGCTGTATAGATGCATTCACCACCTGAACTCGCCGAAAAATCCGGGCAACTTTCGTCAGATAGGGCAGTGTGCAACGAGTGGGGCGGTTATGCCTGCCTAAAATTTAGGAGAAGTCTGAGGAAGAACTACTTCTTCTTTTTGTCTTTCTTGCCCTTCTTTTTCTTTCCCTGCTTCTTGCCGGAGCCGTTGCCGTTGACCTTCTCACGCTCCAGATCCGCTGCGACATCCGGAACATAGGAAAAGTCGTTGCGCGGCGGGCGTACGTATTCGGCTTCGAGTTCAGGGCGTTTCGGAATTTCAGGAACATCCTGCTCTACGTGCTGGTACGGAACCATCTTGAGGATGTGGTTGATCACGTTGATGCGCGAGCGCTTCTTATCCTCAGACTCCACCGTGTACCACGGGGAGGACGGGGTATCGGTGTGGACGAACATCTCGTCCTTGGCACGCGAATAGTCTTCCCAGCGAGTGATGGACTGCAAGTCCATGGGGGAGAGCTTCCAGCGTCGCAGCGGATCGTTGCGGCGGGATTTAAAGCGCGCGAGCTGCTCCTCGTCAGAGACGGAGAACCAGTACTTGAGAAGGATGACGCCATCCTCGATGAGCATGTGCTCCAGCAGCGGAGCCTGGTGAAGGAAGCGCACGTATTCCTGCTGGGAGCAAAAGCCCATGACGCGCTCCACGCCGGCGCGGTTGTACCAGGAGCGATCGAAGATGACGATTTCGCCTGCGGTGGGCAGCTTCTCAATGTAGCGCTGGAAATACCACTGGCCCGCCTCGCGGTCGGTGGGCTTGGGCAGCGCTTCGATGCGGCAGGTACGCGGGTTCAGGTATTGCGTAATGCGCTTGATGGCGGAACCCTTGCCGGCGGCGTCGCGGCCTTCCATGATGATGACCACGCGGGCGCCGGTCTCAACGACCCACTGCTGCATCTCGACGAGCTCTGCTTGGAGGCGCTTGAGCTCGTCCTCATAGGCTTGCTTGTCTAGCTTCGGCAGCTTGGTGGCAGACTTCTTAGACTGTGAACTCATACCTCTAAATTTACCGCTTAGCTGGGGAAATACCTAAACGCGCGGGTAGCCATTTCAGGCGGAATGGGATGTGTTTAGTCAGCCTCGTGTTCCACCACCGCACCGCTGGCGGCGTCGACGTCCAGCTCGTGTTCCTGGCCGTTAGCCTTGAACTCAATCTCCCAGTGCGGGCCCTTGCCGTTGCCACCATCGTCGTAGTCGACTTCCTTCTCCGTGACAGCCTGGGCATCAACACTGGCGTGAGTTAAGGCTTTCTCGAATGCTTCATCACCGGTGAGCGCGCCGGAATTCTCTGCATTTCCGGCGTCCCCGGCACCAGCCGTGCCTGCGGGCTGCTGGGCGTCGTCGTCATCATCGTCCTGGGCCGTGCCAGTTGCAGCGGCTGTTTCCGTCACGGTTTCCACAGACGCGGGAGTCGGCGTAGGAGCGGGATCGGCCTCTTTATCTGAAGAGCATGCCACCAGCGCGGTACTGGTGCATAGAGCGAGTCCGGCGGCGGTGAAGCGGGAACGAAGAGTCATGAAAGGCTCATCCTTCTTGGCTGGTCGGGAAAGTGTGGTGCCCCACCGTATCGACATCAGAGAGTCTTCGCTGAAGATCCTGGATACGGCTGAATGTTAACGGCCGTGACAGGTACAGCCTTCGCCGCAGCCTCCGGCAGCGGGCGGTTCGCCGAAGCGCGTCGTGTTCTCAATCGCGCCGAGCCCTTCGATGGTGATACGGGTGCGGGAGCCGTCGCCAAGCAGTGCCTGTTCACCGCGCGCGAAGCCCACGCCTTCCGGGGTGCCGGTGGCAATGACATCGCCCGGATTGAGTGGGTAGAGGGAGGAACAGAATGCGATGAGCTCGGCCACGGAGAAGATGAGATCATCAGTGTTGTCATCTTGGCGTACGTCGCCGTCGACGGTCGTCGTAAGCCGCGCGGCCTTGCCTGGGGCCCATTCATCAGCCGTAGTCAGCCAAGGCCCGAAGCCGGCGGTGCGGTAGAAGGATTTGCCGGCGTGGAACTGCGTGGTGGCGCGCTGATAATCCCGCAGAGTGTAGTCGTTCATAATGGCATAGCCGGCCACGTAATCCAGCGCATCTTTCACGCTCACCCGGTGCGCGCGGCGGCCCATGACTACGGCGAGCTCTCCTTCGTAGTCCAGTTTCTTCGTGGCATAGTCCGGAATATAGACATCGTCGAAGGGGCCGGTCAGAGCGTCCGGGAACTTGATGAAAAGCGTGGGCTGTGTGGGAAGTTCTCTCCCCATCTCCCGCGCATGCTTGGTGTAGTTGACGCCAACGCAGATAATCTTGCCCGGGTTCGGGAGGACGGGAGCCAGGTCGGAGTCTTTAAAAACGACGGGCTCGCCGGAGAGCTGCGCGGCTTTGTGCCAGTCTGGACTGGCCAGCAATTCGCCGACATCCTCATAATCCAGCTCGGTGCCCACGTTGGGGCCGTCAATACGGATAGCGCAGGTGCCAAAACTGGTGCGGAGAGTAGCGAGCTTCATGTCGGCTAGTCTAACGCGCGGAGAATCTCATCCACCGCATCAGCACAGATGATGGGAATCTCCTGGGCTTCCCGCTTGTTCCATGGCTTGAGAACAAACGCAGCTGGGTCCATGCGCCCGGGCGGGCGGCCGATGCCTACCGAAAGGCGCTGATAGTCTTTGGTCCCCAGAGATTTCGTGGTGGAGCGCAGGCCATTGTGGCCGTGGTCCCCGCCGCCGAGGCGTCGCTTGATGGTGGCGAAGTCGAGCTCCAGCTCATCGTGGACAACGATGATGTGCTCATGAGGAACGTTGAAGTATTGGGCGAGGGCCTTGATGGGTCCGCCGGACAGGTTCATAAAGCTGCGCGGCTTGGCGACGATCACCTTGGTGTCCCCACGCCGTGCTTCGGCGACATCCGTGTTTGTCTTCTTATGAACGGAAAAGGAAGTCAGCAGTTCGTGGGCTAGTTCATCAGCCACGTCGAAGCCGATGTTGTGGCGGGTACTGGTGTACTTCGGGCCGGGGTTTCCTAGACCAACGATGAGAAAGGGAGAAGAAGTCACGCCGCCCATTCTAAACAGCGTGAAGGTGAAAACGGCGAACCGCGCCCGCCTCCCAGAAAGTAGGGAAGCAGGCGCGGTGCGTTAGGTAGGTGAGGGGGAGAGGAGGTTTACTCCTCGTCCTTCTTCTCCTCGGAAGCTCCCTCATCGGCGGACTCGGCGCCAGCCTCAGCGCCGCCTTCCTCGGCAGCCTCAGCGGCAGCCTCGACGTCCTCATCAACCTCCGGCTCGGAGATGGAGACGATGACGGTGTCTTCCTCGGCAGCAAGGGTGGTGCCCTCCGGCAGGGAAACCTCGCCAGCGGTGACCACGGTGCCGTCCTCGAGGCCCTCGATGGACACGACGATCTCTTCCGGAATGTTGAGCACGTCTGCCTCGACGAGGAGGACGTCGGCATCCTGGATGAACATGAGGCCCGGAGCCGGCTCGCCCTCGAGGACAACCGGAACCTCGACCTCGACCTTCTCGCCACGCTTAATGGAGAGCAGGTCGATGTGATCGATGTTGAAGGTCAGGACGTTCTGGTCAATGTGCTTGACCATGACCAGGTGCTGCTCGCCCTCGAGCTCCAGCTCGAACACGGCGTTGACGCCGTGGTTACGGACCAGTGCGGTCATTTCCAGGCGGTCAACGGCGAAGTGCAGTACGTCGACGGCGTGGCCGTAGACAACGCCCGGGATCTTGCCTGCGGCGCGCAGACGGCGAGCGAAGCCCTTGCCGAACTCGGAACGGACTTCAGCCTTCAATACGGGGCGCTCAGAAGCCATAAGTAAATCTCCTTAAAGTATCGTTGTGCGGCAAGGGCTCATGAAGGACCGTGTAGATACGACAAAAGCCTGCCGATGGACGTCTTGGACGAGTCATCGCAGGCTTAAATACAAGATTCACTGCTTAACTTGTGCTATCGCGTCGATAACGGATTTCTCCCTCGCCGAGACGCACAAGATTTTAGCAGCAGCGCTGTCGCTGAACAAAATTTAGTGAGTCTCAAACAGAGTGGTCACGGAACCGTTCTCGAAGATCTCGTGGATGGTGCGAGCCAGCAGCGGGGCGATGGACAGGACCGTGAGGTTGTCCCAGCCCTCGGTGGACTGCGGCAGGGTATCGGTGGTGATGACCTCGACAGCACCGCACTCGGACAGGCGCTCGCGGGCCGGGTCGGAGAAGACACCGTGGGTGCAGGCGATAACCACGGACTTAGCGCCGGCCTCTTCCAGCACGCGGACCGCGCCCGCGATGGTGCCGCCGGTATCAATCATGTCATCGAGCAGGATGCAGTCCTTGCCCTCGACGTCACCGACGACGCGGTTGGACACCGTCTTGTTGGCCTCGGTATTGGAGCGGGTCTTGTGGACGAAGGACAGTGGGGCATCGCCCAACTCGTGTGCCCACTTCTCCGCGACCTTCACGCGGCCGGCATCGGGGGAGACTACAGCCAGGTTGTCCAGCGGGTACTTGGACTTGATGTAGTCGGTCAGGATCGGCATGGCGTGCATGTGGTCGACTGGGCCATCGAAGAATCCCTGAATCTGGTCGGTGTGCAGATCTACGGACACGATGCGGTCGGCGCCAGCAGCAGCCAGCAAGTCTGCAACCAGGCGGGCGGAAATAGGCTCGCGTCCCAGGTGCTTCTTGTCCTGGCGTGCGTATGGGTAGAAGGGCAGGATGGCGGTGATGCGCTTAGCGGAGCCGCGCTTGAGCGCGTCGATCATGATGAGCTGCTCCACCAACCACTTGTTGAGCGGCTGGGTGTGGGACTGCATCACGAAGCAGTCGGCACCACGGACAGACTCCTCGAAGCGAATGAAGATCTCACCATTGGCGAAATCGCGCGCGGTGGTCGGAACCAGATCGGTCTTGAGCTCCTTGGCCACAGCCTCAGCCAATGCTGGGTGAGCGCGCCCAGTGAAGAGCATCATGTTCTTGCTGCTGCCGGTAACCTTGCCAGTCATAGGTAGATATCCCTTTACTTGTCGTTAGTTAGTGGTCTATTCGTCAGCCTCGGCGTCCTGTGCCTTGCCGGCGGCTTCTGCTGCCGGCGTGCCCGGACGCTTCTTTTGCACCCAACCTTCGATGTTGCGCTGCTTGCCGCCGGAGACCGCGAGCGCTCCCGCAGGAACGTCGTCCTTAATCACTGTACCCGCACCGGAGTAAGCGCCATCACCGACGGTGACGGGTGCGATGAACATGGTGTCCGAGCCGGTGCGCACGTGGCTGCCGATGGTGGTGTGGTGCTTGTTGACGCCGTCGTAATTGACGAAGACGGAGGAAGCACCGATGTTGGAGTAATCGCCGACGGTGGCGTCACCGATATACGTCAGGTGAGGCACCTTTGTGCCGCGGCCGATCTGCGCCTTCTTTGCCTCGACGAAGCCGCCCAGCTTGCCTTCTTCACCCACGATGACGCCGGGGCGGATGTAGGTAAACGGGCCGATCTGCGCGTTGCCGCCAATGACAGAGTCAAAGCCGTGCGTGCGCACCACGCTGGCGCCTGCTCCCACCTGCATGTTGGTCAGGGTGGTGTCGGGGCCGATCTCGGCGCCATCGGCGATGGTTGTGGCACCCCACAGCTGGGTGTTGGGGTGAATAGTGACATCCTGGCCAATGGTCACGTTGACGCCGATCCAGGTGGTGTCGGGATCAACGATGGTAGCGCCGCCGCGCATGGCGTTCTCGACCATGCGACGGTTGAGCAGGCGACCGGCCGCGGCCAATTGCACGCGGTCGTTCACTCCGGAGAGCTCCTCCGGATCGGCAGCAACGTGCGCGCCGACGCGGTGGCCGTCTTCGCGGGCGATCTCCAGCACATCGGTGATGTAGAGCTCGCCCTGGGCGTTATCGGAGTTGAGCTTCGTCAAAGCGTCGCAAAGCACGGCACCGTCGAACGCAAAGACGCCGGAGTTGACCTCGCGCACCGTGCGCTGTTCCTCGGAGGCGTCCTTCTGCTCCACGATGGCGGTGACGGATCCATCCTCGGCGCGCAGCACGCGGCCGTAACCAGTGGGATCCTCCAGAGTCATCGACAAAACTGTTACGGCATTGCCCTCGCCGGTATGGGTCTCTTGCAGCTGGCGCAAAGTCTCCGGGCGCAGAAGTGGAACGTCACCGTTAGTCACGATGACGGTGCCGTTAAAGTCCGGCAGGGCGCTCAAGCCGCACTGCACGGCGTGGCCGGTACCGTTCTGCTCCTCCTGGACCGCCTGGGATACCGCGCAATCCAGTTCCTCGGCGATGGCATCGACAGCGGGGGATACCTGGTCACGCTGGTGGCCCACGACGACCACGAGGTGCTCCGGGTTCAGACCGGCGGCTGCGTGGAGGGCGTGGCCGAGAAGTGACCTCCCGCCAATCTCATGCAACGTCTTTTGGGTTGAGGATTTCATGCGGGTACCTGCGCCTGCGGCAAGGACGATGGCGGCGCAGTCAGTTACTTCAGCCACGAGTGTGTGTTTCTCCTGTGATTGGGGGTCAGGACTTACTGTGTTTCATCATAACGCGTGCTGCCTACTTCCCGTGTGACACCTCCGGGAGCGCTCGGGCACGCCATGCGCCAATCAGACCGATGCACGCTAAGAACAGGATGGCCGCCGAGGGGCCCGCGAGTGCAATGACGGCGGAGATGCCGCCGACGACGAGGAGGATGACGCCCATCATGGTGTTTGCGGCCCCGACGTAGCGGGTGCGCTTATCCTCACCAGCCATGTCCACCACATAAGTCTTGCGAGCCACGCGGATGGCGGCGTGTGCCAGATTGACCAGGAAGAAGCCGAGGGGCAGCGCCCACATACTCACCGCTGTCGGCGCCCACGCGGCACAGGCGACGATTCCCAGCAAGATGATCGCCGCGGCACCCGCGGCCCAGGACATGACCAGACGGGAGGACTTATCCGACAACACACCGGAAACACGGCCGCCCACGAGGCTGGCCAAGCCCGACGCCAGGACGAAGCCGCCGAGCCCACTAAGCGCCTGCGAGCCGATGTTCTGCGAAAGCACCACGATGAAGGACGTGGACAAGGCAGACACCAGCAGCAAGGCGCGGACGTTAACGAAGCCACGGAAGCGGACATCCTGGGTGTATAGCTGCCAGGTGTCTTTCCACCAGCTGCGGTTTATGCCCTTCTGACCGGAGCTCTCCGGCACGGGCTCCTCGATGCTGCGAAAGACCGCTGCGGCAAGGAACCACGTGGCCGCGCCGATGGCCAGTAATAGTGCCAGACCCCAGCGCGGGAGTTCGCCCAGAACGGCGAGGATGCCACCGGTAATCAAGGTGACCGCCCCGCCGAGCTGTGTTGCCCGTCCGGTCACGACGCCGCGGCGCCCCTTGGAGATGGTGCGGCCTTGGACGTCCTTACCAGTGAGCGAACACAGCGCGCGGAGCACGGCGAGAGCAGCAAGCGCGAGGCAGACGATGAGGCCGAGGAGGGGGCCGCGAACAAGCACGGCAGCCGCCGCGATGATCGCCGCGCACAGACCCTGGCCCACCGAGCCCAGCACCCACAGGCGCTTGCGTGCGGGGTGAGATACCACCCACGGGGTCAGAGCCGCCTGCGGGAGCATGGAGCCGGACTCGCGCAAGGGAACCAGCAAGCCTGTAAAGAAGCCTGGGACCCCGGCCACACTAAACAGCCAGGGCAAGACTGTCTTGCCGGAGAGCAATTGATCGCCCACGCCCTGCAGGCCGTT
>NZ_CABTZR010000087.1 GCF_902489365.1 uncultured Corynebacterium sp. | reverse complement strand
TGCCACCGGTGGCGTGGGCTCCATCGCGGTCCAGCTGCTCAAGTCTTCCGGCTACGAGGTCACCGCCGTCACCGGCCGCGTGGAATCCCAGTCGGAGTACCTCACCTCACTCGGCGCGGATCACGTGCTTGACCGCGCAGCGCTGTCTGAGACCGGCCGCCCGCTGCAGAAGGCGCTGTACGACGGCGCCATTGACACCGCCGGTTCCACCGTCTTGGCCAACGTGCTGGCGCAGGTGCGCTGGGGCGGCGTGGTGGCGGCCACCGGTATGGCGGCTGGTCCGGATCTTCCTGCTTCGGTGCTGCCGTTCATCCTGCGCGGCATCGTCCTGGCCGGCGGTAACTCTGTCGACGCGCCCCGCGAGGTGCGCGAGGCAGCCTGGCAGCTTCTCGACGAACACCTCGATCTCAACATGCTGAACTCTATTACTGAAACGGTGCCGCTGGCCGATGTCGCCACCGCGGCTCAAGAGCTGCGCGCCGGCACCCGCCACGGGCGCACGGTGGTCGAGATTTAAGCCGGCGCAGAGCTCACTGCGTGTGTCTGTTTAGTGCACTCGGTGGGACAGGGATTCGTCGTCGGTGCCGGGGGCATTGCCCAGCTCGCCCGTGGTGTCATCGTCGCTGCGCGCCAGCCAGATGGAAGAGACCACCAGTCCGCCCCAGATGACGACGACGAAGAGGATGAAGAGCAGGATTGCGCTTGTAGTCATTGTCGTTGACCTTTCCTAATACTCGTTATTTGTCGTCAATTTTCGGTGCGGCTGTAGTACCCGTGGCAAGCGGGTTCGGGGTGCCGGCTGGGCGCCCACCTACGGGGACGCCGTAGTCCGAGGTCTCCATGCCATCCAGGTACTTGTTTCCGCGGAAGGCCACCAGCGGCATGACAAAGCTGGCGAGCAGGATGACGCCCAGCACCGCCCAGCCGAAGAGCCCAATCTGAGTGGAGGAGTAGCCTTCATAGCCCTCGCGGGCAATCGTGATGATCTCGTTGACTAAGAAGTAGACCAGCAGCAGCGGGGTGGCGATGAAGGTCAGGAACTGCCAGAAGCCACCGACCTTGAAGTGCGAGACGGCGTTGAGGTGCTGCTGGATCTCGCGGCGGCGGCCGGTAACCCAACCGACGACTACGAGGGCGCAGATGGAGCCGAAGACGATGCCCAGGTTGTTGGTGAACTTATCCATGATGTCCAGGGTGACCAGGCCTGAGGAGGTGGAGAACAGGAAGCAGGACAGAACCCCCATCGCGCCGCCGACGGTGATGGCGGAAACGCGGCGAGAGATGTTGAACTTATCTGCCACGGCGGAGACAACGACCTCCATGATGGAAATCAGCGAGGTCACACCGGCCAGGAACAGGGAGCCGAAGAAAAGAACTCCGAACAATCCGCCGAGCGGCATGAGGTTAATGATCGTCGGGAAAGCGATGAAGGCCAGACCGATACCAGACTCAGCCACCTCATCCACAGACACACCCTGCTGGGCGGCCATGTAGCCCAGAGTGGCGAAGACTCCGATGCCGGCGAGAACCTCGAAGGAGGAGTTAGCAAAGGCGGTCACCAGACCCGTGTTGGTGAGGTTGGTACGCGGCTTGAGGTAGGAGGCGTAGGTGATCATGATGCCGAAGCCGATGGACAGAGAGAAGAAGATCTGTCCGTAGGCGGCGATCCACACCGATGGATTGCTCAGCACGGACCAGTCCGGGGTGAAGAAGGCGTTGAGCCCCTCGGCGGCGCCGTCGAGAAAGAAGGCGCGGACGACCAGGATGATGAACATGACGGCCAGGACCGGCAGGAAGATGGAGGTCAGCTTACCGATGCCCTTGTTGATGCTCGTAGCCAGCGTGGCGATGCAGACAACCCATACGAGGATCATGACGCCCAGAATGGATGGGACAACGTGCCCGGAATAGGTTGCCTCCGGCTCTGCTTGGAGGAAGTCAACCATGAAGTAGTCCGCGGGAGCTTCTCCCCACGCCTGGTTGACGGACTTGATGGTGTAGAGCGCCGCCCACGCAATGATGGCAGCGTAGTAGATGGCAATGAAAAAGTTCACGCCGACCTTGAACCAGCCGATTCCCTCCCAGCGACTGCTGATACGGCGGAATGCCAGCGGTGCAGAACCGCGGAAGCGGTGACCAATGGCGAGGTCGAACCACAGGATGGGAATACCGGCGGTCAGCAAGGCCACCATGTACGGGATGAGGAAGGCACCGCCGCCGTTCTCATAGGCAACGTAGGGGAAGCGCCAGATATTACCCAGGCCGACGGCGGAGCCGATGGCGGCCATGAGGAACACGAAGCGCGTATTAAAAGTATCGCGTGTAGAGCGAGTCTTATGCGGGGTTGATGTGGTCATGAGAGAACTTTCTTCTTGAGCAAATATCGCGCACCACAAGACCGTAGGAATTGCTTATACGGACCGCGTATGGCGAGTATTAGCGAGAAGCTTAGCCTAACTGCCAACCTATAGGTACCGTTTTGGATATTTATTTCCCCCCACAACATCACACCCCCTTTAGGGCTTGACCTTCCAACCGGAACAAAAGCCAGCGGAGAAAGGGTTAAGCGCTAAAGGGGGTGGCGAGCGAACAACACTCGGGGCGATTAAACGTGCAAATCGCGGTCCTGAATACCCTTCGGGACGGTGAGCACACCAATGAGGGAAACGACCGAAATCGCGATGCCGTAGACGGCGATGGCCATCGAAGTCTCGTACCGCGTGTACAGCATCTCTGCAATCATCGGGGCAAAGGCACCACCGATGATGGAGCCGAAGGCGTAGCCGATGGACACGCCCGACAGGCGCACCCTCACCGGGAACATCTCCGCGTACATGGCCGACTGCGGGCCATAGGTCGCACCCAGGATGACGCCTAGGAGGAACACGGCCGCACCGAAGAACATGACATTGCCCGAGTCAACTGCCCAGAACACCGGGGTGATATACAGCGCCAAGACGATGTAGCCGCCAATGAACGTCGTGCGCCGCCCCACCCGGTCAGACAGGTGGCCGAAGTACAGCGTGCCGATAAACCAACCAATCGACGCGATCAGGGCTACCCCAAGGGCCTGGGGGCGGGTATAGCCCACAACCTTCGTGCCATAGGCGGTGAAGTAGGCGATGACGAAGTAGCCAATCGCGTTGTTGGCGGCGAAGATAACTGCGCACTTGATGACGGTTCCGAGGTGACCCTTGAACAGGACCGCGAGCGGTGCCGTGGACTTTTCCTTCAGCTCTTCCATCTCCGCGAAGGCCGGGGACTCTTCCACCGCCCGGCGAATCAGGTAGCCCAGGAGAATGAGCACCACGGAGGACAGGAACGGGATGCGCCAGCCCCATGCGAGGAACTGCTCCGGAGTCAGGACGGCGGAGAGCACCAGCATAAAAATGGTGGCCAGGAACATGCCGAGGGGTACTCCTACCTGCGGGAACGCACCGAACAGTCCGCGCTTGCCGTGCGGGGCGTGCTCAACGGCCAGCATCGCTGCACCGCCCCATTCACCGCCGGCGGAGAGGCCTTGAAGGATGCGCAAGACCACCAACAAGATAGGTGCTGCCATTCCGATAGAGGCATAGGTCGGCAGCACACCCATCAGCATGGTGGCCAAGCCCATGCCGACCAACGTGACCACGAGGACCGGCTTGCGGCCAAGCCTGTCACCCAAGTGACCGGCCAGGATGGCGCCGAGGGGACGGAAAAGGAAGGAGATACCCAGCGACGCCCAGGCAATGATCTGAGCGAGCGAGGCGCTTTCGTTGGAGACCGGATCGAAATACTGGGTAGCGAAGATCAGGCCGGCGGCCTGAGCGTAGATGAAGAAGTCGAACCACTCAATAGTGGTGCCGACCATCGAACCGGCGAGCACGCGCTTGTGCTCTGTGGTGATTCCCGGCCCTTGGGCAGGCTGTTGGGTGACTGGTGCAGACATAGTGGGAGTCTTTTCTCTATGGGTGCAGAAGCACGGTGGATACAGTTAAAGCCAGTGAACGAAAGGGACAATGGTGAGGCGGGGCGTGCCAAAGAAGCCGAGAACGCGGCAGCGTTTTACTGATCGCGGTTGTCGACGATCCTCTTGGCCTTGCCCTCACCGCAATCGACGTGGTCAGTGATCTCGACGCCAACGGTGACGCCGATGCGCTCCTTGATCTGTTTCTTCAGCCACGCGGCGGAGGCATCGATCTGATCAGGAGTAGCCTCCGAGGAGTGCTCAACCACCAAGGTGAGGTGGTCCATGCGGCCACGCTTGCTCAGCACGCACTGGTAGCGCGGGCGAAGCAGGCGGTCCTCGGTAATAATCTCCTCGAACTGCGAAGGGAAGCAGTTCACGCCGCGCAGGATGATCATGTCATCGTTACGAGCGGAGATACGGTCGATGCGACGCATCGAACGCGCGGTGCCCGGGAGCAGGCGGGTGATGTCGTGGGTGCGGTAGCGGATGATCGGGAAGGCCTCCTTGGTGAGGGAGGAGATGACCAACTCGCCATACTCGCCGTCGGGAACCGGCTGCATGGTCTCCGGATCGATGATCTCTGGATAGAAGTGGTCCTCCCAGACGGTCAGACCGTCCTTGGTCTCCACGCACTCCTGAGCCACGCCAGGGCCCATCACCTCGGAGAGGCCGTAGATATCGGTGGCCGTAATACCGAAGCCTTCTTCGAGTTCGCGTCGCATTCCCTCGCTCCACGGCTCGGCGCCAAAAACGCCGGCGCGCAGGGAGGATTCGCGCGGATCCAGGCCTTCCTTGCGCATGCGGTCAAGGAGGTTGAGTACGTAGGACGGTGTACCCAGGATTGCGTCCGGCTGGAAGTCCTGCATGATCTGGATCTGGCGCTCCGTCTGACCACCGGAGGTCGGAATCGCCGTGGCTCCTAGGGCCTCGACACCATAGTGGGCACCCAGGCCGCCGGTAAAGAGGCCATAGCCGAACGTAATCTGAACCTTATCGCTCTTGCGCAGGCCGCCTGCTCGCAGCGAACGGGCGACGAGCTCGGCCCAAATACGCACGTCATTCTCGGTGTATCCCACGACGGTCGGGCGACCCGTGGTGCCGGAAGAAGCGTGGATGCGGGAGATTTGGTTCTGGCCTACGGCAAACATTCCGAAGGGGTACTCCGCACGAAGGGTTTCCTTGTCGGTGAACGGGAACAACGCAAAGTCCGAGAGTTCCTTGAAGTCATCCGGGTGAACGCCCTTCTCATCAAACGCGCGGCGGTAGTGCGGGACGTTGTAGTACGCGTGGCGAAGCTCGTTCTTCGCGCGCGCGGTCTGCAGCGCGATGATCTCATCGCGAGAAGCGTACTCAATGCCCATCTGCGGGCCGTGGTGGTCAGAGAAGATGTCAAACGTTGCGGTCACGTCATTTGCCTTTCATTTCGAGGAGAGGGAAATTCCACACCCTTTAAGCTCCCTCGAAAGTGCTGCAAGAAGTTGGTTAGCTGGGACAACGCACAAAAGTACGCTAATTACTTACCGTTCGGTTGGGTAAGTCTTGTGACGTACACTACAGGTCATTGTGGTGATAGACAACACAATTAGGCTAAGTTTTTGAAGCGCAACACATCATCGCAGGCCACGGCGGTTTCACAGCCAAAAGAAGCCCCCACCCCCATATGGAGCCCCAACGGCGGAGCGAAACGCTCGCCTCCGACTAGCCGATCAACTACTCGCCCATTGCGACTAGCCCATCGCTTGCGGAGCTAGGCCGCCAAAAACAACACGCTCAAAGGTGCTGGCCAGCTCCTCGGCGTCAAGCCGCCCCTCCGGCTCATACCAATCGGACGTGGAGTTGATCATTCCGAAAATCATGCGGGTCAACAGCGGAGCCTCAATGTCGGAGCGGATAGCCCCCTCCTGCTGAGCCTCCTCCACCAGCGGAACCACGGAACGCGTCAGCATACGGCGGCGCTCCAACGCGCTCCGCTCCACCTCGGAGTTTCCACGCAAACGGAGCAAGAGCGCGACAGACTTCGGGTCGGAGCACAGCACCTCAATCGAGCCTCGCAACAACCCTCGCACCCTCTCCCCCGCCGACACATCGGCTGCGGCCATCTCTTCCGCGACCGCCTCCAAACGGCTGAGCGCCTGCACCACCGTGAGTTCCAGAATCTCTTCCTTCGAGGAAATGTGGTGATACAGCGCAGACTTGGAAATCCCCAGTTCACTCGCCACGTTATCCATCGACGTAGCGTCGTAGCCGCGGGCGGTAAAAGCGCGAACAGCTGCACGAATGACATCTTCACGGGAGTAGCCGGGGCGGCCACGTGCCGCGCCCTGGACAGCGGATTTCTCATTCTTCACGCAGTCCATTCAAGCAGAGAGCCCTGGACGCCGTTAGACTAGTGAGCCACCACACTCCTTTACCTGCTCCCTCGGTAGCACTACGGAAGGCCCTCCCAAGGAGATATTCCCATGAGCACCGAACACCCCATCCTTGCCCCCGGCGTCGCCGAAGGCCCCGAGTTCGCCCACGTGCGCGCCATGTTCGATGACGACCGCGCTACTGCGGAAATTGGCGCGAAAATTACCGCGCTGGACCTCGGCAGGTGTGAAGGCCACTTCACCATCCGCCCGGAAATGTGCAATGGGCACGGCACGGCCCAAGGCGGCTATTTGTACATGTTCGCCGATTCCATCTTCGCCGGCGCCTGCAACTCCGGTGGTGATTTGGCCGTAGCCGCCCACAACTCGATCCACTACATCGCCCCAGCCTTTGACGGGGACGTCGTTGACGGAGTTGGAATTACCCGCCGAGCCTGGGGCCGCAATGGCGTTGTCGACGTCACCCTCAGCATCAAGGGAAAGCCCATCGCCGAATTCCGCGGCACATTCCGCGTGCTGCCCGCCAAGCCCCAGAACCGCACCAAGTAGGGCGCAGCTCACAAACATGGTTGACATAGCTCACACCTGCGCCATATACTGACCAACCAGTCAGTAAGTATCACACAGCCGACACTGAGCAGAGAGGGAACGATTCCTCCCATGACCCCATCAGAGAAAACACTCGCCGCCGTCCCGGCCGCGGATGACGCACAAGCACAGCAGCGCTTCGACGAGCTCATCGCCGAAGACTCCCGCATCGAGCCCACCGACTGGATGCCAGCTGCCTACCGCAAGACCTTGACGCGTCAGATTTCCCAGCACGCGCACTCCGAGATCATCGGTATGCAGCCGGAGGCCAACTGGATCACCCGCGCACCTTCGCTCAAGCGCAAGGCCATCCTCATGGCTAAGGTGCAGGATGAGGCTGGCCATGGCCTTTACCTCTACTCCGCTGCGGAGACCTTGGGCACCTCGCGCGACGAGCTGGTACAGCAGCTGCTCGACGGCACCGCCAAGTACTCCTCCATCTTCAACTACCCGGCGCGCACGTGGGCCGACATCGGAGCCATCGGCTGGCTGGTGGATGGCGCTGCCATCTGCAACCAGGTTCCGCTCTGCCGCGCCTCCTACGCTCCGTACGGCCGCGCCATGGTGCGCATTTGTAAGGAAGAGTCCTTCCACCAGCGCCAAGGTTGGGAGATCCTC
The DNA here is from genome assembly GCF_902489365.1 of uncultured Corynebacterium sp. Classification (GTDB taxonomy): domain Bacteria; phylum Actinomycetota; class Actinomycetes; order Mycobacteriales; family Mycobacteriaceae; genus Corynebacterium. The sequence continues at coordinate 755 of NZ_CABTZR010000087.1, read as the reverse complement.
TACGAGCTGTCCCACGGAACACCAGAGCAGAAGCAGATGGCGCAGGAAGCTATCAACCGTTTCTACGGCCCAGCACTGCAGATGTTCGGCCCGCCAGATGATGACTCCCCGAACTCCAAGCAGTCCATGGCATGGAACATCAAGCGCTTCTCCAACGACGAGCTGCGCCAGCGCTTCGTGGACATGATCGTTCCGCAGGCCGAGGCCCTTGGTCTGCACTTCGAAGACCCGGACCTGAAGTGGAACGAAGAGCGCGGCCACTATGACTTCGGCGAGCTCGACTGGTCCGAGTTCAAGGCCGTCATCAAGGGCGAAGGCCCCTGCAACGTGCAGAGGATGCAGCGACGTCGTCAAGCGCATGCCGATGGCGCCTGGGTCCGTGAGGCTGCCGCAGCCTACGCCGAGAAGCACCACTCGGCTGATACCTCGCTCATCGCTTAGCCCCTAAGCACACTGCCCAACCAGCTTCGAGACTTTAAGGAAGATTCCATGTCTAGCTCTAACTGGCCCATGTGGGAGGTCTTCGTACGTTCCTCCCGCGGCCTTTCTCACGTCCACGCCGGCTCGCTCCACGCACCGGATGCCACGATGGCCCTGCGCAACGCCCGTGACCTTTACACCCGGCGCAACGAGGGAACCTCCGTCTGGGTTGTGCCCAGCGAGGCCATTGCCTCCTCCGACCCCGACTCCAAGGGCGGATTCTTCGAATCCCCGCAAGGCAAGAGCTACCGCCACGCCACGTACTACGACAAGTC
>NZ_CABTZR010000086.1 GCF_902489365.1 uncultured Corynebacterium sp. | reverse complement strand
CGCATTAGCCCAGGCTGCACAGGACATCCGTCCCGGTTTATCCACACGAAATGTCCCTGAAGCCGCTTAAATGGTCGTGAAGCCGCCGGGAATTGAACCCGGGTCCCGGATGTTCGTCAGCAGCACTACGGCCTGCTTTAGGATGGCCGCATGGATACCGAATCTCTCCGCATTACGGTCGTTTTGTTTGAGGGCTTTGAGCTTCTCGACGTCTTCGGACCCGTCCAGCTGCTTCAAGCGGTGCCTGACGTCACCGTGGTTTTCTCAGGACCGGATGGTGGGCCAGTTGCTAGCTCGCACGGCGTGGAAGTGGTGCCGACAGTTTCTTATGGGCAGATTGAGCCGGCCGATGCCCTCCTCGTCCCGGGCGGAAAGGGAACCCGGAAGCTCGTAGAAGACGAATCTTTTCTGTCGTGGCTTCGTGAGGCGGGTGTACAAGCACCTTGGATCGCCTCCGTGTGCACGGGTTCTGCGGTCTTAGCGGCGGCCGGGCTCTTGGAGGGCTACGCCGCAACAAGCAATAAGCGTGCTTTTAGCTGGGCCACGTCCTTCGGGGGCGATGTGTCCTGGCGGCCGGAGGCGCGGTGGGTGCACGACCGCAATCGATGGACCTCCTCAGGCGTGGCGGCGGGGATGGATATGACTGTCGCGCTCATTGCGCGCCTCGTATCAGACAGTGCTGCCATCGACGCTGCCAACTTTGCGGAATATGAGCCACACCGCGACGCCGGGTGGGATCCTTTCGCGCGGCTTTATGGGCTGGTGCCAGCGAGTGGCGACGAAGCTGAGCGTGGGAGCGGAACGATCGGGCAATCTGTCGACGCTCACGGTAGATAAGGGGCTAAAAACTGGCGATTTTTGGCCACTATTTACCGTGGGCGTAGTTGGGGAGAGCCTGTAGGTATGCGGAGGTGAGCGGGCAGCGAGAAAGTGGAGTCGGAGTAGCTCTGGCCGTACAAAATCTGCCGAAGAAGGAAAATATTTGTTACCCAAGTTACATTCTCGTGGTAGCCTTTCCCCAACAGTGTGACGTGGAGCACTGGGACTGACCCCTACGACAGGAGTACCCATGAACAGCCCATCCAATGCAGTGCCACAAGGTGGCGCCGGCACCACGGAGAAGTCGAAAGCAAATCCCGCCAAGGCCGAGCAAAAATCGAGCCAACAGTCCGGCGGGGGAATGCTGGATAAGTTCCTCAACGGTGTCGAGTACATCGGCAACAAGTTGCCGGAGCCCTTCACCATCTTCCTGATTCTTTTCCTGATCACAGGCGTTCTCTCCACCATCATGGCGAAGATGGGCGTCGAGATTAAGGTGCCCGGTTCGGATGAGATCCAGCCGGTCAAAGGCTTGTTCACCGGTGAGGGGCTGACGTGGTTCACCACGACAATGGGTGAGAACTACATCAACTTCCCGCCGCTGGTGACGGTGCTGCCTATCATGTTGGCCGTGGGTGTCGCGGAGCGCTCCGGCATGCTCTCTGCGTTGATTCGCAAGCTCTTCGGTTCCGCGAAGCCGTGGTTGCTTCCGTACGCCGTCGGCGTTATCGGTGTGACCGCCTCCGTCATGGCGGATGCTGCCTTCGTTATCGTCCCGCCGCTGGCCGCGATGGTTTTCAAGGCTGCGGGCCGCCACCCGGTGGCCGGTCTGATCGGCGGCTTCGCCGCCGTGGGCGCTGGCTATTCCACATCCTTGGTGCCAACTTCCCTGGATGCACTTTTCGCGGGTATTACGACCGCGGTCATGGAGACCCTGCCGAATACCGAGTTCGCTCCGGTTAACGCCATGTCGAACTACTACTTCAACGTGGCGTCTTCCATCGTGCTCGGTGTGCTTGCCGGCTTCATCATCGATAAGGTCATCGAGCCGCGCATGTGGAAGCAGGAAGTTCCCACCGAGGAAGATATCGATCCTGAGGATACCGCCGAGCGCGGCGACCGCGACGAGAACGGCGAGGAGCTCACCGCTGAGCTGCGCCCAGCCGAGTCCAAGGGCCTCATCTGGTCCGGTGTGGCCACGGTCATCCTCACCGCCATCATTCTCTTCGCAGTCCTTCTGCCAGAATCGCCGTGGCGCAATGAAGAGGGCGGCTTCTTGCCCAAGTCCCCGCTGCTGAACTCCATTGTCTTTATCGTCTTCGCCTACTTCTTGGTGCTCGGCGTGGTCTACGGCAAGGTTGTCGGCACGGTCAAGGGAATCACCGATGTTGTGAACATGATGATCGGCGCGCTCAAGGACATGATGAGCTTCCTCATCTTGGCCTTCATCCTGGGCCAATTCGTGGCCCTGTTCTCTTGGACCGGTATCGGCACCTTCACTGCAGTGAAGGGTGCTGCCTTCCTCGAATCCATCGGGCTTACCGGCTTCCCAGCTATTTTCGCCTTCATCGCTCTGGCGTCCTGCCTGAACCTGCTGATTATTTCCGGATCCTCGATGTGGACGCTCATGGCCGCGGTCTTCGTTCCCATGTTTGCCCTGCTGGGCTATGAGCCGGCGTTTATTCAGGGCGCATTCCGCGTGGGCGATTCCGCAACCCAGATCATCACCCCGCTGAACCCGTACATGATTGTCATGCTTGGCTTCCTACAGCGCTATGAACGCGAGGCAGGCCTGGGAACGCTGATGTCGCGCCTCGTGCCCTTCGTGGTCCCATTCTTTACCGCGTGGGCGATCTTGCTGGCCATCTGGTTCTACGTAGATCTTCCGTTGGGACCGGGCAACAACGTCATGATTGGTTAAGCGCATGAATCAACGCAACAATCCATCGACAGCGTATTTGGAAGCGATGGAGGAGGGCGTCGCCAAGCGCGTGGCGTCTGCAGCACCACCGGAAAAACAGGGAGAGGACTACCCAGGCCAAGCGAAGCTCTGGGATGCGGTGGCCGCGCGGGCTGAGGCCTTGCGGGAGAAGGCCGCGCACATCGTCGCGGACCTGCACGCTCACCCTGAAACGGCCTTCGAAGAACATCGCTCTATGGCGGTGCTCGCGGACATCGTTGAAGAGCACGGCTTCTCCACGCGCCGCGGGGTCTACGGCGTGGAGACCGCGTTCGAGGCTTCCTGGCAGAGTGCAGATTTCGACCCTGAACGGCATCCCACCGTGGCCATCCTGGCGGAGTACGATGCCCTGCCACAGATCGGGCACGCGTGCGGGCATAACGTCATTGCCGCGGCGGGCGTTACTGGATTCTTGGCGGCTACTGCCGTGCTGGACGACGCCCCTCCCATGTCCGGCCGCATCCTCCTCCAGGGGACCCCAGCGGAGGAAGGGCATTCCGGCAAGGAATACATGATTCGTGGAGGCAGCCTCGACGGCGTGGATGCCGCGGTGATGATCCATGGCTTTGGCTATGACATTGGCGCGCATGCCTGGGTGGGCCGGCGCATCCTACGCGTGACCTATCGTGGCGTGGCCGCGCACGCCAGCTCTCAGCCCTTCATGGGGCGCAACGCCCTTGATGCTGCGAGCCTGGCTTACCAGGGGATTGGGCTTATGCGGCAGCAAATGCCGCCATCGGATCGAGTACACGCCATCATGGGCGGTGGCGATCGGCCTTCCATCATCCCGAGCGCGGCGGATATGACTATTTACGTGCGCTCGTTGGGGACGCGCACACTCATGGATCTGTCCGCCAGGGTGGAAGACATCGTCCGGGGCGCTGCACTTATGGCCGGTGTAGAGGTGGACGTGGATTGGGATGAGCATCCGATGACCCTGCCCGTGCGCAACAACGCGGCGCTGGTGGAGCGGTGGTCGGCCACGCAGGCGCGCCGCGGACGCACCGCGCTGCCCGCTGGGACGGTGCCGGATACGGTGGCTGCTTCGACTGACTTTGGCAATGTCTCTCACCTCGTGCCTGGTCTGCATCCGATGGTGAAGGTATCGCCAACTGACGTGGCTCTGCATACGGAGGACTTTGCACGCTGGGCTGCCACGCCGCGGGCGGCAGATGCGGCCGTTGATTCGGCGGCGGGTTTGGCACAGGTTGCCCTCGATTTCTTGGCGGATCCGAATTTCCGCCGCGCGGTGCGGGAGGATTTTGATAGGGAAGGGCCAGTGTCGGTGAGTGATCTCATCGCGGAGAAGGGGGAAGGCTAAGCGTAAATATTTTGTTCTAAAAGGCATGTCACGGGGTGGCAGGTGGTGGTCTGCTACCCCCGTCATAAATTAGGAAACATAAGCGTGCTTGAAAGGTAAGCCTTACTTGAGTTAGGTTAGGCGCTGTCCTTATTTGCCAACTGTGGTTAGCCACACCTAATATGCAAGGAAGCTATGTTTAACCTTTCTCGCCGTGCCTCGCGCACGACCGCCGCCAAAGTTGCCGCCACTCTCTCGGTCGCAGCGCTTGCTCTCACCGGCTGCTCTTCCAGCCAGTCTGAGGAGACCGCTGAGCCGACCGAATCCGCGGCGGCAGGCGCCTCCACCATCGCCCTGGAGGATAACTTCGGCTCGAAGGAAGTCACCCTCCCGGTGGAGAACCCTGCGGTGACGGATAACCGCGCCTTTTCTGTCCTGGCGCAGTGGGATATCGACCTTGCTGCCGCACCGCTGCCGCTAGTGCCGAAGTCCTTGCGTGACACCTACAACAAGGACACGGTCGAGGTTGATCTGGGCTCCCACAAGGAGCCGGACCTTGAAGGTCTGGTAGCTGCAGAGCCGGACGTCGTGTGGAACGGCCAGCGCTTCGAGCAGCACCAAGAAGATATTGAGAAGCTGCTCGAGGATGTCCCGGTGCTTGACTTCGAGCCGCGCGATGACGAAGACTTCTTCGACGAGCTCAAGCGCCACACTGAGGCCCTGGGCCAGGTTTTCGGCCATGAAGAGGATGCTGCGAAGCTCATCGAGGATTTCGACGCCGCTGCTGAGCGTGCTAAGAAGGCCTACAACCCAGAGCAGAAGGTCATGGCTGTGAACACCTCTGGCGGTGAAATCGGCTACATCGCTCCCGGCATCGGGCGTGTGTACGGCCCGGTTTTTGAGCTGCTTGGCCTGACCCCGGCCCTGGAGGTGTCCAACGCCTCCGATGACCACGAGGGTGACGATATCTCCGTTGAGGCCATTGCCGAATCCAATCCGGATTGGATCCTCGTCATGGACCGTGATTCCGCTATCTCCAAGGAAGGCCAGGATGTCACGCCGGGCGAGAAGCTGGTCAAGGACAACGCGGCGCTCAAGAACGTTACCGCTGTGAAGGAAGGCAACGTTTACGTGGCGCCGAATGACACCTACATTGATGAGTCCATCATTACCTACACCGAGATCTTGAACGCGCTTGCCGACGCCTTCGAGAAGGCCAACGCCTAAACAACTCTCTCGGCAGCCAAGGAGGAGACTAAACCGTGACGGTGAAGAGCAGCGCTGCGGCAGAGCACTCAGCTGTCAGCCCGCGTAACTCCCGCGGACCTGTGCTGACCTGGAAGCTGGGTCTCGGCGTGCTCGGCGTCATCGCGCTGCTCATCCTTTCCCTCATGGTGGGGGAGTACAGCATCCTCGATAATGAGGACGGCTGGTCCATGTTCTTCACCACCCGCATACCGCGAACCGTGGCGCTCGTCTTGGCGGGCGCCGCGATGGCGATGAGCGGTTTGGTCATGCAGCTGTTGACCCAAAACCGCTTCGTGGAACCCACGACGACGGGAACCACCGAGTGGGCCGGATTGGGCCTGCTCTTTTCGCTTATCCTTTTCCCGCACTCATCCGTGCTGGTGAAAATGGTCATTTCGGTTTCCTTCGCGTTTGTGGGAACCATGGTCTTCTTCGCGTTCCTTCGCCGCGTGGCGCTGCGCTCCTCACTCATCGTGCCGATCATCGGCATCATGCTGGGCGCTGTCGTTAGCGCGGTATCGTCATACGTGGCGCTAGCGACGGATACCTTGCAGCAGCTCGGAATCTGGTTCATGGGATCTTTTACTTCTGTCTATGAAGGACAGTACGAGGTGCTGTGGGTCGTGTTGCTTGTGCTCATTGCTGTCTACGTTTATGCGGACAAACTCACCGTCGCCGGGCTAGGGGAGGACATCGCCACCAATATCGGCCTGAATTACCAACGGATGATCCTGCTGGGAACTGGCCTCATCGCGGTGGCAACGGGCGTGGTCACCGTCGTCGTCGGTGCCCTGCCGTTCCTTGGGCTCATCGTGCCCAACGTCGTAAGCCTGGTGCGCGGCGATGACCTGCGCTCCAACCTCCCGTGGGTCTGCCTACTTGGCATCGCCACCGTGACCTTGTGTGACCTGATTGGCCGCACCATTATCTCCCCGTTTGAGATGCCCGTATCAGTCATCCTGGGCATTGTGGGTGCTATCGTGTTCGTCGTCTTGATCGTGAGGTCGACCAAGTGAGTGTGAGTATCTCTATCCCTGCGACGAAGGAACATGTGAAAGCTTCGCGTTCCCGGCGAAACGTGGGCAGCTTCCAGTCTGCGGCCGCGGCCCGAAAGTACTGGATCATCCTCGGCGCGTTGATCGTCGCCGGGCTGGTCTTCGCCTTCGGTCTCTTGGCCTATGACAACCCCATGGACTTTGGGACCCGAAAGTGGTGGCTTATTGCGCGCCGCCGCGCTGATGCGGTGACCGCCATGGCAGTTGTCGCCGTGTGCCAAGCAGTCGCAACGGTGGCGTTTCACACGGTGACCAACAACCGGATCCTTACTCCCTCCATCATGGGGTTTGAATCCCTGTACGTCGCGATTAATACAGCCACGATCTTTTTCCTTGGCGCCTCCGGCCTAACTCAGGCCCGCAACATGGGGACCTTCCTTCTTCAGCTTGTACTCATGGTGGGTCTGTCGCTCTTGCTGTACTCGTGGCTGCTGACCAGCCGCCGCAATAACATGCATGCGATGCTGCTGGTCGGCATCATTATCGGTGGGGGCTTGGGATCGCTCTCGACGTTTATGCAGCGCATGCTCACGCCCAGTGAATTCGACGTGCTCACCGCGCGGCTCTTTGGTTCCGTAAACAACGCGGAGAGCGAGTACTATCCCATCGCCATACCGTTGGTTCTCGCGGTGACGCTGTTGATGTTCCTGAACTCCCGGCAGCTTAACGTGCTTGCGCTAGGACGCGATGCTGCGACGAACCTTGGTGTTAACCACAAGGTCAATGCAATCTACACGCTGATTTTGGTCTCCATCCTTATGGCAACAAGTACCGCGCTTGTAGGGCCCATGACCTTCCTTGGCTTCCTCGTGGCAACCTTGGCCTACCAGGCAGCGGAGACGTATGACCACCGTTTTTTGTTCCCAATGGCAATCGCCACGGCCTTTGCCGTTCTCACCGGTGCCTACTTCCTCATGCAGCACGTCTTCTACGCGCAGGGCGTGGTCTCCATCATTATTGAGCTGGTGGGCGGCAGCGTCTTCCTTCTGGTCATTCTGCGAAAGGGCAAGCTGTGATCAAGCTTTCCAAAGTTTCCAAGTCCTACTCCGGTGAAACCAACATCGGCCCCATTGATCTGGAGATCCCCTCCGGCGGTATCACTGCGCTGATTGGGCCGAACGGCGCGGGCAAGTCCACGATGCTGACGATGATTGGCCGGCTTCTCGACGTCGACGAAGGCACCATCGAGGTCGCCGGTTACGACGTGTCCTCCACGAAATCGCAGGACTTGGCGAAGATCCTTTCCATCCTGCGTCAGGAGAACCACTTCATTACCAAGCTGACCGTGCGCCAGCTGGTGAGCTTCGGCCGGTTCCCTTACTCGAAGGGGCGTCTGACTGCAGAAGACGAAGAGGTAGTTTCGCGCTACATTGACTTTTTCCGCCTTGGTGAATTGGAGAACCGCTACCTCGATGAACTTTCCGGCGGCCAGCGGCAGCGTGCCTACGTAGCGATGGTGCTCTGCCAGGAAACGGATTACGTGCTTCTCGACGAACCCCTCAACAACCTCGACATCTCACACTCCGTGGAGATGATGAAGCACCTGCGAAAGGCCGCCAAGGAATTCGGCCGCACGATCATCATCGTGTTGCACGACATCAACTTCGCTGCCCGCTATGCCGACTATATTTGTGCGGCCAAGGACGGGAGCATCGTTTCCTTCGGTAGTCCGGAGGAAATCATGCGCGATGAGATTCTCACGCCCATCTTCGAAACCCCAATTACCGTTATTGATGGCCCGGATGGGCTGTTGGCCTGTTACCACTAGCTATTCACATTCAGGTGGACTTCCCGACAGCCAGAAAACCGCCCCAGGACGAGCGCAAAAAGTGCCTCTTCCTGGGGATTTGTTGTTTGTTGGGGGTGTGCGTATATTTATCGAGGTCGCCGCGAGGTAGCCGTTTGGTTAACTGGTGGTAGATGTTCGGGCAATGTTTGTTCGGCGGGTTTGACTTTG
>NZ_CABTZR010000085.1 GCF_902489365.1 uncultured Corynebacterium sp. | reverse complement strand
TGATAGCAACCATGGAAAAACCTTTCCTTCAGTGGGAACGAGCACGCACACAAACGCACCCCCTAACTTATTTGAGGCTAGCCTAACCTGCACGTTATGATGGTTTCAAATTTGACCTCTACCTAGGATCAATTCCCTTGACGCATCACCGCCTACTTCCCGTAACCCTCACCGGGAACACCCGCCTCAAGCCGCGACTGCACCGTTTAACTTTTCACTCGCCGGCTTTTAGTGACTACCCCTTAGCCGGGCCTGACGAGTATTTTGGGCTCCTCATGCCCCAAGACGAGCAGGATTTTTCGCCCTTCCCGGTCGACGATGCCAATGTTCGCGCCGCCGTCACCCGATTGCCCGACGACATTCGCCCAGCATTGCGCTGGTACACAATTCGCAAGCTCAACCAAGAAGCGTGCACCATCGATGTCGACGTGGTGACCCATGGCGATAATGGCCCGGGCTCACGCTGGATCCTCAATGCCCAACCCGGGGATACCGCCGGAATATATACCGGGCAAGCACTGTGGCGGGCCCCTAGGAAGTCACAACTGTTACTCGCGGATGCCTCTGCTCTACCGGCGCTGTGGCACATCCTCGAGCACTACGAAGCCTTCTCACCGGAAACCTTGGGCGCAGTCGACGTCGTTGCCATGATCACAGACGACGCTGAAGTTGAAGACGGCTTGGAGGAGACGTGGCGCGGCAAGGTCCGCTCACTCACCATGGTCCTGGCTCCACATGACGAACACTGCACACGCGCCAGACAACTTCTCTGCTCCCGTTTCACACTCGATACCGCGCCAGATTCGGTATGGGTTTCCGGCGAAGGGGATCTCGCAAAAGCTGTGCGCTCATTAGCCGTGTACGACTGGGGCGTTCCGCGCGAAGACGTCATCTGGTCCGTGTACTGGATGAAAGGGAGGCCGCGGCCCTAGAGCAGTCTTCGCCTCTAGAGCCTGCGGCCTGGGGCACAGGGACCAAAGCAATGACACCTTATGCAAAGGAGCGCATACATTCACCTGGGCTTATCTCGATCCAGCGCTGCATATGGTGTCTTTAGTCTGGTCCCCCTTCCCCTCCTCTAGTCACGTGCCTCAGGTGCGCTGGGGGTTAAATCCAGCTGGGGCTAAAGTCTCCGCACACAGTACAACGTGGGTCCCAGTGAAATCTGGAACCCACGTTGTAAGGGGTCTTGTCTATCAGGCGGTTTCTCACGCCGCCCGCCCTGCAAGACTCAGGGTGTTCTCTCTATCTCTCATGCGCCTCTCTCAAACGCACAAGGATTATTATGCGATACATTCCTTGAAAGCCCATCGAACCTGCCTGTGTTTTACCTGTCAGTGAGGAAAGTGCCGGAACCCTGCACAAATCCAGCACTAGAAACGGGAAAAGACCCCCGCTCGCAAGCGAGCGGGGGTCTTGACGCCGTTAACACTGATATGCACAACCGCGTGCGCATGGTGGTGGGCTCGTTCCTCCCGAAGAACTTGGGCATTCACTGGCGCCTATGCGAGGAATGGTTGTGGGACACCTTGGTGGATGCCGATGCCGCCTCCAACCCCTTTAATTGGCAGTGGGTTGCCGGCTGCGGCAAGGAATCGCGCCAAGCTGCCCCCGATGCCTATGCGGAGATCAAAGACTAAGCCGGCAGCAAAAGCCGCAGGCAGAGGTCTACCATGGGGCTAATGATGCGCCCACGGATTCATTCTCAAGCCCAACCACCTATCGGCCATACCCCGCTGATGTGCGTGGACGCCATTAATCCCCGTACCGATGTGCACCTCTACCTCAAGCTAGAGCAATTCAACCTGGGCGGATCCGCCAAAGACCGCACCGCACGCGCACTCATCCAAGCCGCGCTTGACGCCGGTGACATAGGCCCCGGATCCACACTTGTGGAGTCTTCCTCGGGCAACCTCGGCATGGCGCTGGCCCGCCAGGCCCTCCTTGCGGGTATGAAATTCCACTGCGTGGTCGATCCGCGCGTCAATTCCTCCACCGTGGCCACGATGCGGGCCTACGGCGCCCACGTAGAATTGCTGGATCACCCGGACCCGGAAACCGGCGATTGGCTCACCGCTCGCCGCACCCGCGTGGCCGAGCTTCTAGAAGAGATCCCCGATTCTTTCAATCTCAACCAGTACTCCAACGAGGCCGCCTTTTACGCCCACGCCGAAGGCACGATGACGGAAATCGTGTACCAGCTCGGACAGGCGCCCACCCACTTGCTCGTCGCTATGAGCACCACCGGTACTCTCGGCGGCTGCGTGCGAAAGCTCACTGAGCTTGGCGCTGATACGGAGACCATCGGTGTCGATGCCGAAGGCTCCGTGCTGTTTGGGGGCCAGCGCGGCACCCGCATGCTGCCGGGCTATGGTGCTGGCATTGTCACCGATCTATCCACCAAATTCTCGCCGTCCTCAGTAGAGCGTGTGCCTGATCTGGATGCCATTGTGGCAGCCCGTCGCCTCGCCCAGGCCGAAGGCCTTCTGCCTGGGGCCTCCGGCGGCGCGGTCATCGCGGCATTCCAGCGTCTCGTGCCTGCCCTTCCGTCCGGTGCTGAGGTCGTGGCCGTACTCCACGACGGTGGCCAGCCTTACCTCGATACCATCTACAACGATTCCTGGGTCTGCGAGCACTTCGATATCTCTCCTCCCGAGCTCGCCGCGCGCGTCGGAGGGGATTCAGAGTGAGTCCGCAGGAGCCTTCCCGCCGCATCGCCATCATCGGCGGCGGCCCACGCGGCCTGTGGGCCGTAGAAGAGCTCATCGAGCGCGCCCGCATCCCCGTGGATATCACCGTCTTTGATCCCTACCCCGGCGGCGCCGGCGCGGTGTATCGCCCGCAGCAGCCGCCGCAATGGCGCCTTAACGTCAATTGCGCCATCGTCACCACCGCACACGATAGCTTCAACGCTTGGCGTACTCGCCGCGGGGAATCCACCACCGATGCCTTCCCGCCGCGCGCGCAGGTAGGGCAATTCCTGGCCGATACGTGGGCTGCTGCCCTGCACCGCGCCCCGCAGCACGTGCGCATTCGACACCTACCCCAGCGTGTGCGTTCGGTGTCTGCCGCTGACGACGGGTTCATCGTCGATGGCTCGCCCTTCGACGAAGTCCTCGTCTGCACCGGCCACGATCACCTCCACCCCGGTGCCTTAGTCCACGAGCCTTCCCGCGTTCCGGTCACCGGACTCTACTTCGGCGCCGATTTGCCCAGTGCCCCGCGACGGATTGGGGTGCGCGGTGCTGCCTTGAGCTTCATCGATGTCTGCCTATTGTATGGCGATACCGCCGAGGTAATCTTCCCGGTGAGCCGGAGCGGGCGTTTCATGGAGGTCAAGCCCGCCCCGGGCACGCCGCAACCCGAGATCCCGGCCGACGTAAGGCGCGCCTGTGCCGGCGTGCACAATGCCGATGAATTGCGCGACATCCTCCTGGCGGCCGCCGGATCGATGGGTGAGTTTTCCACCGGGGACCTCGCTGCAGTGCTCGACGGCCACGACTTTTCCGGCGATGCCGTCGCGGAGCTGGATGCCTCCCTCCACGCCGCCGAGGGCACCGGGCCGCTTACCCCGGCGGCGGCTGTGGGCGCGGCGTTTCGGGGGCTCTTTCAAGAATGCGTGGACTGGCACAAGGCTCATGGACCCATGCCCGGCTTCCGTGAGCTCTCGCGCACCCTCGAGCGCGTGGCCTTTGGCCCACCACCGGTCACCGCGCGGCGGCTGCTCGAGCTCATCCGCACCGGCGTGGTAAATACCCGCTACCTCGCCGCCCCGGACCAGATAGACCACTGGCGCAAGCAGGGTGGCATTGATCTGCTTATCGATGCCACCGTAGCTCCCCAAGCCATCCCCACCCCTTTCCACGATGTCCCCGGCGTCGTGGAAATCGGCCGCATGAATGAGCTTGAGCTTCCCGGCCATGACTCGTTGAACCGTTCCGTGCACGATGACATCCCCCGTTGGGCGGAGAAAGTAGTAAACCCATGACCAACCACACCACCCCGTTACCCGTTCATGGCACCGTTGCGCTGCGCGCCCGGTGGGAAGAATGGATGTCAGAATTGGTGGGCGACCCACAGCAAGTTTCCCGCCTTACCTCCGAGTATGGCTCGCCCGTTAATGTGCTCAACCCCGCGCCGCTGCGCCGCAACGCCCAAGAGCTCCTCGATGCCGGCGCCTCTCATGGCGTGGACACACAGGTATTTTTCGCTCGTAAGGCCAATAAAGCCTTGTGCTTCGTCGACGCCGCCCGCGAGGCTGGCCTGGGCGTGGACGTCGCCAGTGAAAATGAGCTGGCCCAAGTGCTTAACCGTGGAGTCGCGCCCGAGCGGATTATCCTCAGCGCGGCTATTAAGACCGACGCGTTGCTGCGCCTAGCTATCGACCGCGAAGTCACCATTTCCTGCGATTCGCGAGCGGAAGCCGAGCGCATCGCTGCCCTTGCCAAGGCCCTCAACCACACAGCGCACGTCGCACCGCGCCTTGCCCCCAACCCGGATAACCTTCCGCCGACGCGCTTCGGTGAGCTCCTTCACGCATGGCAAAGCCATGCCTGGCCCGAAACCATCCACGCTGACGGCGTTCACGTACACCTGCATGGTTATAGCGAATCGGACCGCCGCACCGCACTCGCGGAGGCCATCGCCCTCATCGAGCACCTCCGCTTAGTTGGCCAGCCTGCTTCCTTTATCGATATCGGCGGCGGTGTTCCCATGAGCTACCTCGAATCCCGCGAGCAATGGGAGTATTACCAGCAGCGCATCGTAGCCCAGCGCGTCGGCACCGGTGAGCCTTTCACCTGGAAGTCCGACCCACTCTCAAATACCTACCCCTTCTGGCAAACACCCACCCGCGGCCAGTGGTTAGACCAACTCCTTTCTGGTGAGGTAGCCGGGTTTGGACCTGCCGGCCGTGCCTTGAGCGAGCGGAATATTTCTCTTCACTTGGAGCCGGGGCGCAGCCTGCTCGATGGCTGCGGCATCATTCTCGCTGAGGTCAGCTTCCTCAAAGAGCGCTCCGACGGCCTACCTCTCATCGGCGCCGCCATGAACCGCACCCAGTGCCGTACCGCGGCGGATGATATCTTGCTCGACCCGCTCCTCGTCCCCACTGCCGGAGACCGCGGTGCGGTGGACCGCGAACCACGCACCGGGTTCGTGGTGGGGGCATATTGCATCGAAGATGAAGTCATCCTGCGCCGCGAGCTCGATTTCCCAGAGGGCATTGCGGTGGGCGATACCCTCGCTATCCCCAACACCGCCGGCTACTTCATGCATATTTTGGAATCTGCCTCTCACCAGATTCCGCTAGCGCGCAATGTCTACCTGGACGCAGACGGCCGGGGCTGGGTGCCAGACGATATCGACGCCTAACAATCCCCGCCGCTATCTGCACGGGACTGGCAGGGCATAGGAAAAGGGCTTCGAGGATAAAACTCGAAGCCCTTTGTCATTTAGCGCGATACGCTAGACCGACTTACTCGGTGTAGTTCTTCTCCACGGAAGCGTCGACCGGGATGCCCGGGCCGGAGGTGGTGGAGATGGTGATCTTCTTGGCGTAGATGCCCTTAGCGGAGGACGGCTTCAAACGCAGGATCTCATCGTACAGCGCGCCGTAGTTCTCAGCCAGCTTCTCAGCGTCGAAGGAAGCCTTGCCGATGATGGCGTGCAGGTTGGAAGCCTTGTCCACGCGGAAGGAAATCTTACCGCCCTTGACGTCGGCCACAGCCTTGGTCACGTCAGCGGTCACGGTGCCGGTCTTCGGGTTCGGCATGAGACCACGCGGGCCCAGGACGCGGGCAACGCGGCCGACCTTGGCCATCTGGTCCGGGGTAGCGATAGCAACGTCGAAGTCGATGTTGCCTTCGTTGATGGCAGCGATCAGCTCTTCGGTGCCCACGATGTCGGCGCCGGCAGCCTTAGCGGCCTCAGCGTTGTCGCCCTCAGCGAAGACGGCCACGCGGACGTCCTTACCGGTGCCGTGCGGCAGGGAAACGGTACCGCGAACCAGCTGGTCAGCCTTACGCGGATCAACGCCCAGACGGAAGACAACGTCAACAGTAGCGTCGAAGTTCTTGGAGGAGGTCTCCTTGGCCAGCTTGGCGGCCTCGATCGGACGGTACAGGCGGGAGCGGTCTACCAGCTCAGCGGCAGCCTTGTATGCCTTGGACTTGGTGCTCATAAGTGCAATTCCTTTTCTTGGATTGATGTGGTGATAGCGGGCCGAAGCTGGCCCTGCCACGCGCGATACAGAACGTATCGCGCATTAAATCGAATTTTTACTTAGCCGGGACGCCGTCAACGGTGATGCCCATGGAGCGAGCGGTACCAGCGATGATGCGGGCGCCGTTCTCGATGTCACGAGCGTTGAGGTCCTCGAACTTGGTCTGTGCAATCTCCTTGCACTGATCCCAGGTCACGGAGCCAACCTTGTCGGTGTGCGGAACGCCGGAGCCCTTCTTGATGCCAGCGGCCTTGAGCAGGAGCTTAGCTGCCGGCGGGGTCTTCAGCTTGAAGTCGAAGGAGCGGTCCTCGTAGACGGTAATCTCCACCGGCACGACGTTGCCGCGCTGGGACTCGGTCGCGGCGTTGTAAGCCTTGCAGAACTCCATGATGTTGACGCCGTGGGCACCGAGTGCCGGGCCGACCGGCGGAGCCGGGTTAGCAGCGCCTGCCTCGATCTGGAGCTTGATCAGGCCAGTGACCTTCTTCTTGGGAGCCATCGAATTACCTCTTTCCTGTGGTACCGGAGTGCCGCCACGATGAATAACAGCGCCCCGTCCGGATGCTCACGCATTGTGGGCCACCGGAGGATGAACGTTTCAAGATGCGCAAAAGCGCACGGCGTTCAAGTTTAGAACACCGTGCGCCCAGCTCAAAATCGCTTTTTAGGAGATGCGCTCGATCTCCGTCGGGGAGAGCTCCACCGGGGTCTCGCGGCCGAAGATGGACACCAGGCCCTGCATCTTGCCGGTCTCCGGGTCGATCTCGGAGATGGTGGCGGAGACGGAAGCCAGCGGGCCAGACAGGATGGTGACGGCCTCGCCCACCTCGAAGTCGTGCGCGTAGGCCTTGGCGGCCTCCTTCTCCGGCATAGCCACGACCTGCTCGCCCTCGGAATCTGCTGCGGAAGCTTCCGGAGAGACCGTCGGATCGTTCGGCATGAGGAACTTAGCCACGTCGCGGATCTTCACCGGGGTGGCGTTGCCTTCGTTGCCCACGAAGGAGGTCACGCCCGGGGTATCGCGGACGACGGACCAGGCAGCGTCGTTAAGCTCCATGCGCACCAGCACGTAGCCCGGCAGCAGCTTGCGCTTAACTACCTTCTTCTTGCCGTCCTTCTTTTCAATGGCCTGTTCGACCGGGACGACAACCTCAAAGATGGAGTCCTCCACCTCGAGGGTCTGAGCACGCATATCGAGGTTGGTCTTTACCTTGTTCTCGTAGCCGGAGTAGCACTGGATGATGTACCACTGGCCAGGCTGCTTCTTCAGCTCGCGGGTAAAGGCGCGCAGGCGGGACTTGTACTCAGCGTCGGCTGCTGCGGCGGCGTCCGCGTCAGCGCTTGCTGACGCCTCCCCTGCACCCTCACCTTCAGTCTCAGCCTCGTCCGAGCCGCCACCGAGAGCGGCTTCGGCAGCCTTGGTGGCAGCTTCCTTCTCGGCGGCTTCCTTCTCCTCTGCGGAGAGTTCCTCCTGCGGCTGCTGGGCCTCCTCGGTAGCTTCGACCGCCTCCGCGGCCTGTTCCTGGACGTTATCGATCATGGCCTGCTCAAGGGAAGTGCCAGTGTTTTCTTCGCTCATTGTCTGCTACTCCAAATTGGTATTTATTCTTCTAGTCCCCACCAGGGTACTCGGCCGGACTAGGGCAAAAAGTATCCCGCCGTTTCCCCTAGTCGAGCTAGCGGGAAGGCGGCGGGATGAAAGTATGTAATTATTCTACTAAGGCGCGAGGATTGCTTCAACTCCGAGGCCGGTCAGCGCATCCACACCCCACACCAGAGCGGTGAGGACGATAAGGAAGGCGAAGGTCACGAGAACATACTGAACCATTTCCTTGCCGGTAGGCCAGACAACCTTCTTGAGCTCGGAGACAACCTCACCGGGGAAGGAACCAACGGATCCGCCGAAGGAATCTTCCTTCTTATCCTCGACGCGCACAACGCGCTTGTCAGTGTAGGAGTCGGTAGAGGTGGTCGCTGCGCCAGAGAGCTGACGCTTGCCGGTTGGGCGCGGAGCCCCGGTGCTCGGCTGCTTTTCATCGCTCACGGCGATTCCCTCCTTGGAAGTGATGTGGCAGGGGCGGCCGGACTCGAACCCAGATCGGAAGAGCACACGTCTGA
>NZ_CABTZR010000084.1 GCF_902489365.1 uncultured Corynebacterium sp. | reverse complement strand
GGTTCCTCGATGCACTTGTAAATCGAGTACATCGGATCCAGTGAGCCATAGGGGTTCTGGAAGACCACCTGCATCTTGCGGCGGAGCTTGAACAGTTCCTGCTTCGATAACGTCGACGTATCGCGGCCTTCGAACTCGATGGTGCCGGAGGTCGGCTCCAGCAAGCCCAGCACCATGTTGGCCACTGTGGACTTGCCGGAACCGGACTCGCCCACCAGCGCCAGGGTGGTACCGCGGCGGATGTCGAAGGAGACATCGTCGACGGCCTTCAGTAGCTTCTTGCCGCCGCGCTGGCCGCGGATATCGAATTCCTTGGTGAGGTTGCGCACCGAGATGACCGGGGCCTGAGCCGCAGAAGATGAACCTTCAGCGGAATTTGCAGCGGTGGAACCAGACTCGGAGGCGGCGCCGATCGCCTCACCCGACTTCAGCTCCTTGGCCTCCACACCAGCTTCCTTGGCCGCGCGGATGCGGGAGGAGGCGAGGGAAGGGGCGGCCTTGACAAGGCGGCGGGTGTAAGGGTGCTGCGGGGAGCGCAGAATCTCGCGCGACGGGCCCGACTCCACGATGCGGCCGCGGTGCATCACGATGAGATGTTCGGCGCGCTCGGCTGCCAGACCGAGGTCGTGGGTAATGAAGAGCACTGCGTTACCCAGCTCTTCGGTGAGGTGCTCCAGGTGATCCAGGATGGTTTTCTGCACCGTCACGTCGAGGGCGGAGGTGGGTTCGTCGGCGATGAGCAGCTTCGGGCGTGCGGCCAGACCGATCGCGATGAGCGCGCGCTGGCGCATACCGCCGGAGAACTCGTGAGGGTACTGCTTGGCGCGGCGTTCGGCGTCGGGAAGCCCGGCCTCTTCCAGCAGCTCGACGACGCGCTTGTGGCGCTCGGAGCCCTCCACGACGTTGTTAGCTTTGAGGGATTCCTCGACCTGCGTGCCGATGCGCCACACCGGGTTGAGGTTGGACATCGGATCCTGTGGGACCAGGCCAATCTTGTCACCGCGCAGCGATTCGAATTGCTTGTTGTTGTAGTGAGTGATGTCCTCGCCCTCAAAGAGGATCTGGCCGCCGGTGACCTTGCCGGTGCCCGGCAGCAAGCCAAGGATGGACATCGCCGTGGTGGACTTACCAGAACCGGACTCGCCCACAATGGCCACGGACTGGCCCGGGTAAATGGACATGTTGACGCCACGCACTGCCTCAACCACACCGGTGGAGGTGGTGAAGGAGATATGGACGTCCTTCATTTCAAGAAGTGGGTTAGTCATTAACGCTTCCTCGCCTTCGGATCGAGTGCATCGCGGACGACGTCACCCATCATGATGAAGCTCAACACGGTCAGGCCCAAAGCGCCCGCCGGGTAGAACAGGACTGCCGGAGCGACGCGCAGGGAAGCCTGCGCGTCGGAAATGTCTCCGCCCCAGGACACGAACGTCGGCGGCAAGCCGATGCCCAGGAAGGACAGGGTGGCCTCGGCGACGATGTAGGTACCCAGCGCCACGGTGGCGTAGGAGATGATGGGCGCGGCCGCGTTCGGCAGGATGTGGCTAAACAGGATGCGCCAGCTCGACGCACCGATGGAGCGCGCGGATTGCACGAATTCCTCGTTCTTGATGGAGACCACCGCACCGCGCGTGATGCGGGCGATGGAGACCCAGCCGAAGAGGCCGAGCACCAAGACCACCGTGATGATGGTGCGGTGCTCCTTGAACATCTGCATGACCACGATGGCGGCGAGCACCAGCGGGATAGCGAAGAAAATGTCGGTGATGCGGGAGAGAACAGAGTCGATCCAGCCGCCGAAGAAACCGGCGATAGCGCCGATCATTGAACCGAGCACCACGACGAGCAGCGTGGTGAGGACGCCGACGGCTACCGACGCGCGCGCACCGTAAATCACGCGGGCGTAGATATCGCAGCCTTGGCGGTTGAATCCGAAGGGGTGGCCGGGCTCGGCGGGGGCGAGGGACTTGGACAGCTCGCACAGGCGCGGGTCGGTGCTAGTGAAGAGACCTGGTGCGATGGCCAGGAGGATGGCCACGAGAATCATCACGGCGGCGACCCAGAACAGTGGGCGACGGCGCAGGTAGCGCCATGCCTCGCCCCACTGGGAAGAAGGCGCGGACTCGTCCTTGACGGCATCGACCGCGCCGAGACCCGTTTCATCGGTTTCCGAGACGAAGTGCTCTTGGCCCGGGTAGGGAGTAGTTTTCTCGAAATTAGGCATAGCGGATCCTCGGATCAAGTACGGCGTACAGGAGGTCAACGAGCAGGTTGGCGATGATGTAGATGATCACCAACACCGTGGTGAAGGAGACGATTGTGGTCGGCTCACCACGCAGAATGGCCTGGTACATGGTGCCGCCGACGCCGTTGATGCCGAAGATGCCCTCGGTCACGATGGCGCCGGTCATGAGTGCGCCGATATCGGCGCCGATGAAGGTGGCCACGGGAATCAGCGAATTGCGCAGCACGTGGCGACGGGTCACCGCGCCGTTGGACAGACCCTTGGCGCGGGCGGTGCGCACGTAATCGGCGCGCAGGTTCTCCGCCACGGACTGACGGGTCAGGCGGATGACGTACGCCAAGGAGAGCGCGCCGAGCACCATGGCCGGCATGAGGAGGGACTTTACGGTGGCGTTAGCGCCGACGGTAACCGGCAAGATGCCCCACTTAATGCCCACGAGGTACTGGAAGACAAAGCCGATGACGAAGGAAGGCACCGCGATGACGAGCAGGGAGATGACCAACACGGTGGAATCGAAGAAGCCGCCGCGGCGCATACCGGCGAAGACACCGAAGAGGATGCCGAAGACGGACTCAAAGATAATGGCCATGACGGTCAGCTTCACCGTGACCGGGAAGGCGTTAGCCATCACCTGGGTTACGGGAACCCCGGAGAAGGTCGTACCGAAGTCCAGCATGAAGATGCCCTTGATATAGAGCAGATACTGAATGATGAACGGCTTGTCGAGGTTGTATTCCGCCTCGATGCGGGCGCGGGCGGCCTCGGTAAGGCCGCGGTCACCGCCGAGGGCTTCGACAGGGTCGCCGGGCATCAAGAAGACGAGCGCGTAGATGAGCAAGGTAGCTCCGAAGAACACCGGAATCATCTGGAGCACTCGGCGCCCGATATAGCGCAGCATAGTGTGGTCCTTTACTCGTTGTGGGGCAGGTGCTTGCCAGCGTCGGGACGCGGGGCATAGCTTACGAGAATTCTAATGTGTGATCCCACGCTTCGAGAAATCTATAGCGCGTTTCGAATCACACTTATGGGTGAAAACGTGGGGCGACCCCCGCTCCACCAAGGTTGCGGGGGTCGTAAGGAAAAGCCAGGGGAAGGCTTATTTCTTGGTGATGTTGTAGTACACCGGCTGGGACTTCCAAGAGAAGACGACATTGTCGACGTTCTCGGAGAAGCCACCGGTGGCGTTGGAGTACCACAGCGGGATAGCCGGCAGATCCTTGAACAGGATCTCCTGAGCCTCGGTGTACTTCTTGATGGCGTCTTCCTCGGAGGAGGCGGTCAGGGCTTCGTCGAGAAGCTTGTCAAACTCCGGGTTGGAGTAGTCACCGTCGTTGGAGGAGCCGTTCGTCTTGTACAGCGGGGCCAGGAAGTTGGCCTGGCTCGGGTAGTCTGCCTGCCAGCCGGTGCGGAAGCCAGTCTTGATGGTGCGGTTGGTCACCTCATCGCGCAGGGACTTGAAGTCCGGGTACGGAGCGCCGACTGCCTCGATGCCGAGGGTGTTCTTGATGGAGTTGGTGGTCGCGTCCACCCAGCTCTTGTGGCCACCGTCGGAGTTGTAGGCAATTTCGAGGGTCGGGTTATCCCACTTGTTGATCTTGTCAGCCTCAGCCCACAGCTTCTTGGCCTTCTCCGGGTCATACTTCAGGACCTCGTTGCCCTTGATGTCCTCGGAGTAGCCCGGCATCACCGGGGAAGTGAAGTCCTTGGCCGGGGTGCGGGTGCCCTTGAAGATGGTGTCCGTGATCTCCTCGCGGTTGATGGCGTGAGAGATGGCCTGACGGCGCAGGACGCCTTCCTCGCCGGAGTAGTGCTCGAGGTTCTCGCCCAGGGTGAAGGACTGGAACACGGCGGTCGGCTGGTTTACAGCGCGGTCACCGAGGTCAGTCTCGTAGACGTCGAACGCAGCGTCCGGAACGGCGTCGAGGACGTCGAGGTTGCCGGAGAGCAGGTCGGCGTAAGCAGCGTCCTGGGAGGCGTAGAAGACGAACTTAATGCCGTCGTTCTGCGGGGTCTGGCCGCCCTTGTATTCCTCATTCGGAACGACGGTGGCGTCCTGGTTGTGGTTCCACTCGGACAGCTTGTACGGGCCGTTGCCGATCGGCATCTGGCCGAAGGAATCTATATCCTCCAAGGCAGATTCGTGCAGAGGGTAGAACGCGGAGTAGCCCAGCTGTGCCGGGAAGTCCTGCTCCGGGCTGTTCAACGCGATGGTGAAGGTGAGATCATCGACGACCTTGAGGCCCTCCATCTCCTTGACACCTTCTTCGAAGCCCTTGATGTTGGAGAAGAAAGAGGCGTTGAGCTGATCGTTGGCTACGGCGTAGTTCCACGCATCTACGAAGTTCTTGGCGGTCACTGGGGAGCCGTCGGAGAACTTCGACTCCTTGAGCTTGACGGTGAACTCGGTGTTGTCGTCGTTCGGCTCGATGGATTCAGCCAACTCGTTCTGGGCTTCGCCATCGCCGTCGTAGTAGACCAAGCCGGCGTAGATGGAATCGACGATGCGTCCGCCGCCGGTTTCGTTGGTGTTGGCCGGGATGAGCGGGTTCTGCGGCTCGGAGCCATTGACGGTGACGATTCCGTCACCGGATGCGGAGCCGGAAGCAGAGTCCGAACCGGAGTTGTCGCCGCCACAGGCCGCGAGGGTGAGCGGCAGGGTAGCGACAGAGAGAGCAGCGAGTGTCTTCTTGAGCGTCATATGGGGCTTAGACCTCCGTGGTGCGAAAGATGTAGAAAACCTGTGATGTTGGTTTTATATGAAGCTACCGCGTGGCTCGTCTCATATACAAGGAATTGAAAAATATGTCCTGTGATAAAAGCTATAGAGCGGTAGGTATTTACTCTCAACCTGCGGTTTTGCTCAGAAATCAGAAAAGCCCCATCCCCCTGAGAGGGGTGGGGCACTGAGGGTAATGAATGTTACCTATCTCGCAGCCATGGGATGATGGTTTGGGCGAAACCATGCGGGTTCTCAAGATAGGGCAGGTTCTTTGCATTGGGGATAGTGGTGGCGGTGAAGTCCCCACGGCAGCGCCGTGCCGCGCGCCGCGCTACCGGACGCCAGAGCATCTGATCGGCGTGGATGAATAGCGCTGGGCACTGCACGGTGAGCTCGAGCCAGCTCAGCGGAACCACAGCGGTGCGCAGCCGGTGGTTCCAAATAATTCCCCGGCGGACGTTTCCAATGCGTGAAGAAGTTACGCGCAGGCGCAAGGTCTCCTCGCGCTCGGCGCCGCTGAAGGATCCGAGGGCGTCGAGATCCACCTCCCGGAGGTAAGTGGACTTACGCAGCAGGAGGCTCGGAGCGCCAATCTTTCCCAGGCGGCACAACGCTGCGCGCAGGAGGACCCACCCGAAATCCCAGGGGCGTGCGGCGATAGCGCGGCGCAAATCAGTTGGGTGTGCTGCCGAAACAGAAACCAGCCCGCGTACCCGCTCGGGGCGCTCGGTCGCCAGCGCCCATGCCACCGCACCACCGGTATCCGCGCCAACCAGGTAGGCATCATCGTGGCCTAATGCGCGGATGGCACCGCTGACATCGCCAACCGCCACGCGGATATCCTGGCCGGGTTCGAGCGGTGGTTTATCGGACATACCAAAGCCGCGCATGTCGAGGGCGGCGACGTGGAAGCCGGCGTCGGCAAGCGGGGCAATGACATTCCGGAAGTCGAACCACCCGCCGAAAGAACCGTGCAACAGCAATACCAGCGGGTCATCTGGATTCCCAGCGGTGGCGGCGTGCAGGCGGATGCCGCGCGTGTGCAGGAACTCGTGCTCAAAGGGGCCGTCAAGCTCCACTACGGAGGGAGGCAGGGGATTCATAGGGGCGGGCCTTTCGAAGGGGAGGGTAGATAGACGAAATCCGCCCCGAACGCATGTGCTCGGGGCGGGGCGGTAAAGAGAGAGAAAGGACCCTGAGGGTTTAGGTGTAGAGGCCACGCTCGATGGACTTCTCAGCCTTACCCGGGACCAGCTTCTTGAGTTCCTTCGTGGACTCGATGGTCTTCTCCGGGGCCTTGACCTGCTTGACCTGCTTGAAGCCGATGAAGGCCACGATAGCGGCCAGGACAACCATAATGAGGAAGACAATCAGGAAGGCTGCCCAGCGGTCGAGCCACACGGCAAGAAGCTCCGCCAGGAAGAAGAAAAAGAAGAAGGAGCTATACAGCGCCACGGTGCCCGCCACGCCGAACATGCCCGCGCCGATGCCGCCCTTCTTTGCGGAAGCGGCGAGCTCAGTCTTAGCCAGCTCCACCTCGGAGCGCACCAGTTGGGACATCTGCTCGGTGGCGTTGGATACGAGCTGGCCGATGGATGCTTCGCCACGGCGGGAGGTATCCGCATCGCTCAAGGGGATGCTGTCTACCTTCGGGGCGAACTTGTTGGACCCGTCAGTGAATAGTCCGTCGTTGCTCACGGTTTAATACTCCTACTGTTTTGTCGCAATCTATATCGGCCATAGTAATGAACTTTCCAGGGTTCATGTGGTGCGGCCCGCAAAGTGGGTACGGCGTTATTGTAATGGGTATGCCGCATTCTGACCCGCTGACCCCGCTGATGGCCCTATCTGGGGTGAAGGAAAAAGCTGAGAATGCCGCCGCAGCGATAGCGCGTGTGCACCGCCGCCCAGCGGGCTTGCGCAAGTTCGACGTCATTTCTTCCGAGTCGCTGTTGCGCGGCGCGCGGGCGGCCGCGGCGATCGACGGCGCACCGCTTGAGGCTGACGGTATCCCACCCGCGGTCAGTGCTTATTCTCTGCTCGCCCCGGAGAAGCAGGCGGCTACGGTGCGCACTTTCGCGCGGGCTCCGCTGCAGGTCTTGGCCCGGATTGATGTCGCAGCCGGCGGCGCGGGCCGTCCTGATCAGGAGCCGGCGGTGGCGCAGGCGCTGGCGCAGCTCATCACGCGCGGGGCCGGTGTAGACTTCGATCGCTTGTTGCCGGTGGTGCTGCACGCGGAGATTGCCGCGCGCTCGCTGTTCGGCGCGCGCAGCACCGTCGTGGCGCTCGTCGCCGCGCGCGCGGCGGCCATCCATACCGGCTTCGATCCGCGGGGATTTGCCGTGCCCGAGACCTACCTCAACCGTCATCGCGCGGATTATCGTGCGGCACTGGACGCTTATGACAAGGATCCGGCGGCACTTATCACGCTGCTTTTCGACGCCTGGGGAGCCGGCGCCCGCGAAGCCGACGGCATCGCGCAAGCGGCCTAGTCGCGCAGCTGCTGCCGCGCAAAGAAAACACCGCCGACGACGAGGGCGGCTATACCAGCCACGACCGCCGAGCCGATACCGAATTCGCGTGCGCTGGGTGCGGTGAAGAGCGGAACGGGGTGTTTAAACGTGCGGATTTCCCAGCCGTGGGCGATGGCGTGCTTCTTCAACAGGCGGTCCGGGTTCACGGCAACGGGGTGGCCGACCTGCTCCAGCATCGGGATGTCCGTGGCGGAATCGGAGTAGGCAAAGGAAGCGTCGGGGGCGACGTTGAGCTGTTTAGCCATGCGGGCTAAGGCCTCTGCCTTTGCGGCGCCTTTGCAATAAAACAGTATTTCCCCGGTGAACCTGCCGTCTTCCTCGGCGAGTTCGGTGGCTACGACGTGCTCGATGCCCAGTTCCTGGGCGATGGGTTCGACCAGCACGCTTGCCGACGCCGAGATGATCACCACCTCGTGGCCGGCGGCGCGGTGGGCGTCGATAAGCGCGCGTGCCTCCGCATAAATGGCGGGGGTGACCACTGAGTGCATGGTGTCCACCGCGATGTCGTGGACTTCCTGAACGGACCAGCCGGCGGCCATCGCGGCGAGTTGATCGCGGGTGGTGTCCATATGCTCACTGCTGTGCCCAGCGAGCATATAGCTGGCCTTAGCTAAGGACAGTTGGAGCGCCTCGGCATGGGTAATGAGCCCGTTGTGCATGAACTCGCGGCCGAAGGCATAGGCAGAGGATGTGGCGATGATCGTTTTATCCAAGTCGAAAAACGCGGCCGCGCGGGTGGCGCCGTCAGTGGGAAAAGAGGTACCGGTCATCGAGGAAGGCCTGCCGTCTGTGTGCGAGTTACCCTGCTCATCGTAACCTCTTAGCAGGAAGAATCGGGAGTGTATCGGCACGGTGTTAGGGATCTCAAGGAATGTTGTCGCTCGCTGTTGTCATCTGTTCCCTCGCATGTCATAATGTGATGTGCAAGGCCCCGATATACAGTGCGGCCTGCCCCGGCGCACCCCCCCGATGCCGGGTTACCGATGGCCCGCGCACACCCCCCGAGGCGCGGGC
>NZ_CABTZR010000083.1 GCF_902489365.1 uncultured Corynebacterium sp. | reverse complement strand
TTCTTGATGTAGTCGGCGTGGCCCGGGGCGTCCACGTGTGCGTAGTGGCGCTTCGGGGTGGAGTACTCAACGTGGGAGATGTTGATGGTAATACCGCGCTCCTTCTCCTCAGGAGCCTTGTCGATCATGTCGAAGGCGAAAGCGGTGTTCTCCTCCGGGTAAGCGTCAGCCAGAACCTTGGTGATCGCTGCGGTGGTGGTGGTCTTGCCGTGGTCGACGTGTCCGATGGTGCCGATGTTCACATGCGGCTTCGTACGCTCGAACTTCTCCTTTGCCACTGTTTGTCCTCCTGGACTCTATGGCGGCTACGTATTTCGCAGCCACGTGGTTTGTATTGCCATTGGCACTTCGAGCCGAAGCCCATAAGCGCTAATGACGCTTTCTTACGTGCCAGTTACACGATCCTAGATTTATGCCGCAGTTTTTTCAAACTGCCTAAATAGGAGGTAACCCCGCCCAACACGTGCGGACGTTGACCCTCGACAAGAATCAAATTAACGGATCCTGGGAGGGTAACGGCCGGCTCAACCCACATCATGCGTGTGCGCTCAGCCGACCGCTACCCCAAGGCGCGGAACTGGTCTTCCACTGGCGAAGACTACCAGCCCCGCATGTACGCCTTTGCGGCAGGGGCCTAAAAGTTAGGCCTTGGCGCCGGTGCGCTCCTCGATGATCTCCTGTGCCACGGAGGACGGAACCTCAGCGTAAGAGTCGAAGACCATGGTGAAGTTTGCACGGCCAGCGGTGGAAGAACGCAGGTCACCGATGTAGCCGAACATCTCGGACAGCGGAACCTTCGCCTTGACGACCTTGGCGCCGGAGCGGTCTTCCATAGCGAAGACCTGGCCACGGCGGGAGGAGATGTCACCGTTAACGGTACCCATGTACTCCTCCGGGGTCACGACCTCAACGGCCATGATCGGCTCCAGCAGAACCGGCTTAGCCTTAGCGACGGCCTCCTTGAGGACCTGAGAGCCGGCGAGCTTGAAGGCCATCTCAGAGGAGTCAACGTCGTGGTAAGCGCCATCCTCGAGGGTGGCCTTGATGTTCACCAGCGGGAAGCCAGCGACGAAGCCGTACTGCATAGCGTCCTGGATACCAGCGTCGACGGACGGGATGTACTCCTTCGGAACGCGGCCACCGGTGACGGAGTTCTCGAACTTGTAGGTTGCGGACTCGCCCTCTTCCAGCTCCTCCGGATCCGGGTTGTACGGCTCGATGGTGACGATGACCTTTGCGAACTGGCCGGAACCACCGGTCTGCTTCTTGTGGGTGTAGTCGAGGGACTCGACCTTCTTGCGAATGGTCTCACGGTAAGCAACCTGCGGGTTACCGATGTTTGCCTCAACCTTGAACTCGCGCTTCATGCGGTCAACCAGAACGTCGAGGTGCAGCTCGCCCATACCGCCGATAACGGTCTGGCCGGACTCCTCATCGAGGTGAACGGTGAAGGTCGGGTCCTCTTCGGCGAGCTTCTGGATAGCGGTACCCAGTTTCTCCTGGTCAGCCTTGGTCTTCGGCTCAATCGCAACCTGGATAACCGGATCCGGGAAGTCCATGGACTCGAGGATGATCGGGTTGTCCGGGTTACACAGGGTGTCACCGGTGGTGGTTTCCTTCAGACCGATGAACGCGTAGATGTTACCGGCGTCGGCGTGCTCGACCGGGTTCTCCTTGTTCGCGTGCATCTGGAAGAGCTTGCCCACGCGCTCCTTCTTGTTCTTGGTGGAGTTGAGCATCTGCTCGCCCGGGATAGCCTGGCCGGAGTAGACGCGCACGTAGGTGAGCTTGCCGAAGAACGGGTGGACGGCAATCTTGAAGGCCAGTGCGGAGAACGGCTCCTGGACGGACGGCTTACGGGTCAGGGTCTCCTCACCGTCGAGGGAGGTGCCGTTGACTTCACCGATGTCCAGCGGGTTCGGGAGGTAGTCAACGATGGCATCGAGCAGCGGCTGGACACCCTTGTTGCGGTAAGCGGTACCGCAGAAGACCGGGTAGATCTCGGAGTTCACGGTCAGTTTGCGGATAGCGCCCTTGATTTCCTCAACGGTCAGCTCTTCGCCGCCGAAGTACTTCTCCATGAGCTCTTCGTCGGACTCAGCAACGGTCTCGAGCAGCTTCTCGCGGTACTCTTCAGCCTTCTCCTGCAGCTCGGCCGGGATCTCCTCGATGGTGCCATCGGTACCAATCTCGGTCTTGCCGCGCCAGGTGATGGCCTGCATGTTGATCAGGTCGACGACGCCGTCGAAGTCATCCTCAGCGCCGATCGGCAGCTGCATAACCAACGGCTTAGCGCCGAGGCGGTCGATGATGGTCTGAACGGTGAAGTAGAAGTCAGCGCCCAGCTTGTCCATCTTGTTGACGAAGCAGACACGCGGGACGTCGTACTTAGCAGCCTGGCGCCACACCTGCTCGGACTGCGGCTCGACACCTTCCTTACCGTCGAAGACAGCAACAGCGCCATCGAGAACACGCAGGGAGCGCTCAACCTCAACGGTGAAGTCCACGTGGCCCGGGGTGTCAATGATGTTGATCTGGTTGTTGTTCCAGAAACAGGTCACAGCAGCGGACGTAATGGTGATGCCGCGCTCCTTCTCCTGCTCCATCCAGTCAGTGGTCGCGCCACCATCGTGGGTTTCGCCGACCTTACGGTTAATACCGGTGTAGAAGAGAATGCGCTCGGTGGTAGTGGTCTTACCCGCATCGATGTGCGCCATGATGCCGATGTTGCGGACCTTGTTCAGATCCTTAAGCACTTCTTGTGCCACAGTTAATACCCCAACTTAATTGTCGTCGACGCCCGCGTCAGTTGTGCACTGACGCAACTAAGTGTGACGTCTTCATGGATAGGTCTTGGTCTATTTTGCCACGTCTAGGCTTCTACGTCAGCGTGAGACGTGAAGCCCACGCCATAAAAAATGGCCCGAACAACGCTATTAAGGTTTAAGTTCCGCACCGACTAGCGCGCGCGGCTCCGCCGAAGGGAGCGCGAGCACGCACTGTCAGCGCAGGTAAACGATGATATCGCTGTTCGAGCCATAATGCCGTGTGGCGGGTTAAACCGCAGGGATTACCAGCGGTAGTGAGCGAAGGCGCGGTTAGCCTCAGCCATCTTGTGAGTATCCTCACGGCGCTTCACGGAAGCACCCAGGCCGTTGGATGCATCGAGGATCTCGTTTGCGAGACGCTCGATCATGGTGTTCTCACGACGCTGACGGGTAAAGGTAACCAGCCAACGCAGAGCCAGGGTGTTGGAACGTGCCGGCTTAACCTCAACCGGGACCTGGTAGGTAGCGCCACCCACACGACGGGAGCGAACCTCGAGGTCCGGACGGATGTTGCCCAGGGCCTTCTCCAAGGTGCCAACCGGATCGGTACCGGTCTTCTCGCGGCAGACCTCGAGAGCACCGTAGACAATGCGCTCAGCGGTGGACTTCTTGCCGTCACGCAGGATCTTGTTCACGAGCATGGTGACCTGCTCGGAGTTGTAAACCGGGTCCTTAACTACAGGACGCTTCGGTGCAGCATTCTTACGCATTGTTGATTACTGTCCCTTCTTTGCGCCGTAGCGGGAACGAGCCTGCTTACGGTCCTTCACGCCCTGGGTATCCAGTGCGCCGCGGATAATCTTGTAGCGAACACCCGGGAGGTCCTTCACACGACCACCGCGGACGAGCACCATGGAGTGCTCCTGCAGGTTGTGACCCTCGCCCGGAATGTAGGCGGAAACCTCGATACCGGAGGTCAGGCGCACACGGGCAACCTTACGCAGAGCCGAGTTCGGCTTCTTCGGGGTGGTGGTGTACACGCGGGTGCACACGCCACGGCGCTGCGGGGAGCCCTTCAGGGCGGCCGTAGCAACCTTGGCCTTCTTGTCGTGGCGGCCCTTGCGGACCAGCTGCTGAATAGTTGGCATAAATCTAGTCTTTCTCTATGACTTCGGCTTGAACTGACCGCTTCACTCGCCCAAACATGCAAAAATAGGGGCTCTTCTCCGGGGCCCTTCCGCATGTCCAGAACGAATCTCGCCCAGTGGAT
Source organism: uncultured Corynebacterium sp. (assembly GCF_902489365.1). Taxonomy (GTDB): domain Bacteria; phylum Actinomycetota; class Actinomycetes; order Mycobacteriales; family Mycobacteriaceae; genus Corynebacterium. The sequence continues at coordinate 4,555 of NZ_CABTZR010000083.1, read as the reverse complement.
GGTTGAGATACCGATCAGACTTTTCATCTCCTATAAAGATGAAACCTTGGACAGACTACCACCACCCCTTTGATCTGCCCAAATCCCCAACCGCTAGCGCCACTCCCAGGTCAGGTCCGCCTCCACCGCGCGGTTCTCGAAGTGTTCCTGCTCCTGCTTTTCCCAGGTTTCAAACCACTCTTCATAGCCGGGGTCGCGCTCAAGGGCGCGCTCGCGACGCTTCTCACGCGGCCCGTCGATGCGCACGGTCACCACGGAGCCGCGCTCCTTGGCGGCGGCTACGGTGGCCTCGGTGACAGAACCAACCCCTTCAACGATCAGATCGTCGCGCTCATCCAAGCTGGCCCAATCCTTCGGCGCGTTGGCTTCCCAGTCCCAGCGCCAATAGCCCGGGTTATTCTCCCGCAGCACTTGTTCCGAGACCATCTCTGAGCCCTCGTGCAGCCCATGCCAGCCGGGGTAGAACTCGTCGAGGTGGACTACTCGCCACCCAGTCCGCTCCGCCAGGGCCACGGAGGTCCAGGTCTTGCCGGCGCCGGAGGGGCCGTCGATAAGCACGGTAATTGGGCGCATCGGGCGCTTGCGCGACGCGGCGAGCGCCACCACATCGGTCAAGAGCCGATCCATCTCGGCGGCGTGCGTTTGGGCAGTGTCCTTACCGCTGTCCTGGTCGGCCGTGCGGTCCGCGTCCTGCATGTATTTCTTCACCACTTCTGGGTACGTCTAGCGTGCAGCTTTGAGAGAGTCGTCCTAGAGTCCGAAGAATCTCCAGGACCCACTGAGAACCGAAACTACCACCGGAAGCGCCGCAAGGCCCGTTCCCACCACCATCACCAGCCAGTCTTGGCCGACAAAGCGGGACGGCCGCGCCCACGTGCGTTGCCCACCACCCGGCGGGGTTCGCCCGAAACCGCGCGCCTCCATCGCCGTGGCCAGCTTGCCCCCGCGCCGCAGCGCCAACACCAAGAGCCCGAAGGACATGGTGATGAGGTGTTTGATGCGGCCTTCGTCGGTCAGCCCACGCGCACGCCGCGCCATGGCCAGGTACTGCCAATCGGATTTGAACAACGTCATCATGCGCACCCCGGCCACCGCCCCGATGACGAAGCGGGACGGTAGCTTGAGGATTTGCGAGAGGGCGTCGCCCAGCTCCGTCGGGTCAATATCTCGCGCCAGCACCACCATGGGCAGCGCTACCGCCAGCACGCGCATCGTGATGGCGATGGCCAGCTCCATCGAGTTGTCCGTGACAGTAATCAGCCACCAGCTGAAGTACTCCCGCCCGCCCGGCGCGCCGTAGAGCAGCATCGAGATGCCAGACAATGGGGCGATAAGGAAAAGGAACCAGCCGGCTTTAAACAGGCGCGGCCACGATACCCCGCACAAGGGCGCAAAAACTAAAGTCATGGCCAAGGACATTGCCGCAGAGACCCAATCCACAGAGAGCAGCAGCGGGGTTACCCACACGAACATGAGGAAGATACGGGTCAGCGGGTTCACGCCGCGCAGCAGGCCAACGCGGCCAGCACGTTCGGCCCGACCAGCGTCGTCCGCGTTGGCCGACGAGGTAGTTGTCTCAGCCACGGCTCACCTCCACTCGGTGGTCACCCAATGCGGAAATGAACAACGGATCATGAGTCACCGACGCAATCGTCGTCCCCTCATCCGCCATGCGCCGCAGCAACCACACCAACTCGGTGAAGGTGTGGGGGTCTTGGCCGAAGGTGGGTTCGTCGAGAAGCAGCACCTCCGGCGCCGTGACCAACGCAGTCGCCACCGACAACCTGCGCTTCTCCCCACCGGAGAGCGTAAACGGATTGGCGTTGAGCAAATGCCCCAGGCGTAGTGCCTCCACGAGCTCCGCAATGCGTCCCTCCGGCACCTCGCGGTGCATGACACGGGGTGCCACACGCAGCTCCTCTGCCACCGTGCGGGCGACGAATTGGTGCTCGGGATTCTGGAAGACGAAGCCAATGCGGTCCGCCAGGTCCCGGGACTTCCACGTCAACGGCGCGCCTTTCAGCCCCCGCCGCACGTACTCGGCCACACCAATCTCCCCGGCTACTGCTGGAAGCAACCCCGCTACCGTCATCAGCCACGTGGTCTTGCCCGCGCCATTGGGCCCGGTAATCACCGTGGACATCCCCCGGGGCAGCGCGTAGCTGCGCGGCGGCCCGAAGCGGGTGACCAGGTCAGTGCTCCACAGCGCCGCCGACTCCGGTACAGCCACATCCGGTACTACCCCAGCGCTGCTTGGCGACGTCCCACCGATCTCCCGCGCCCGCGGCAAACCGCTAAGCGAACGCTTAGCGACAACGGAATCGACTGGACCGTCGGCGACGATGCGCCCATCCTTCAGCTCAATCGCGCGGTCAAGCACGCCCTTCCACGCCGCGTGCTGGTGTTCTACCACGATAAGAGTGGCGCCGGTGCGCTCCACCATGGTGGACACGGCCTCAATAACCTCGCGCGCGCCCTCCGGATCGAGGTTCGCCGTCGGCTCATCGAGCAACACCATGCCCGCCCCCATGGCGATCACACCGGCGAGGGCCAAGCGTTGTTTCTGCCCTCCGGAGAGACGCTCCGTGGGAAACGACAAATCGACGTACGGCCCCACCATCTCCAGCGCCGCCGACACCCGCTGCCAGATCTCCTCGCGCGGGTAGGCCAAATTCTCACAACCAAAGGCAACGTCATCGCCCACACGCGCGGCAATCACCTGGGAGTCTGGGTCCTGCAGCACCAGGCCCACCGGAATCGTGCGGCCAGGCGGCTCACTATGACCAGAGGCATCCTCAAGAAGAATCTCCCCTACCCGGGTGCCCTCGTCATCCCCGCCGAGCACGCCTGCAATAGCCGCCAGCAGCGTGGACTTCCCGGACCCGGAATCACCGCACAGCAGGACCTTCTCCCCCGGTGAAATATCCAGGTCAATATCCGCCAGCGCCGGCGCACGCCTGCCCGCATGCGTCCAGCCATAGCCGCGCGCGACAAGCTTCGTCGCGCCCGCGGACATCCCTTCTACCGAACCCACATCAGCCATCAGAATCAGCCACCAGCCACCAAGCAACAGCCATTAATTCAGCTACCAGTCAATGCTCAGCATCAACAATCAACAAGCACCCACAGAAAACAACGCACAACAAGCAACGCTTGCTTAAGCACTGTGCTGTTCGCGGCCGACCGCGAAACGGTCCAGCGCACCAGTCTTCGCAAGCGCATTGACTACGAAGTAGCCCACGGCTCCTGCCAGAATGGCGCCGGAGATGCTCAGCGTGACGAGGTAGATGATGTTGAACTGCAGGGTCTTGCCCAGGTTTCCGGAGGTAAACAGCTCCAGCACAAACGCACCCCAGCCCGCTGCCATGCCGCCGAGCATCGCAATGCCCAGGCTAAAGCGACGGTAGAGGAAGATGGCCAAGACAATTTCCACACCAATTCCCTGCGCGATGCCGGAGTACAACGTACTAATACCCCACTGGGAGCCCAGGACCGCCGACACGATGGCCGCCAACAGCTCCACGTAGAGTGCGGCACCCGGCTTACGGATAATCAAACCACCAACGACGCCACCAAGAAGCCAAATGCCGGTGGCAATGCCACCCAGACCTGGCGTGAGCGCATCCATGGCCTGGAACCAAGCGTAGCCCACCGTGTTCCACGCCAGGAACACAATTCCGCACGCCACACCCAGCACCGAAGCGACCACGATGTCAACGACGCGCCAGTTCAAATTACGCGGCGCAGCAGCACCATTCGCAGATGCGCCATTAACAGATCCACCATGAGATACAGAGTTCATGATTCCTCCCTTTCGCCGGCATTATCCGGATCAGGTTCGACGGTTCGCCGCTTTACCGCGGCATCTCAGCCTCCTCAGCCAACCTCCGCACACCACCCAAGAAACGAAAGGAATTAGGGCTAAGCACTAACAGGAAAACGAGGAAGCACCCGTGACGATGTGTAGTTAGAAGCCGCCGGCGCCAAAAGAGCACCAGCTAAGCACGCTCAAAAGCACTGTCAGCTTAGCAAGGAGTACCTCACGAGAACACATCTACCTCTGCCTTAAGCAAAAGAGGTAAGCCGCTAGGCCAGAGAAAACGAATGTACCCCGTCGCGTCCTCTGACCTACGCGACGGGGTACGTGCACACCGGCTTCAAAAGCCAGTGGCCATGAGCCTCCACTCGTACAGCTTAAGGAAAGGAAAAGCTTCGGTAGAGACCCAAGACTATGAGAAATAACAAATCGTATTTCGGAACTATCAAACAAACAAAATCGAGCAATGAGCCAGGCCACGCCACCGGGCTATAAAAGCCCAGCAGCAATGTCCCGCTATATCAACTCTCACGTTGAGCGGGAGGTTAACGCACCTCCCTGGGGCGGTGTTTTTAGAGGAAACACAACCTCACGCTTCGATTACTTGGAGGAACCCTCGTCAGCACCCGGTGCACACGCATCAGCCAACAGGCCGATAGCCAGAGCACCAGCAGCAATCAGAGCCACAGCACCAGCAGCCTGCTGGTAATCAGCACCGAAACGCTTCAGCTGAGCATT
>NZ_CABTZR010000082.1 GCF_902489365.1 uncultured Corynebacterium sp. | reverse complement strand
GGCAGTCGCTCGACTGCCGGGGTGTGCAATTCGATTGTGTGCTGGGCTCGGCTATCATTCTTTCAAGTAGACGACGTCATACGAAGGTTCACCAAGAACAGCGATGGCGCCTGCTCGCGCCCTTCTTCACGCGGCACGGTGAGCCAGTTGAGGCGGTCGGCATCTTTATCCTCGACATAGATGACGGCGAGGGCATCACCGTCTTCAAGCTTTCTCATCGCCTCCGGGTAGCCATTCATGAACTTCATCGTGAGATAGTCGCGCGCTGAGCGTGGCGGATGGCCTGCCTCACGGTTGGTGGCGTAGGTCCAGAAGTCGCGCTCGTCCACGATGGACAGCGTCTTTTCATAGGAATCCCAGTCCGTGTCGTGCCCCCTGAGCACGATGACGAGAGCCCACACCGCGCACACGCCCGCAGCCAACCAGGTAACGAGCCCCTTGAGCGGTAGCACGAAAACCGGCAGCAGCGCAGCGAACAGGGGCAACAGAAGCATGCGGCCGTGCATGAAGTCACCGCCGACGCGCAGGATATAGAGCACATGGATGACCACCGCGCTCAGAAGCAGGTACGTCACCGTCGTGGAACTGCGCAGCTCAGTTGGGCGCAGCTGCGCACGGAAAGCCCAGATGCCGGCGGCCGCCAGCACGATGACGGGCAGGTACAGGGCGTAGGGCCCCACGAAATCTTGCAGATAGTTCAGGCCGCTGGCCCATGCGCTTTCCGACGCCGACTTCGCCACCGCCGTGTGCGGCGTCACCAACCCGTAGTATCCCATGCGGAAAACCTGGTACGTACCCGGGATAGGCAGGGCTGCACCCAGGATGCCGAGCCACACCTTCCAATTGCGGTGCGTGGCCAAAAGCAGAATGCCGGTCAGCCCGCCATACAGCGCAAGCTCTGGGCGCACGAGCCACGATAGGCCCGCCCAGAAGGCCAACCAGTAGGCGCTCAAAGCACTGGTGCCCTCGGCCCAACGCTGCAGCGAAGCCCACAAGGCCGCGAGGTAGAAAATGGACAGACCCCATTCGAGCCCGGAGGTGAAGAAGTCCCGGGCAGGCGGGAGCGCCAGGTAAACCAGTGCGCCAGCAGGTGCGACGAGCGGGACGGCACTCAACCCCGCGCCAGCGGCTTCGGGGCGGGAACGATACATGCCACGCGAGGTCGCCCACACGCCGAGCATCATGGCCGCCACCGAAAGCAGCAATCCCAGGTTCACCGCAATGGAATCCAAAGAGGCATCAGAAACCCAGTGCACCAGGAGAATGAGGTATTGCCATAGCGTGGACGTGTTGGCTTCGACGCGCTCGCCCACGTTAAAGACTGGCCCGTTGCCGGCCTCGAGATTGCGGACGGTGCGCAGGACGATGAGGCCGTCATCAGAAATCCAGCGGCGCGCGAATCCTCCCCAGAAAGAGAAAACCCCGATCACCAGGACCGAGGCCAGCGCGCTCAACGCCGCCAAAGTACGTGAATCGGGTTTTCGCATGAGGAGAGAGTCTAGCACTGAGACAGCTGTGAGTACTTATCCGCCGATAACCGGCATGACATAGACCGCCATGGCGATGCAGGCCAGCCACGCCAGCGCCAGAATCTGCAGGACGCGATCCTCCAATGCAATCTCATCCGGGGCGCCGCCATTGCCGCGGTCGACGTCCGCAGCGTAGCGCAGGATGGCGATAGTAAACGGAACCATGGACACCTGGTACCACACGCCCGCCGGACCATCAGACTCATTGGACAGCTGGAAACCCCACAGCGAGTAGGACATAACCACCGCGGTGGCCGCCAGGGTCCACACAAAGCGCAGGTAGGTCGGCGTATAGCCCTCCAGGGACTTGCGGATCTTCGCGCCCGTGCGCTCCGCCAGGAGAATCTCCGAGTAGCGCTTACCGGAAGCCATAAACAGGGAGCCGAAGGCCGCCACCAGCAGGAACCACTGGGACAGCTCAATGCCAGCAGCCACGCCACCGGCCATGGTGCGGAGCATAAAACCGGAGGACACCAAGCCGATATCGATCACCGGCAGGTGCTTCCACCCGAAGCAATAGCCCAGCTGCAGGCCGATATAGATAGCCATGACAATCGCCAGCTGCGGGCCCGCAGTGGCTAGGAAAGACAGGCCAATCGAGCCGATGATGAGCACACCGGCCATCGCATAGGCCAGGCCTATCGGCAGCACGCCTGCCGCAATAGGACGGAAACGTTTCGTTGGGTGCTCGCGATCCGCTTCCACGTCGCGGGCATCATTGATCAGATAAATAGAGGACGCACCCATGCAGAAGACGATGAAGGCGAGGAGGACGTCGAGAAGCACGCGCGTATGAAACAGCGCGTCCGCACCAGCCGCGGCGGGCGCAGCGAGGACGAGGACGTTCTTGACCCACTGCTTGGGGCGCAGGGCCTTGACCATGCCATCGGCGAGGTTCTTCGGCGGCTTGCGCTTGCGGCCGGTATCGATGCCGGAGGTGTGCGGCTCCGAGTGGAAGACTTTCTGGTCGCCGTCATCAACGCGTCGGGTGCTCATCGGGTCTTCCTTTCATAGCGGTGACAGGCCTCTGCGGTGGCGGCGCCGAGGAGGGCGCCGAGCGCGGTATCGGAAGGATAATGTACTCCGAGCACCATACGCGAGGCCATCATGACCGGCACGCCCACGAGCGGCGCTGGGGTTCCCATAACGTGGGCGGCGCCGACGAGGAACGCGCTTGTCGACGTCGCGTGGGACGACGGAAACGACAGCTTAGACGGCGTTTTCACGCCGACCTTCACGTAGTCATAATCCGGGCGCTTGCGGCGCACAATGCGCTTGATCACAACGCTGGCTGCGTGGGCGGTAAATGCGCCCACACCGACATAAGCCCACTGGCGGCGCACCGCCGGTTTCTTGTAGTTCACGCCTGCTCCCATCGCGGACAGGGCCATCCAGCCCAGTGCGTGCTCACCGAAGTGGCTAAGCGCTCGGGCAGTGGGCAGGACGCCGGGGGCGTCGAAAGCCGCATCTTGGATCTTTTCCAGGACGTGGGATTCGGCGACGGAAAGCTTACTGGGCATCGAACACCTTTCGCCAGGATTCACGGGAGGTCAGCTCCGGCAGGGCCGCGCGGTACTCGGCCCGCAGGTCATCAAAGTTATCCTCAATTTCCTTGAGCAGCTCGCGGGTAGAGCTCACCAGCTCCTTGGCCAGGTCGCGGTCGCGTTTGCGGAAGGCCACGCCGGTGCCACCTGCAGTGGAGACCGTGGCGGAGTCGACGCGGGAAAGCGTGAACCAGCGGGCCTCTTCCGGGGTGAGGTTGAGCTGCGGGGCTTCGTGGTGCGCGCGATTCTCCTTGCTCACCAGGTGCTTGGCGGATTGGATAAGCCACGGGATCTTCTTGATCTTGCCCAAGCGGCCGCCCACATTTTTGGTGGGTACGCCCGGCGCGCCGGTAGCTGGGGGCAGCTGGTCGGCGGATTCGATGATGACCGCGTCGGAATAGCCCTTGCGGATATCCGCAATGCGCGGCAGGGAGGACTCCAGAATGTCGAAGAGGCGATCTGGGCCAGCCAGGAAGTCCTTCATGGCTTCTAGCTGGATGGCCATGGTGGAGTACTCCATGCACATGGTGTGCTTGAGCGTGGACTTGAAGATGCTGCGCGTAATGCCGCGCGGGTCGCCCTCGTGGTAGAGCGCCGCCACGATGAGGCGGTTGCGCAGGTGGAAGTAGGCCTGCCAGTCGATGGCATCGTCCTTATCTGCCCAGGCCATGTGCCAGATGGCCGCACCCGGCCACGTCACCGTGGGGAAGCCGTTGGCCGCGGCACGCAGGGAGTACTCGGTGTCATCCCACTTGATGAACAGCGGCAGCGGCTGGCCCGTGGTCTCCGCCACGATGCGCGGGAAGAGGCACATCCACCAGCCGTTGTATTCCACATCAATGCGGCGGTGCAGCGCGCGGGAGTCGTACTTCTTCGGGTCCAAGCGGGACTCCTTGGTGCCGATGGCGCGCAGCGGGTACTTGGCAAAGTCGTGGTCGTAGACGGCATGCTCGGCCGCGCCCCACATGAAGTCAGCGCGGTTGACGCGCTCGCCGGTGGTGCGCAGCTGGGAGCGCTCCTGCAGGTTGAGCATCTCACCACCCACGATGAAGGGCTTGGCGGCGTAACGTGCTGCTTGGACCGCACGCAGGATGGAATCCGGCTCGATGGCAATGTCATCGTCCATGTAAAGGATGTAGGGCGAGTCGGTATTCTCCAGTGCTTCAAACATGATGCGGGAGTAGCCGCCCGAGCCGCCCAGATTGCCCTGGCGGAACTCGCGGAAGCGCTCACCAAAGTGCGCCACCACCTCGTCGTAGCCCGGCTCGTCTGCCGGGTGCTGGTTGCCCTGATCCGGCATGAGGACGTAGTCGATGATGCCGTCCACCACTGGGTCCTCCGCCAGCGCCTGCAGTGCTGCGACGGCATCGGTGGGGCGGTTGAAAGTCGGGATACCCACGGCCACGCGCTTGTCCTGCGCTGGGTACTCGCTACCATCCGGCAGGAGCTGCGGGTTCGGGGCGTGGGGGGCGGCCCAGGAGGCGTCGGCAAGCACGGTGTCCTTGACGGCGGAGGCATCAAACCACAGGAGGCCGCCGTCCTCGAAGTTCTTCAGGGGCAGCTCAAACTCGTGGTGGCCGGTGGTGACCACGTGGTTAGCCACGGCGATGCGCTGGCCGTCCTGCTTGGAACGGTACAGGGAGATATTGGCCTCGCCCTCGACGTCCATCACCAACACGATGGACTTCAGCTGGGACCAACGGCGCCAGTAGGCGGCCGGGAAAGCGTTGAAGTAGGTCTCGAAGGAGGCTTCCTCGCCCGCCGGGATGGTGACGGAGGTGCGGTCGTTCCAGCTGAGGCGCTCGCGGTTCTGCTCGGACTCGATGAGGTAGAGCATGCGGACGTCGACCGGCTCGCCACGCTTGGGCAGCAGGATGCGCTGTACGGGTTCGTACGCAGCAGAATTGTTGGCAGTCACGATATCTTCGGTTCTCCACACAGTTTTCGACAGTATTCAGGAACCAAGATTAGTGGTTTCGCACTCTTCAGCTGAGTTCCCACGCGGCTGAAAGCTAAGCCGAGAGGGGTGCATCCTCCGAGATGGGTTCGATGCCCAGACGGTTGAGCATGTAAAGCACGCGGGCGCCGAGGTCGTCAGCCAGCTCGCGGGTCTCCTCTACGGTTTCTGCCGTAGCGATATCCCAAATCTTGATGTCCTTGCCGACTTCGTCGCCTATGATTGCGGCGCCAAAAGGAAATCGACCTCGATGGTCACGAACTCGTGGCCGCAATTGTCAGAGGCTCAAGAGAGTGTCGAATCGGAGGGAGATTGAGAAAGTAGAGAACAATACTGACTAATTTTTCGCTAACTGACAACTATTAACTCTGTGCAATAAGAAGGATACTCCTCATAGCAACACATGATCAGTGTGTCTTTCTTCCTATTTCAGTCAGCTCAAAGAGTCGACTTTAGCGAACCTCTTCCCAACTGCTCCCCAAGTGAGATAAACGCCGGTACAAACAAGAAATGCTGCAAAAAGAACGCCAGCAAGGGAAAACGAAACCTTCAGAGAAATCCCCGCCATCACATGCCCCAATTGATTCACCGAAAATGGATCCTCCACCTACTTGCGAAATACGGTGGCCCCACCAAGATGCGACGCATCGGTAAAACACGCCTAGCAGCCTTTGCGCGCAGTCACAAAGCGCGCAATCCCGAGCCTGTCATCGATGCCATGCTTGCTGCCATCCACGGACAGACCGTGTCCATTGCCGGCGCAGAATACGCCGAACTTGGCGTAGCAATGTCCGCCAAAGACGCACCGGCCAAACTAGAGCATCGCAAGGAAATAGAAGCACAGGTGGTACTCAAGCTCATTCAGGGCATTCCTCAAACCGAGATTCTTTTATCCATGCCCGGCATCGGCCCACGTAGCGCAGCACAGATCCTCATGACTGTTGGCGATATGTCCGACTTCCCCGATGCAGCGCACCTAGCGTCCTATGCAGGCCTATCACCACGGACAAATCAATCAGGAACGTCCATTATGTCGAATTCGCCCAACCGCGCTGGCAACAAAAATTAAAGAACGCCCTATGGCAATCGTCTTTTGCATCGATCAGATTCCACGAGCGTTCCCGGCAATTCTATGAACGAAAACGCAAAGAAGGCAAAAGACATAACGCCGCAGTCGTCGCACTCGCACGCCGACGCCTCAACGTCCTCTTCGCCATGATGCGAAACGGCGAGCTCTACCGAGACATCCCCACAATCCAGGAGGCCGCAGCAGCCTAAAGCCACCAGACCCCCATCCAAGCCGATTGCACAGCAAGCCCAATCGGCTCCTCAAGGTACCCAAAACAACATCTACGAGACGAAGCAGAAGCCGTTCACACCCCCAACAAGCCCACCCGCGGAGTTGACAACCTATATAGGAACACGCCCCGACGAGGTGACGAGAATCCCCTCGTCGCTGTCGGACGGCGGTTTCCCGACCGGTGGCCCGGCCGCCGGCAAACCTCACCCGCGGCCGCCCGGGCCCTGTCCATGGCCAAGCCCGGTCTGGTGCCCCCGGCGCCAACGACTTCCGGTGCCGCCCCGGGACGGTGAATTGCCCGTCATCCTCATTCCCGGGACCGGGTCGTCGAACAGCTCATCGGTACCGGTGCCTCGAACCACGGGCCCCGGGCGCACAGCGCAGCCGATCGCTTTGACGTCCACCCCGAGATGCGCCACGGATACTCCCGAAACGCCGGCAAAACGAACGCGCTTGCCTGGGAACAGCAGATCTCCGGTTCCATGCTGCTGAATGAGCTGACCATCGGCGACATCACTCGACCGGGCGTGCGGTACACCTTCCTGGGCACGCGGCACGACAATGCCGTGCTCCCCCACTAAAACTCCTTCGTGCGGGAACCCGGCGTCACCAACATCACCGTCCAAGACGTGTGCTCCGCCCACCGCACCGAGCACTACGGCTTCAATTACGACCCTGTCGCCCAGGGCATCGTCGAGGACCCGCTGACCGGGACGGCGTGGCGGGACCACTGCACCGGTACCGGACCGGAGCGATAGTCCTCGACGGACGAGGATCAGGCGCCCGGGGAGCCTCCCGTCCGGCACGTCCACGACTCGGCGTAGCGGCCGCCCTTCGCCAGCAATTCATCGTGCGTGCCCCGTTCTGCGACCGTCCCGTCCTCCGAAAGCACGACGATGAGGTCGGCATCGCGGACGGTGTGCAGGCGATGGGCGACGACGATCACGGTGCGATCGCCGCGCAACGCTTCCATCGTGCCGACAATCGCCCGCTCAGTGGCCGCATCCAGCGAGGACGTCGGCTCGTCGAAAAGCACCACCGGGGAATCCTTCAGAAGCGCCCGGGCGATGGCGACGCGCTGCCGCTCGCCTCCCGACAGCAGCGTCCCCTCCTCCCCCACCGGGTTATCCCACCCGGAAGGCAGCAGCTCCACGATGCGGTCCACCCCGGATCGCCGGGCGGCCTCGCGCAAGCGGTCTCCGTCGCCGGGCCCGGAACCGAATCCGGGGTCGGCGAAGACCACGTTGTCCTGCACGGACGCGTCGAAGAGGAACGTCTCCTGGAACACCGGGGTCACCAGCGAGTTCACGCCGTCGGTGCCGATCCGAGGCAAGGGCACCCCGCCAATGAGGATCTCTCCCGAGTCCGGATCATGAAACCGCGACAGCAGCCGCATGACCGTCGTCTTGCCCGCCCCCGAAGGTCCCACTATGGCGACCAGCGCTCCCTGAGGCGCACGGAAGCTGACGCCGTCGAGGACCTTCTTCTCCCCGTACCCGAAGCTCACGCCGCGGAACTCCACGTCATGCCCGTCGGGCAGCTCCGGTGCGGCAGGCTCGGGAAGGGCGGGGATCGCCCGCAGGTCACGCAGCGCAGCCAACGTGTTGCGGCCCGCGCCGAAACCGCCGGACAACGCTCCCGCCGTGGTGATCGGTCCGGTGAACTGGACGACCACAATGAGCATCGGCGCCAAATGCGCCGGTGACATCCCGCCCGTCGCGGCGACCGCCACGGCGACGACCACCGCCGCCGTGAACACCGCATGGACGACCGAGCCCAACCGTCCGATGGCCGCGCCTTGCGTCGACGTCGCCTTCGCGAACGCATCGTGTTGGGCCTGGATCGCCTCATCCACCATCGCGTCCGCCGCCGAACCGTCGCCCGCGGCGCGAATCACCTGCTGGCCGCGGGTGAACTCGATCAGCCTGCCGGAGACGGCAGCGACGGCGTCAGCGTGCGCTTCGTCCGACTCCCCGCCAACCCGGCCAATGGCCCGGTAGGCGAAGAAGAGCACCGGCGCCGACGCGACGAGAACCAACCCGACGCGCCAATCCACCGCCAGAATTCCGAGAGCGATGACGGTCGGCGCAACCACAGCAGCGATGACGGGCCTCAGGATCACGTGCGGCACGGACGCCGCGAACGCCATGCCCGAAGACGCCATCTCCGAAAAGCGGCCGGCCGTGGACTTGGTGACGTACCCGAGTGGCAACGTCAGCACGCGTTCGCCCAGGGAACGCAGCAGGGACGACAGCACCGCTGCGGAATTCGCCCTGCCGACCGTCCCCGCGGCGAGGGACAGCACCGCATGGGCGGCCGCGAGGCCGGCGATGACGCCGGTGAAACGCCACGCCGTCGCATCATCTCCCACGGCCAGAGCCGACAGCAGCGGCAGCAGCGCGACGAACGCCGCACCCTGTGCCAGCGCGGCAAGCGCGGCCAACGCAATGAGCCACGCCAGCGTCATTCTCGAACGCCGATCCGTCATCGACCACAAGTCCCGAATCATCGGTTCCCCGCCTTTTCATCGTCTGATTCAGTGCCCCGCGGGGCGGATGGTTCGTCGTCGAGCGCGAACGCGCACCACAGATCCCGGTAGCGGCCACCGCGCGCAAGCAACTCGTCGTGGGTACCTGCCTCCGCGACCGCTCCCCCATCGAGAACGAGGATGCGGTCGGCGTTGCGGATCGTGCTCAATCTGTGCGCAATCACGATCACCGTCCGCGAACGAGCCAAACGCTCGATTGCGGACTGAATGAGGGCCTCGGAAGCCGGATC
>NZ_CABTZR010000081.1 GCF_902489365.1 uncultured Corynebacterium sp. | reverse complement strand
CTCCCGCACGGCGCCGGGCGGGCTAGAAGCCAGGGCCGCCAAGGGAGTAGTATGAAGAGTTCTATGAGCACTTCATCTGCGTGGCGCTCCGCCTCCGCCATCCGCGTCGTCCTCGTTGCAGCCGTGGCCGCGGCCGCCTTCATGGCGTCCTACGGCCTCTTTAGCGGCGAGCCAACCGGCACCGATTCGGCCGCACAAGGCTCCGCTACCCCCAACGCCGACGGCAGTCAGGCCGCCGATCCCTCCGAAGGAGAGATCGTATCCTTTACTACCGCCTCCGCTGGTTCGTGCGTGACATGGGACATCGCCCCAGACGGCACTGCCACCGGCTTCGAGCAGACCAGCTGCGATAAGCCGCACCGCTTCGAGGTCTCCTCCCGCGAGGACCTCAGCACCTACCCCACCAGCGAGTTCGGCCCCAATGCCAAGCGCCCCGACATCACACGGCAAAACGCCCTGCGCGACGAGCTGTGCGAAGCCCCCACGGTGAGCTACCTCAACGGCAAGTGGGATCCCAACGGCCGCTACGACATCGCCTCCATCCTGCCGCCGGCCGCCTCCTGGGAGCAGGGCGACCGCACCTTGCTGTGCGGCTTGCAAACCACCGACGCCAACGGCGTCCCCCAGGAATCCACTGGCAAGGTCAGTGAGGTGGACCAGGCGGTCGTCGCCAAGCCAGGCGAATGCCGCAAGGTGGACGAGAACCAAGTGCTCAGCACCGTTCCGTGTAGCGAGCTGCACCAGATGGAGACCGTATCTGTCATTAACCTGGCCGAGAAATTCCCCGATGGTTACCCCAACGACGAGGACATGGATAAGTTCCTCTCCGAAACGTGTACTCAGGACGCCATGGACTACCTAGGCGGCGAGGAAAACCTCTACCAATCCACGCTGCAGCCTTTCTGGGGCGCAATGAGCCGCGAGTCCTGGGAAGCCGGCTCCCGTTCGGTGAACTGCTCCCTCATCCACGTCAACGACGGCCTGTTTTCCACCATTACCGGCTCCGCTGCGGAGGGACGAGATTCTCTGAACATCAACGGTGCCCCACCCACCGAGCAGCCGAAGCGCAACCCGCTGCGTGACCAGAACGCCCAGCCGGGCGGCGAGAACGCACAGCCGGCTGGCGACAGTGCCGTTCCTGCCGCCACGACTGCGCCGGCACCGGCCCAATAAACCCCGACTATTTCACAGGGAGTAAGCACGTGTACGAGGTCAGCGAGGAACGCTTCGAAGAGCTAGTCGGTGAGGCCCTGGATAAGATTCCGGATCGCTTCGTCGACCAGATGCGCAATCTCGTCATCCTCGTCGAGGAGGAACACCCGGATAACCCGGATCTGTTGGGCCTCTACGAGGGCGTGATGCTCACGCACCGCACCGCCTCACACACCGGCTACCTGCCGGATACCATCTCCATCTACCGGCAACCGTTGCAGGCCATGAGCAACTCGGAAGAGGAGCTGGCCCACGAGGTCATGGTGACCGTCTTCCACGAGGTCGGACACTACTTCGGTTTCGAGGAGGACCGCCTCCACGAGCTCGGCTGGGGGTAGGTGCCTACCGTGGCCCTAACGTACTAAACCTCGGTATCCGCCCAGCGTTTGAGCGTCCACTGGCCAAAAGACTGCCCCTGCGGCTCCATGAGGGTAAAGCGGCAGTTCGGCATGTATCCGGTATAGGCAAAGTCGGGGTCCACGCCGCAGGCGTGCTTCGTGACCACGCGGATGGCAGCGCCGTGGCTGACGACGACAATGTCTTCATCATCCTCCAGCTCCGCAGCGAGATCCTCCAACACCGGTTGGTAGCGCTCGAGCACATCCACGTAACTCTCACCGCCAGGCATCCGGGCAGCCTCATCGCCGTCGAGCCAGCCGCGCAGCGCCACCATGTACTCGCGGTGGGTGTCCTCGCTGCCGCTCATTTCATGCTCACCGGCAAAGACCTCGTGCAGGCCCACACG
The DNA here is from genome assembly GCF_902489365.1 of uncultured Corynebacterium sp. Taxonomy (GTDB): domain Bacteria; phylum Actinomycetota; class Actinomycetes; order Mycobacteriales; family Mycobacteriaceae; genus Corynebacterium. Next base: position 7,563 of record NZ_CABTZR010000081.1, on the reverse strand, counting down.
CACGTCCACGGGAACGTTGCGCTCATCAGCGGCCTCGCCGTATGTACGGGCGGCCAGCATCGCGGTCTGCTGGGCGCGCAAGGCAATAGAACACACAAAGCGCACGCGGCGTCCCGCGCACAGCTCAGCTAGCTCGCGGCCAACATCCTCCGCCTGGCCGCGGCCGCGCTCTGTAAGCTCGGCACCCGGCGGGCGGGTGTCCATTATGCGGTCAATATTGGAAAAGGTCTGGCCGTGGCGCAGCAGGATGATTCTTCCGGTCATGCTTCACCACACTATTGGCCGGTGCGCGCCTGCGCTACCCATTCATCGGCCTCTTTCAACCGCGCCAGATCCCGCGGGCCCTCCCCAAGTGCCGTGGCGGAGGGCCAGGAACCAACGAAAACGACATCCTCCGCGCGCAGCCACAGTGCCCGCAAAGCCTCTGCCACCGGCTGGTCCTCAATGTGCCCGATGAGGTCGGCGTGGAAGCGGTAGTTGCCAAAGACGGTGCGCAGCGGTCGGGATTCGATGCGGGAGAGGTCCACCCCTCGGTGCGCGAATTCCTGCAGGGCCCCGACCAGGGAGCCGGGCTCATTGGGCAGGGTGAAGATGACGGACGTCCTGTCGTTGCCGGTCCGCTCGGTGGGCTTTCCGGCCGGCCCCACGAGAACAAACCGCGTCGTGGCTCCCGCGACATCCGCCACGCTGTCCGCAAGAGAATCCAGCCCGAAGACCTCCGCTGCCCGTGCCGGGGCGGCCGCGGCATCGACCTCCCCGCGCGCCACGGCCTGCGCCGCCGCGCCGTTCGACGCCGCCGGAACATAGTCCACGTCCGGCAGGTTCTGCTCCAACCAGCCGCGGACCTGCTGGTAGGCCACGGGGTGCGTGGAGAAGGTGCGAAGATTCTCCGCGGAAGTGCCAGGGCGCACCAGAATAGAGAAGGACACTGGCAGGTCTACCTCGCGGTAGATCTGGACCCGGGAGCCGTCGGCAAGCGCGTCAAAGGTGGCTGTCACCGGCCCGTCCACGGAGTTTTCGATAGCCACGCAGGCATAGTCCGCCGCACCTGTGCGCACCGCCGCCAACGCCTCGGCCGGCGAATTCACCGGCAGCCCCTCGGGGGAAGCAAAGTCTGCGGCGAAGTGCTGCATCGCCGCTTCCGTGAAGGTTCCGGCGGGCCCGAGGAATGCGATGGTGGTGCTCATGCAGGCAACCTTAGCCCACTAGACTGGGCCGCCATGGACGTTAGCGAGTTCACCCTGGAGAAACTGCGCGAGGATCTTGCGGGGCTAAGCCCCGAGGAGCACGGTTTCACGCACATCGATCTGGAGCGCCGGCCGCAGGCGCACGGGCGCTTGAGCGGCTGGATTCTCTCGGTCAAGGACCTCAATGACGTCGCCGGCATGCCCACTACGCTCGGTCATGCCGAGCGCGCCTACGTGGCAGAGGAGACCGATCCTTTCGTGCAGGAGCTTATCGACGCCGGCGCGCTCGTCGTCGGCAAATCCGCCGCGCCCGAGCTGGGCCTGCGCGTGGACACCGAACCTGTCGGCCTGGCGCACCCGGATAATCCGCTCTACCCGGGCCATACGCCGGGCGGTTCCTCCGGCGGAGCGGCGGTCCAGGTGGCGCGGGGTCTGCTGCGCGCTGCGCATGCCTCCGACGGCGGAGGCTCCATTCGCGTGCCGGCTGCCGCCTGCGGCGTCGTCGGGTTCAAGCCCGGCGGCGAGGACCTCTCGGTGCAGGGGTTCATCACGCGCAGCATCGCCGATACCGCAACTCTGCACGGCCTTAACCCGCGTGCCCGGCGCGCCCGCATCGGCGTGCTGACGGATCCCCTCTTCGCTCAAGCCGAGGTAGCCCCGCACATGCTGCGCGCGGTCGCAGAGGCCACCGCCACCTTTGAAGGGGCGGGGTTCGAAACCGTTGCCATTACTCCTTATTCCCAAGCCGCCCGCACCTTTGAGGCCTTCCAGCACATCTTTAGCCGCCGGCTGGCCCGCCTTGACTTCGCGGAGGGTTACGCGGAGTGGATCCGCGCGAAGGGCCGCCGCGTCACGGACTCCGAATTTGTCGCGGCCCGCACCCACGCCGCGCAGCTGCCGGAAATGCTGGCACAAGAGTGGGAAGTCGACGCCATCTTGAGCCCCATGCTGGCCTTCGATCCGCCCCGTCGTGGGCACTTCCTGGAGTTGGAGCACCAGGCCAACTTTGATGAGCAAACGCGGTGGTCGCCGTGGGGATCGTTGTTCAACGTGGCGCAGTTGCCCGCTATTTCTGTGCCCTGGCCGGTGCGCGATCACCTGCCCGTGGGCGTGCAGTTGGGTTCAATCACGCTTGACGACGCCTCCCTTCTCGGCCTCGCCCAGGTGCTTCACCCATGACCGCGCGCTCACGCCTGCGCGCGGAAATCCTCATCGTCCTCACCATCACTTTTGGTGTCTCGGGCGTGCGCGCCGCGCTGCGGCTGACCGATTCCCTGCTCAATCCCGCCCCGCTCAACGAGCAATCGGTCACCATCAACTCTTCGCAGTCGGCGACGACGCTGCTAGACCTTGCCTTCCAGCTGTGCAGCGCCGCCGTGTTATTTGCTTGGGGAGCGCTTGCTCTTTATTTAATCTCCTTCCCGCCCCGCCCGCGGTGGCGGGATGGTGTCCACGGCGCAGCGCTAGCGGCAGTCATTGGTCTGCCGGGGTTGGTGCTGTATTACGTGGCGCTGCACTTCGGTTGGACCAAGGAGGTCGTGCCGGGAGCGTTCGATACGTGGATTGAGATCCCGGTGCTGCTGATTAAGTCCTTCGCCAACGCGTGGGCGGAGGAGCTGGTGGTGGTGTACTGGTTCATGACCAGGCTCAAGCAGTCTGGGTGGGCCCTGCCCGCAACGCTGGCTGCTTCCTCCATCCTGCGCGGCTCCTATCACCTCTACCAGGGTGTTTCCGCGGGCTTCGGCAATATCATCATGGGTGTGCTCTATGGCTGGTACTTCCACCGCACGGGAAAGGTGTGGCCGCTGGTCATCGCGCATTTTCTGATCGACGCCGTCGCTTTCGTGGGCTACGCACTGCTCTTCGGTGCTTAAGCACGGGCCAGAGTTCATAGCATCACAAAGACCACGACCGCGCCCTGTGTGAAAAGTGGGGCGGAAGTGATTTCGCGGTACAGTGTTCCCCATGACCTACCAAGGACGCGATCCAGAGCGCGATTCCCGCCGCGCTGGCGGTCCCCACGGCGATTCCCGCCGCGCGGGTGCCACTGGCCCTGCCCACCCTCACGGCCCGGATCGCCCGCGCGGTGCGCATGCTGCCGGGCAGGATGCCGGTGAGTTTGTCCTTGGCGCTGACGGGCAGCCCCTGCGGGATCGTTACGGACGCCCGGTGCGTCGCCGCCCCTCCGGGCAGCGAGCTAATCCCACGCACTCTTCTCGCTCTCAGCGCCCCGGTGCGCAGCGCTCGCGTCCGGAGGAAACTCGCTTCGACGTCGAAGCTTATATGGCTCAGCAGGCATCGCCGCGCCCGGCGCCCCGGCAGAGCATGCCCGCCCGGGAACCTGCCGTCGGCGCATACCGGCGAAGCCCCGACGCACCGCCGCGCAGCTACTCCCCACAGACTGCGTCCCGCGGGCGTCCTGCTCGGCGCCCGCATAGCCGCCGCAAGAAGGTCAACCCGGCCAAGCAGGTCTTCGGTTGCCTGGGCTGGCTCATCGTCATCGCCCTCGTCTTCATGGTGGCCTTCACCTTGTGGACGGATTCGCGTCTGACCCGCATCGACGCCCTGCCCACCGAGCAGGTAGCACAGACCTCCGGGACGAACTGGCTGCTGGTGGGCTCGGACTCACGCCAAGGCCTGACCGAAGAACAGCAGGCCGAGCTGGGCACCGGCGGTGACGTAGGAGTTGGCCGCACCGACACCATCATGCTTCTGCACATTCCCACATCCGGAAAGGCCCAGCTGGTCTCCATTCCGCGCGATAGCTACGTCGATGTGCCCGGCTTCGGTATGGACAAGGTCAACGCCGCCTTCACCTACGGTGGGCCGCAGCTGCTGACCCACACCGTGGAACAAGCCACCGGCCTCCACATCGATCACTATGCGGAGATCGGCATGGGTGGCTTAGCCAACGTGGTGGATTCCGTCGGCGGCGTGGAGATTTGCGTCAAGGAGCCCATCAACGATCCGCTCGCCGGCATCGACCTTCAGGCGGGATGCCAGAAGCTCCGGGGCCCGGATGCCCTCGGCTACGTGCGCACTCGCGCTACCGCGATGGGTGACTTGGACCGCGTCGAGCGCCAGCGCGAGTTCTTCGCCGCGCTGTTGGATAAGGCAACGTCCTTCTCCACCATCGGCAACCCCTTCAAGGCCGTCTCCTTGGTCAACCACACCGCAGATTCCTTCATCGTCAACGAGAAGGACCACGTCTGGCACCTTGCCCGCGTGGCGCTGTCAATGGCCTCGGGCGTGGAGACAAAGACTGTGCCGATCGGCGGCTTCCAGGACACGGTCGTGGGCAATGTTGTCCTCTGGGATGACGCCGAGGCCCAAGCCCTCTGGGACTCCCTGCGCTAAGACTCGGCCGGTCGTTTCGATCAAATAAGGCTCCAAAACCACAAGGTTTTGGAGCCTTATTTGATCGTTTCGTACCCACGCCTCGGGGCGAAGGCACCAAGGTACTAGCGCAACGTCACCTGACGGGACTTGATGTTCTGCAGCTGCTTGCGCTCATCGGCGTCGAGGTTAGCGTCGTTGGAGATCTCTTCCTCCAGCGCCTTGTTCACGCGAGACAGCTCGGCCTCGTAGGAGTCGTGCGCGACCTCAGGGTCGAGGTCAAAGACCGGGGCGATCAGGCCGTGGGTACGGAAGACACCGGCGAACTTGGTGTTCTCGCCCAGGTTGAGCTCACCGCGAGCAGCCACGCGTGCCAGCGCATTGAGGAAAGCATTCTCGTCATCGCACGGGCGGACCCAGCGGATGTGGGCCTTGCCGCCACCGGCGTTAGCCCAGAAAGCGGTACCAATAAAGCCCTCAGCCTCCTGGCCTACCTGGTAGGACTCGATGACGGAATCGTTGGCGCGCTGCAGAGCCTGCGCCATCTGCGGCGGGACCTGCGCGCCCTCCGGCATCCACCATGCGAAGTCCTGGTAGACGTTGATGTCGAGCTCGGCGTCCTCCTCCAGCAGCTCCTTGAGCTCCGGCTGGGAGCCATCGGCGGCGGTGGACTCAAGGGTGGAGCCCGGCGCGTTGTTCTTCACCCAGTTCAGGGCGAAAGCCAGGTCACGGCCCGGGTTGTGCGTGTGGGACTGCACCTGCAGGCCCACGAAGGCCTCACCACCGGATTCCTCATCACGAATGAGCGCCGCGGTAGCACCGGGCAGCACGGTAGCGACGTAAACGTCCTTGTCAAAGCCCTTGACGGACAGCTTCGCCGTTGCGGAAGGAACAAATTCCTGCAGGGCGACGAGGCTAGCCTCAGCGACGAGCCCACCGAAGGGGCGGGGATCCTTTTCCAGGGCAGCGCGCTCGGCGGCGCGGGCAGCGAGCTTAGCTTGGCGGCGGGACATGCCCTCCGGCAGCTGTTCGTTCTTCTTTTTCTTCTTGGCCATACTGAACAACTTACCTGTTCATTACAGCTCAATGGCATGCAGGGCCACTTCCGGTTGGTTCGTGGCGAGAATATCCACCCCGTTGGCCCATGCCCACTTCATATCCTCGGGTTTATCGATGGTCCACATGTAGGTGGGCAAGCCGTGCGCGCCAATGGCACCTGGTTGGAGCTTGCCGCGCAACAACGACATGCCTAAGCCCGTGGGCTGCGATAACAGGATATCTGGGAGGTTGAAGTGGCGCTCCCAATCGCGGCGCAGGTAGATGCGGTCGACGTGCGGGGCAAGCGCCGCCATTCGACGAATAGCCCGGTGGGAAAAGGAAATCATGTGGATCCGGGGGTCGTCGAGAAGTCCTGCGTAGCGCAGCCGCAGCACCATCTGTTCTTCAAGGATGTCGCCCTGCCCCGAGGGGTGCTTGGTCTCAATGTAGAGGTGGTGCTTCTTATCCCCGAGCATCTCAAGGAGCTCGTCGAGAAGCAGCATGCGCTGGCCGCCACCAATCTTCAGGCGGCGAAGCTCCTCCCAGGGCATGCGAGACACTCGCCCTGAGCCGTTCGTGGTGCGGTCCAGGGTGGGGTCGTGGTGAACCACCACCTTGCCATCGCTGCTCAGGCGGATATCGCACTCGATACCGTGAATGGGAAGCTCGAGCGCTTTCTCAAAGGCAAGAGAGGATAGCTCCGGATATTTCCCGGAGTATCCCCTGTGGGCGACGATCTTCACTAGCCGAAGATTTCTTCCTTGATGGTGTTGAGCGTGTTGAAGGAGTTCTCAAAGCGCTCCTTCTCGTGGTCATCGAGGGCCAGCTCGATAACGCGGTTGACGCCGGAGCGGTCAACGATGGCCGGGGTGCCGATGAAGACATCCTCGTGGCCGTACTCGCCCTGCAGGTAGGCAGAGACCGGCAGCGCAACGGCCTGGTTCTGGATGACTGCGCGGGTGATGCGGGCCAGGGCCATGCCGATGCCGTAGGAGGTGGAGCCCTTGGCATCGATGATGTGGTAGGCGGCGTCGCGGGTGTCCTCGAAGATCTTCTCGATGCGCTCGTTGTAGCCCGGGTCCTTCTCAGAACGGTGGGACAGGGAGACACCTGCGATGTTGGCGGAGGAGACGACCGGCAGCTCGGAGTCACCGTGCTCACCGATGATGTAGGCGTGGACGGAGGTCGGAGCCACGTCATCCATCTCAGAGAGCATGTAGCGGTAGCGGGCCGAATCCAGGACGGTACCGGAGCCGATGACGCGCTCGTGCGGGAAGCCCGAGGCCTTCCACACTGCATAGGTCAGCAAGTCCACCGGGTTGGAAGCGACCAGGAAGATGCCGTCGAAGTCATTCTTCATGACGTCCGCCACGATGGAGTTCATGATATTGACGTTCTTGTCCACGAGCTGCAGGCGGGTCTCACCAGGCTTCTGCGCAGCACCGGCACAGATGACGACCATGGAGGCGTCCTTGCAGTCTTCGTAGGTGCCCTTGGTCACGCGGGTACGGGACGGGGCCCAAACGACGCCATGGTTGAGGTCCATGACGTTGCCTTCGAGCTTCTTTTCGTCGATGTCGATGATGGCCAGGTGGTCAACAGTGCCCTGGTTGACCAGAGCGTAGGCGTAAGCAACTCCAACGTCGCCAGCGCCGATGAGTACTACTTTGTTTCCAACATGATTTCCCATGTCCCCTATTGTGCCCCTAATGTCCGAATTTTGCTCGTTATGCGCCCGAATTCACAGGATAAGTAGTCCGATCTCACATTTTCATGTCCGATCGTGCACGGTTTGAGTCTTCCCTGCGCGCCCGCGCTAAAGCTGGTTCAATGGCCACCATGCGTCAACTCGCACGCCGCATCGCACTGACAACCGCTCAGAAGGGCCTTCAGGCTGCAATCTTTTCCCTGGAACTCATCAGCGATCTCACGCCCGGCATGCGCATGACCGGCCGGCGGCGCCTGCCGCAGAATATGTGGCCCGGGATCTTCGGCGCGGAGG
>NZ_CABTZR010000080.1 GCF_902489365.1 uncultured Corynebacterium sp. | reverse complement strand
TGCACCACGCGCGCGTAAATCATCCACACTGCCTACCGCAAGCCCCACAAGATCCAACCCCGAACTGCGGTAGGAGAAATAAGTCTCCAAATCCCCCATGGCCAAGAGACTAAAACACCACCACCCACCCCGCAACCGGAGGCAAAAACTCTCAGGCTCCGCTACAAGCAGGGCAGGTAGCGCGGGGTTTCACGGCCACAGCAAGGCGGGGTACAGCAGTACTAGAACCAGCGCTCGAGGACCTTTGCTACGCCTGCTTGGTGGTGCGCTAGCGTCACCGTATCTGCGGCCGCCGCGACATCCGGGTGAGCGTTCTCCATGGCTACCCCGCAACCTGCCCACTCAAGCATCTCGATATCGTTGGGCATATCGCCAAAGGCAATGATGTCTTCGCGGGCGATACCGTGGTGCTCGGCCAACCACTTAATTCCACGGCGCTTCGTCACGTTGGGGGCCGCCACTTCGAGGATTCCCTCAGACATCGAATAGGTGACGTGGGCAAGCTCGGAATCGATATGCGGAGCAATAAGCTCGTAGAGTTCCGGCGCGGAGAATGCGGTGTTGCGGATCAGCAGTTTCACCGCCGGCCGGGACACCAACTCCCCCACGCTCACCAGCCCGAAGCCCTCAAAGAGCGCGTTTTCCGAATAGTGCGACTCCACCACGAAGAGTTCCTCAACTGGGTCCAAGACCGAGCCTCCCGCACGCTCCGCCCCAAAGCCAACCCCACCATGCGGCTCGAGTACCTTCGCAGCGACCTTCACGGTTTCCGCGAGGGCCTCAGGCGAAAGCTCGTGGGCGGAAAGAACGCGGTCCTCCGCCGAGTCATAAATCACCGCACCATTTGATGTCACGCAGACTGGGCGCACGGTCAGCTGCTCGAGCACGGGCATGATCCACCGGAAGGGGCGCCCGGTTGCCAGCGCAAACTCGCTGCCCGCGGCGACCGCACGGGCCACAACTTCGCGGTTTCGCTTGGGCACCCGGTGGTTTCGGTCCAACAAAGTACCGTCGATATCGCTGATGATGAGGCGCGGAGCGTGGTCCGAAAATACGTCACTGGCCATAGCCCCGAGTCTACGTCAGCGCGGCATGCTCAATGCCGCACCCGCAACGCGAGTAACCACCACAGCGATAAAGCCCCGCCACCGCGTTGCACCCAGCCGCAATCCGCCACACCTCAAACGACGAAAGCGGCCGCTACGAGAATGCTCGTGACGGCCGCGTCTTCGTGCAAAGACTCCTGGTTAGCTCTTAGGCGATAACGTCGTCATCGTCCACATCTTCCCAGTTCAGGGAACGCTTGATGGCGCGCTTCCAATCGCGGTAGAGAGCCTCGACTTCTTCCTTTTCGCGTTGCGGCTTCCACACCTTGAAGTCACCTTGCTGGGAGCTCAGCACGCTGAGGTCCTCCCAGAAGCCAGAATCAAGACCTGCAGCGAAAGCAGCACCCGTTGCGGTGGTCTCCACGTTCTTCGGCCGATGTACCTCGACGCCAAGCATGTCTGCCTGGAACTGCATGAGCAGCTCGTTCATCGTCATGCCGCCGTCGACGCGCAGCTCGGTGATCTCCACGCCGGAGTCCGCCACCATGGCATCGGCGACGTCACGAGTCTGGTACGCCGTGGACTCGAGGACCGCGCGGGCCAGGTGCTTGCGGTTGGCAAAGCGGGTCAGGCCCACGATGACGCCGCGAGCATCCGGGCGCCAGTACGGGGCAAACAGACCAGAGAAGGCAGGAACAATGTAGACGCCACCGTTGTCCTTAACCTCACGGGCCATGTTCTCGATGGAGGCAGAGTTCGGGATGATCTGCAGGTTATCGCGCAGCCATTGCACCAGGGAACCGCCCATGGACACGGACCCTTCGAGCGCATAGACAGGGCGCTCGCCCTCACGCTGGAAGCACACGGTGGTGAGCAGGCCGTTCTCCGAGAACTTCGGGGTCGTACCGGTGTTGAGCAGGAGGAACAGGCCGGTACCGTAGGTATTCTTGGCGGAACCCGGGCGGAAGCAGCCCTGGCCGAACATGGCGGCCTGCTGGTCACCCAAAATGGCGCGAATCGGTACGCCGGCCAGCGAGCCGCGCTCGCGCACAGTGCGGAAGTCACCCAGGGACGGGCGGATCTCCGGGAGCATGGACGTCGGGATGCCCATCTCCTTGCACAGTTCCTCATCCCACTCGAGCTTCTCGATGTCCATGAGCAAGGTGCGCGAAGCATTAGTGACGTCGGTAGCGTGCAGGGCCTCCTGGCCGTTGTCGCCATCGGCGCCGCCGGTAAGGTTCCACAGCAGCCAGGTATCGATGGTGCCGAAGAGCAACTCGCCCTTTTCAGCGCGCTCGCGCGCCCCCTCGACGTTATCGAGGATCCACTTCACCTTCGGACCGGCCGGGTAAGAGTTGATGATGAGGCCGGTGCGGCGGCGCCATTTGTCCGCGCCCTCCTCGCCGGCGAGCTCCTTACAAATGTCGGTGGTTCGGGTGTCCTGCCATACGATGGCGTTGTAGACCGGCTTGCCGGTGTTCTTGTCCCACACAACGGTGGTCTCACGCTGGTTGGTGATACCCAAAGCGGCGATGTCTTCAACGTTGATGTCGCCGTTGGCCAAGGCCTCACCCACCGCGCGGCGGGTATTGCTCCAGATTTCCTCCGGGTCGTGCTCAACCCAGCCCTTCTCCGGGAAGATCTGCTCGTGCTCGAGCTGGCCGACGGACACCTGCTCGCCGTCGTGGTCAAAGATAATGCAGCGTGTGGACGTAGTGCCCTGGTCAATCGCTGCAACGTAGCTCTTGGTGGACATAACTTTCTCCTTGTCGGGGGTGTTTTAAAGGGCTATGGATAGCAGGCCAACGGCGACGGCCGACAGCATCGGCGCGACGACCGGAACCCAGGCATAGCTCCAGTTTCCAGTGCCCTTGTCCTTGATGGGGAGGACAAAGGCGTACATGATGCGGGGGCCGAGGTCACGAACCGGGTTGATGGCATATCCGGTGGGGGTACCGAGGGACAGACCGATAGACACGATGACGAAGGCAACGCCGAAGTAGCTCAGCGGACCGAGCTCGCCGCCGGTAGGACCGAAGGCGATAAACATGAGCAGCACGGTGGTAGCGATGAACTCTGTCACTGCGTTCCAGCCGTTGTTCGGGTGCGCCGGGTTCGTGAAGAAAATACCGCCGGTATTCTTGTTGGCTCCGGTGACGTTGCCGGCTTCATCGACATTGTTGGCGTCGAAAAGCTGCTTAAACGTTGCCCACGCCAGGAAGGCACCAAGCATGGCGCCAAGGATCTGACCCAGGAGGTAATAAGGCACAAGGCTCCACTCAAGAGAGCCGTTAACAGCGAGCATGATGGTCACCGCCGGGTTAAGGTGACCGCCAGTGGGGTCCGCGATGCTAGCGCCCAAGTAGACGCCGAGGCCCCAACCCATAGCGATAACGATCCAGTCTGCACCGCGCGCCGCGGAGGTGCGGAGGTTTACAGTGGCACAGACGCCATTACCCAACAGGAGCAGCACTGCCGTGCCAAGGAACTCCCACAGGAATGCATCCATTCCGGTCATTAGATGTCCTTTCTTATCTGCCTAGACCAAGGGCCCAGCGAGGGATATCCACCGCTCGCTGGGCCCCGTGACTTTTAGGCTTCTTCCTTGGTGGCTCGTGCGCTGCCTGCGCGCTCGAGGATGTCGTTTGCCTCACGGTCGGTCAGCGCTGCCTCGGCGGCGAGCTCTGCCTCGGTGTGCTTGGTGAAGTGGGAGACTTCGCGCTCAATATCGGCCTGATCCCAGCCCAGCAACGGGGCGACGAATTCAGCGATCGGCTGCGCGGCGGCGACGCCGCGGTCGGCGAACTCGATGGCCACGCGCAGACGACGGGTCACGATGTCGTCGATGTGCAGGGCGCCCTCGTGGGTCACGGCGTAGCGCACCTCTGCCCAGACGTAGCTCTCGGCGCCTGGAACCGGCTCGAGCAGCGTGGCGTCCTCAGCAGCTGGGGCCAGCACCTCACCGATCAGCGAGCCATAGCGGCCGAGTAGGTGCTCGATGCGGTCTTCGCTGAGGTTATAGCGGCGAGCCAGCGCCGGTACCTGGTTGGCCAGCGCGTGGTAGCCATCCGCGCCCAGAATCGGGGTGCGCTCGGTAACGGACTCGGACACCTTGGCGCCCAGCTCCTTCACGGCCAGGTCCACGGCGTCCTTACCAATGACGCGGTAGGTGGTGTACTTGCCGCCGGCGACGGAAACCATGCCCGGTGCCACGCGGGCCACGGCGTGGTTGCGGGAGAGGTTGGTGGTGGAATCGGACTTGCCGGACAGCAGCGGGCGCAGGCCGGAGTACACGCCGACGATGTCATCGCGGGTAATCTTGTTGCGCACGCGTTGGTTGACCTGGTCCAGGATGTAGTCAATATCCGCCTTGGTCGGGGCCGGATCCGGCAGGGACAAGCCCTTTTCCCAATCGGTGTCGGTGGTACCGATGATCCAGTATTCGCCCCACGGGATGACGAAGAGAACGGACTTTTCGGTGACGAAGCACAGCGCGGCTTCCGCGTCGAGGGCATCCTTCGGAACCACGATGTGCACACCCTTGGAGGCATGAACCGTGAACTTTCCTTCGACGCCGGCCATCTGCTGAATCTTGTCGTTCCACACGCCGGTCGCGTTGATGAAAACCTTGCCCTTAACGGTGGCCTCGCAGCCGGTTTCCAGGTCGCGGACCTTCGCAGCGGTCACGCGCCCGCGGGCATCCTTCTCAAAGCCAATCACCTCAGTGCCGGTACGCACGTTGGCCCCGTACTCGGCGGCGGTACGCAGGACGGTCATGGTGTGGCGGGCGTCGTCGACAAGCGTGTCGTAGTAGCGCACGCCACCGACGACGGCGTCTTCCTTAAGGCCCGGGGTCACCTTCAGCACGCCCTTGCGGGTGAGGTGCTTCTGCATCGGAACACTCTTGGCGCCACCCATGAGGTCATAGAGGGTAAAGCCGCCAAACATCATGACGCGCTCCCAGCCGCGGTGGGTCAGCGGGAAGATGAACTTCAGCGGCTTCACCAGGTGCGGTGCGAGGGTGGACATGTTGAGCTCGCGCTCCTTGAGAGACTCCGCCACCAGGCGGAAATCAAACATGGCCAGGTAACGCAGGCCACCGTGGAACATCTTGGAGGAGCGCGAGGAGGTACCGGCGGCAAAGTCGCGGGCCTCCAGCACCGCCGTCTTCAGGCCACGAGTGGCCGCATCCAGGGCAGCGCCAGCGCCAACGGAACCTCCGCCGATGATGACGACGTCATAGTCCTCGGTGGAGTAGTCATTCCAGGTCTTTTCAAAATACTCAGGATTGAAGCTTGTAATACTCGTCGTGCTCATTGTTGACTGAGTCTCCTCTCTCGCTGCACGGCGTCAGAAAGTCCTGTCCACTTGACGGAATGCGCAGCATATCGTGCTCATCCACCACGAGCGCCCTGCTCACCGATGCCTCGGCTACCTGCCCGAAAGGCGGATGAAGAAGAAGTTTTCTCCCACTGCCCATGCTATAGATCACCCATTTTTCTCTCTGGAGACGCTACTCACACGTAGGTTTCCATGGCGTAAGCTGGCATTTTTAAGGCATTCCATAGGTGAACAAAATAAAATAACACCCCCTTGCGGGGGTGTTTGCGGGCTTTTACAACTCTCGGCGTGCCGAGGATGTTAACGCTTATTCTTATCCTGCAGGCGCGCCATCGTCTCCAGCACCTCAGCCATGCCATAACGCTCTGTGGAATAAGTCACCGCTTGGGCAGCCTTAATCACCTCAATGGGTGCAGTCTCCAGCGCCACCATATGCACAGCGACGCCTTCCCCACCCTCCGCAAAGGTCTCATCCCCTGGCTCGTTTGCAAAGAACAAGAGATCCTTGGGCTCGGCTCCAATCTTCTTCACCACGGCTGCCAACCCCTCCGCAGGCGAAGACGCGGTCACCACCGCGCCGCCAGGAGCATCGTTGAACTGCACCCCTTCGGCTCTGTCCGCGCAGGCAATGCGCCAGCAGGTTTGGGGGAGGTCCCCAAAAGCCGCAGCGTCCAGCACCTCGCCGTGCGGCGAAATCACGATCACGTCCTCAACCTGCGGGTGCAGCTGCGCAAGCGCCTCCTGGAGCCGCTTCGAAATCTCGCCATTCGCCATGCTCAATGCACTCTGATCCGCCGCAATCACCCGCGGCACTTCAGAGTATTCAGCCTTCACCCGGTGCGGCAGGCGGGAAACGATGATGCGCGATTGCGTCGCCGCAGACAGCAAACCCTGCTCCACCACGGATCCGGCGAAAATCTCCTTGCTGCTCGCAGTCATGGACGCTTGAGCTTCCATCACGTCGGATTTCAGTTGCGCCATAACCTCCGTGACTTTGTCGCGGCCTTCCCCGACGCCGCGCATGGCCTCTTCGACCACCGAATTGAGGTTTTCTTTGATCCAGTCCAGGGTCTCCGGTGCGGTTCGCGGGCAGTCCTTGCCTCCCGCATCATCGGAGCTCGCCCGCTTCATCAGCGCCATCCGGTCCCGCATAAGCTCCACGGTGGACTCAGAGACGCGGTCCTTAAGGCTTGTCAGATCATCGCGCAGCCGACGCACGCGGTAGCGCTCGGACTCCACCTCGGAGTCTTTTGCCTCAGCCTCCTCCAACGTCGGGGCGCCGCCGCCCTTGCGTGCCGGCACCCAGAACTCTCCGGCCGGCATCGGGCCAAACTCTGCCTCGTAGTCGGCCCACAGACCCTCCAGGGCCTCCTGCATCCGGCGGCGCACCTCAGCGATGTCCGCGTCAAAGTCACCCGTTGTGTAATAAGGCTCCAAGGCCTTAATCAACACAGGCGTCTTCGTGCGGCCTAGGTGCTTCTTCTGCCCCTTCGTCCAAATGCGCTGGGAGCCAAAGATAACCTGCGGAATAATCGGCACGCCCGCGCCGTGAGCGATGCGCGCCGCGCCATTGCGCATGCTGCGAATCTCAAAGCTGCGGGAAATTGTTCCTTCCGCGAAGACCCCTACGAGCTCACCGCTCTTGGCCAGCTCAATGCCCTTCACAATCGACGCCCCACCATCGATACGATCCACCGGCACATGGCCCATCAACCGAAAAAGTTGTCCTGCCACCGGCGCCTTAAAAATAGAGGCCTTAGCCAGGTAGCGCACCAAGCGGCGCTTGCGGTAGGCCAGAAACGCCCCCAAGAGGAAGTCCATGTAGCCGGTGTGATTGCACACGATGACGGCCCCGCCCTTATCCGGGATATTCTCCTCCCCGGACAGGCGCATCTTGAGCCCCTGAGCCAAGGTCACCCCGCGCCCGATGTGCGTGATCTGCCGGTAGAGGAAGTTAGCCACAACGCTCATAGTGCTCCAAATGCTTAAGACCTCGCCGCCGGAGGAAGGCAGCAAGGAGGGGACAAAAGTAAGCGGCGCGCGAGCCGCCGCGCGCCACGTTCTTCTAGGAGTTTACGGGGTACAGAACGTCCTTGCCCACGAATGGGCGCAATGCCTCCGGAACCACGACGGAGCCGTCCGCCTGCTGGTGGTTCTCCAGAATGGCCACGAGCCAGCGGGTAGTCGCCAAGGTGCCGTTGAGCGTGGCGGCGTACTGGGTCTTGCCGTTCTCATCACGGTAGCGCGTGGACAGGCGGCGGGCCTGGAAGGTGGTGCAGTTCGAGGTCGAGGTGAGTTCACGATAGGTGCCCTGGGTTGGCACCCACGCCTCGTTATCGAACTTGCGAGCCGCAGAGGAGCCCAAGTCTCCGCCCGCGATGTCGATGGTGCGGTAGGGCAGCTCCATCGCCGCGAGCATGTCCTTTTCCATGTTCAGGAGCTTCTGGTGCATCTCCTCGGCGTCTTCCGGCTTGCAGTAGACAAACATCTCCAGCTTGTCGAACTGGTGCACGCGCAGGATGCCGCGGGTGTCCTTGCCGTGCGAACCCGCCTCGCGGCGGAAGCAAGAGGACCAGCCTGCATACTGCAGCGGACCCTTGGACAGGTCGATGATCTCTTCCTTGTGGTAGCCGGCCAGGGCCACCTCAGAGGTGCCAACTAGATAAAGATCATCCGCCGGCAGGTAGTAGACCTCATCCGCGTGCTGGCCCAAGAAACCGGTTCCCTGCATAACGTCCGGGCGCACGAGCACCGGCGGGATCATAAGGCTAAAGCCGGCCTCACGGGCCTTCTGCGCAGCCAGCATCAGCATGCCCAGCTGCAGGAAGGCGCCATCACCGGTGAGGTAGTAAAAACGTGCGCCGCCGACCTTGGCGCCCCGCTTGACGTCGATAAGCCCCAGCGTCTCACCCAATTCCAGGTGATCCTTCGGTTCAAAGTCGAACTGCGGCTTCTCACCGACCTCCTCGAGCACGACGAAATCATCCTCGCCACCAGCCGGGGCACCCTCCACCACGTTGGAGAGCTGGTACTGCAGCTCCGTTACCTTGGCCTCTGCCGCGGCCGCTTCCTCGCCGGCCGCCTTGACTTTTTCCTTCAGCTCATTGGAGCCCTCCAGCAGCGCCGGGCGCTCCTCCGGGGAGGCCTGGCCAATCTTCTTGCCAAAGGCCTTCTGCTCCGAGCGCAGCTGGTCAGCCTTCACAATGGCCGCGCGGCGCTGCTCATCGGCGGCAAGCAGCTGGTCCACCAAAGCGGGGTCCTCCCCACGGTTTACCTGGGAGGCGCGGACGACATCGGGATTTTCGCGAAGAAATTTGAGATCAATCACGCCGGATAGTCTAGCGCACGGCCACACCTTTGCGCTGGTCATAACCAGCTGGCTATCATGGAAAACATGGCAGCTCACATTATTACCGACGGCCCCGTGCCCAAGCACGCTCAGCTGCGGGATATTCTCTCCGAGCTCTGCCGCACCACCCTCAAACCCGGTGACATCCTCCCGGGCGAGCGCATTCTCGAAGAAACCTACGGCGTCTCCCGCATCACCGTGCGCCGCGCCATTGGTGACTTGGTGGCGGAGGGCCGCCTGCGCCGCGTGCGCGGTAAAGGTACCTTCGTGGCTCCGAACCCACTGGTCTCCCGGCTCCATCTGGCGTCCTTCTCCGATGAGATGGGCTATCAGAAAGTACAAGCCTCCTCGCGCATCCTGCTGGGCGAGCGCAGCACCGCCCCCAGTGAGGTCTGCGAGTTTTTCGGCACGGAAACCACCGTGGCCCATACCCACCTGCGGCGCCTGCGCTTGGGCGATGGCGAGCCCTATTCCATCGACGATGGCTGGTATAACTCCACCTTTGCTCCGTCATTGCTGGAGAATGACATCTACAATTCCGTCTACGCGATTTTGGATAGCACCTTCGAGGTCCCCATCACCGGGGCCGAGCAGACGGTCACGGCCGTCGCAGCAGAAGAGGACATCGCTGAGCTTCTCGACGTCCCCCCGAACACCCCTCTCCTCCACATCACCCGCCTCGCCCGCTCCGGCGATCGCCCCGTGGAGTGGTGCTCCTCGGTCTACCGCACAGACCGCTACCGGCTCACAACGCACGTCTCCCGCGCGCGTATCTAGCGGCGCCGTGCTCCCGCACGGCGCCGGGCGGGCTAGAAGCCAGGGCCGCCAAGGGAGTAGTATGAAGAGTTCTATGAGCACTTCATCTGCGTGGCGCTCCGCCTCCGCCATCCGCGTCGTCCTCG
>NZ_CABTZR010000079.1 GCF_902489365.1 uncultured Corynebacterium sp. | reverse complement strand
TCGACGCCAAACTCGAACTTCGTATCCGCCAAAATAATGCCCTTCTCCTCGGCGATGGCGGCGGCCGTAGCGTAGATACGCAGGGTGGCTTCGCGCAGCTCTTCGGCGCGTTCGCGGCCTAGCTTCTCCACAACGACATCGAAGGAAACGTTCTCATCGTGGTCGCCCTGCTCCGCCTTGGTGGCCGGGGTAAAGATGGGCTCGGGCAGGCGGGACGCCTCGGTGAGTCCCTCCGGCAGCTCGACGCCGCACACGCTTCCGGATTCCTTGTATTCTTTCAACCCGGAGCCGGTCAGATAGCCGCGGGCGACGCACTCGAAGGGCAGCATATCGAGCTTCTGCACGACCATGGCGCGGCCGAGTACCTCTTCGGGGATGCGCTCATCATCGAGCGGGCCGGCGAGGTGGTTGGGAAAATCAATGACGTCGAAGAAGAACTTCGAGGTAGCCGTGAGCACGCGGCCCTTGTCCGGAATGGCGGGCTCGAGCGCATGGTCATAGGCGGAAATGCGGTCGGAGACCACCATGAGCAGGGTGTTGTCGTCGATTTCGTAGATATCGCGCACCTTGCCGGAGGCGATGTGGGTATAGGAAGAAAGTTCTGGACGCATGACAACCATCCTAGCCCCGTCTACACTGCATCAAGATACGTCCCTATCCCGAGGAGTTAGACCATCATGCGCACTCGCGTGACCTCTCTTGTGACCTCTGCTGCGCTGGTGTGCGGCGCCCTGTCTGTGCCCGCTGCGCACGCAGCCGACGTCTCCGTGCGCGAGTCCGCGCACGGCCAGTGGCTGTGTTCAATGTCGGCGTCGGCGTCGGATCGAGAGCTGGCTCGCGACGTTCGGGCCGGGTACATTGCCACGATCAAGGCGACCTCGGAGCAGATTCAAGCGCAGTTCCCGAAGCTGGATTTCTCCGCGTACACCTCGCGCGACATCAGCAAGGCACCGGGTTATGCGGCGACGGTGGCCGCGCTGAGCAAGGCCGGCTACACGGGTGCGGATATGCTCATCATCATGGTCGGCGCGTCCGCGCCGGAAGAGCTGGTGGCGGATGAATCGGTGCTGCTGCCGGAGGACGCCGAGTACTCCATCAACGCAGCGGCGGCCCGGGCCGAGAAGGGCCCGGCTCCCCTGCTGTCGACGGGCAGCGACTTCAGCTCCACGCTGCGCGCCGCCCTAGCGGAGAACCAGGCACAAGAAAAGGAAGCCGTCGACGCCTTCAACGCCGCCCAATCGCAGTCCTTCGCGGAGTGCGTAGAGGAGCTGCGCGGGCGCGGCGCTCAGGAGGGCATCCAGCCGGTGCCCGAGCTGCCCATTCCGGGGCAGACGACGCAGCAGCAAACCTCGTCCACGGGGGCGGCGGTCCTCGGCGTCATGACGGTGCTCACCGTGCTGGTGATCGGCGGCTACCTCGCCTCCAACGGCGCCTCCTTCGGCGGCTTTGAGCTACCAGTTCTGCGCCTCCCCGGGATGGCCTAATGGCTGAGAGCGACCCCGAGCTAACCGTCATTACCGGTGAGGAAGGCGCACTCGTTATCGGCCCTGAATCCGAGCTGAAACGGCTTTCCGACAAGGCAGAGCTCTCTGCTGTCACTCCCCAGCTCCTCCGCCGCGCGAGTCAGGTGCTCGCAGGTATCGAGGACTACCAGAAGGAATCTGGACGGTGGCTCAAGCTCGATGCTGAGTCCGCTGCGTACCTCAAGCGCATGGGCATCAAGCCGGGAGATATCCGCGCCGGTGTTGTCCGCACCAAGGATGTCGGCCGCGGCGTTGCTTCGCGCAATGGTGGAAGCCTGCTCAAACACCTGCAGTTTGAGAAGGCCGGCCTGCTCACGCCGGCCGCTCCGATGGTCCTGGCGTCGATGATGCAGCAGGCGGCCGTCGAGAAGCAGATGGAGCAGATGCAGGCTTACCTGGAGCATATCGACGCCAAGCTCGATGAGGTGCTGCGCTTCCAGCAGGATTCGCTGGCGGGTGAGATTGATGGCCTCGCGGAGATCTTGGCGGAGGCCGCCCTCGTCCTGGAGGACACCGCTGAGGTGACCGATACGCAGTGGGCGACCATCGCACACCTCACTGCGGACCTGGCTAAGCTGCAAGGCCAAGTACTGCGACACCTGCGGGCCGTGGCGGAGAAAATGGCGAGGTCAAAGACGTCGCCGGGGAAGGTGCGCGCGACCTTCCAAAAGACTAACCACGACGCAGGCTTGTGGTTCTACGAGCTTGCCCGTACCGTGCAGCTGCAGAACCAGATGTACGTGCTTCAGCTCAGCCGCGCCAATGCCGTGGAGGGTGAGGTGGCCAAAGACTACGCTGCGGCTGTTGCTCGGGCGCGGCAGAGGCGCGCCACTCGTCTGCTGGAAGACCTCACCAGCATCGCCCACATTGCCCACGAGCTGGGCAGCTTCTCGACGCTACGCAAAGCCATCGACTGGAACTCTCCCCGCGCCGTAGCGGAGGTCAACCACTTCTTTGCCCAACTGCGTGACTTCGCCGACGCTGCCAACCTTGCCGTCGAAGGAACCGAGGGCTTAGAGCCCGTCCGGCGCATCGATGCCTTCCGCGAGCTGACTGCCTCCAGCACCAACATGGCCCGCGAAGCCGCTGGTGTTGCGCAGCAGCGCACCTTAGAAGCCCGCGAAACCGTAGCCAACCGCGCCCGGCAAGCCTGGGGCACAACCCGCAGCGCCCTCGAGGCCGCGACGAAGGGCGCAGACAACGCGCCGGATAAAGCAGAAGGTGACTAGATGGTCGTTTCGATCAAATAAGGGCCAGAAAAATTCGATCTGGGCAACCTTATTTGATCGAAACGTACATGGACCGGGCCAGCGCGGTACGTTTTCGTAAATAGCGCCCTGAAAACTCACGTTTGAGAGGGCTTGTCTGCGAAAACGTACCGCCAAGGGTGGGGAGCTAGAGGATCTCGCCCGGGGTGTAGGCCGCGGCCTTCGGATGCTGGTCAACAATCGCCTTGATGCGGCCCAGGATCTGGCTTACCTGCGATTCGGCAGCACCGATGAAGGCGTGTTTGTCCGACAGCGCGGCCTCGAGGGCAGCGGCATCGAGCGGCAGGCGCTCATCGGCAGCCAGGCGCTCAATGAGGTCCTGCTCCCCGCCATTCTCACGCATGTTGAGCGCCACGGCGACGGCGTTTTCCTTGATGACCTCGTGCGCGGTCTCACGGCCCACGCCCGCGCGCACCGCCGCCATGAGGATGCGGGTGGTGGCGAGGAACGGCAGGTAGCGCTCCAGCTCGCGGTCAATCATGGCCGGGAAAGCACCGAACTCGTCGAGCACGGTGAGGAAGGTTTCAAACATGCCGTCGATAGCGAAGAAGGCGTCGGGCAGCGCCACGCGGCGCACCACCGAACAGAACACGTCGCCCTCGTTCCACTGCTGGCCGGACAGGTCCGCCACCATCGTCAGGTAGCCGCGCAGAATGACCTGGAAACCGCCGACGCGCTCGCAGGAGCGGGCATTCATCTTGTGCGGCATCGCGGAGGAGCCAACCTGCCCCTCCTTGAAGCCTTCAGTGACGGTTTCGTTGCCGGCCATGAGGCGGATGGTCGTCGCCAGTGAGGAGGGCGCAGCACCAAGCTCCACCAGCGCGGACACAGCATCAAAGTCGAGGGAGCGCGGGTAGACCTGGCCCACCGAGTTGAAGACTCGGGAGAATCCTAGGTGATCCGCAATGCGGGTCTCCAGCGCGGCGAGCTTGTCTTCGGAGCCACCCATGAGGTCGAGCATGTCCTGCGAGGTGCCCATCGGGCCCTTGATACCGCGCAGCGGATAGCGGCTCAGCAGCGATTCCACGCGCTCGATGCCGAGCAGCAGCTCGTCGGCAGCCGAGGCGAAACGCTTACCCAGGGTCGTGGCCTGGGCGGCGACGTTGTGCGAACGACCGGCCATCACCAGCGTCTGGTACTGCGCAGCACGCTCACCGATGCGCGAGACCACCGCGATGGCCTTATCGCGGGTCAGCTCCAAAGACCGCAGGATCTGCAGCTGCTCCACGTTCTCCGTCAGGTCACGCGAGGTCATCCCCTTGTGGATGTGTTCGCAGCCGGCCAGGGCGTTGAACTCCTCGATGCGCGCCTTGACGTCGTGGCGCGTCACGCGCTCACGCTCCGCGATGGAGGCGAGGTTGACGTTCTCAACCTGCGCCTCGTAGGCGGCGATAGCCGAGGCAGGGATGTCGACGCCAAGATCCTTCTGCGCCGTCATCACCGCGATCCACAGCTGGCGCTCCAGAATAATCTTGTGCTCTGGGGACCAGATTTCAGCCATCTCCGGGGAGGAGTATCGAGCGGACAGGACGTTGGAAATGTTCTTCTTTTCAGCCACGTCGCTCATTATTCCACGCCGCGCCCGAAAGGCGGCATTATCAGCGGATTAGATGCTGATTTCGCCCTTTTCCGCGGGCAGAGCAATGTCCGTGCGGAAGAAGCTGCCCTCCAGTTCGATGCCGCCGAGAACCTCGTAGGCGGCCGCGCGGGCATCGGCGAGGGTGGCACCACGGCCGAGAACGTTGAGGACGCGCCCACCGTTGGAGACGTAGCCGCCCTCCCCCGTGGTGGTACCGGCGTGCAGAACCCGGGTGGGATCATCAAGGTCCGGCGAGGCAATCGGATCGCCCTTGCGCGGCGAAGCCGGGTAGCCCTCGGCAGCCAGCACCACGGTGACGGCATAGCCGTCTTCCCACTCCAGCGGCGCCAGCTCCGCTAGCTGTCCGGTAGCGGTGGCACTCAAAACCTCACCCAGGGGAGACTTCAGCAAAGCGAGCACCGCCTGCGTTTCCGGGTCACCGAAGCGGGCATTGAACTCCACCACGGCTGGGCCTTCCTTGCCCCACGCCAGGCCGGCGTACAGCAAGCCAGAGTACGGGGTGCCGCGCTTGACCATTTCCTTGGCCACGGGGACGCAGACTTCGTCGACGATGCGCTGGACGCCGTCGGCAGGCAGCCACGGCAGCGGGGTGTAGGCGCCCATGCCGCCGGTGTTGGGGCCTTCATCGTTGTCATAGGCGCGCTTATGGTCCTGCGCCGGGAGCAGCGGGACGACGGTCTCGCCGTCCACCAAGCAGAACAGGGAGACCTCCGGGCCGTCGAGGAAGGACTCGAGCAGCACTGGGTTACCCACGGCATGGACCGCATCGACGTGCGCGCGGGCCGCGTCGCGAGACTCGGTCACCACGACGCCCTTGCCGCCGGCCAAGCCGTCGTCCTTAACCACGAAGTGCGGGCCGAAACGATCGAGGGCGGCCTCGATGTCCTCATCGCTGGTGCCGGGGGCGAGCTGCTCCGCGCGGGCGGTGCGCACGCCGGCGGCCGCCATGACATCCTTGGCAAATGCTTTGGATCCCTCGATCTGTGCCGCGCTTGCCGACGGCCCGAAGACCGCAATGCCGCGCTCGCGCAGAGCATCCGCCACGCCTTTCACCAGCGGCACCTCTGGGCCGATGACGACCAGATCCGCGTCAATATCAACAGCCAGCTCCGTCATACGCGCAGGATCGTCCACCTGGGAATACTCCGGGTGGATGGTGGCCTGCATCTTATGCGCCGGGGAACCCGGTGCGATGTGCAAATCGGTAACAGAGGGGTCAGATTTAAGGCCAGTGAGCAGGGCGTGTTCGCGGCCGCCCGAGCCAATAACGAGAATGCGCATGCCGTCTATCTTAACTGGCGGTAGCCTAGGGGCCATGTCTTCCGTATTTACAAAGATCATCGAGGGCGAGCTGCCTGCTCGCTTTGTGTACCGCGACGAGAAGTGCGTGGCGTTTTTGTCCATCGAGCCGCTGCGTTATGGCCACACCTTGGTGGTGCCGGTCGAGGAGGTCGATAAGTGGACTGACCTCGATTCAGAAACCTGGGCACACCTCAACGAGATCGCTCTAGAGATCGGTGGCGCCATCAAGACGGCCTTCGACACCCCGCGTACGGGCTACATCATCGCTGGCTTCGACGTTCCTCATACCCACATCCACCTCTTCCCCACCGAGAAGATGGAAGACTACGACTTCGCGAAGGCCTTCGCAGCCGACGCCACCGACCCCGCCGCCATGGACGAGGCCGCCGCGCGCATCCGCCAGCACCTCGGCACGGATGAGGATGGCCGCCGCGACAGCTAGGCGTTAGCTGCCGTCGGTTGGCGCTTTGGGCAGGCAGATAGTGAAGACCGATCCGCTGCCCAGCTCCGAATCCACGGAGATTGAACCGCCGTGCTGCTCCACGAGCGACTTCACGATGGCCAAGCCCAAACCAGAGCCACCCGTATCGCGGGTGCGCGAGGTGTCTGCACGGTAGAAGCGCTCGAAAATATGGGCCGCGTCTTCGGGGGAGATGCCTTTGCCGTCATCGGCGACGTCGATAAGCACGTGCTCCTCGTCGTCGCGCAAGGTGAGCGTCACCGACGCCTCCTCGCCGCCGTGGCGGATACCATTGGACACCAAGTTGAGCAGCACTTGGTGTAGGCGGTCCGCGTCACCGTTGACCATCGGAATCCCCGAGGCCTCATTATTGACGTTGATGGTGCGGCCCGCAAAAGCCGCCCGCGCCGAGGAACCTACTGACAGCACAAGTTCCAGCATGTCTACCTCGCGCATATCCAAGCGCGAGCCCTCCGCGCGCGTCAGGGCCAACAGATCCTCCACGAGCAACGACATGCGCTGCGACTCGGCATCGATCTTGCTGAAGACAAACTCCGCGTCCTGGGTAGCCCCCGAGCGGTACAGCTCCGTGTAGCCGCGCAGGCTGGTCAGCGGCGTGCGTAGCTCGTGGGAGGCATCGCCGACGAAGCGGCGCATTTGCTGTTCTTTTTCCTGCGCATCGACAACGGAATTCTGCAGCTGCCCCAGCATGACGTTGAGCGCCGCAGCGAGCTGGCCTACCTCGGTATGTAGTGGCCACTCCGGCACGCGCTTGTCCAGGTTGCCGGCCGCGATTTGGGAGGCCGTTTTCTCGACCACCCGCAGCGGCCGCAGCGCCCGGTGGATCAGCCACATGCCCACCACCGCGATGATCAGCATGACCAAGGCCGCGATGATCACCTGGACAATCGCCAACCCTTTCAGGATGGAGTTCTCCGTCGTCATGTCTTTGGCGACGACCACCACGGAACCATCCCGTTGGAGCTTGGCCACGGCCCGCCATTCGGTCTCGCCCTGAATCGAGCGCACGGTGGTGGGTTCCCCGCCGACGATCACGTTGCGCGCATCGGGCAATGCGGCCATCGGCCGCGTGGTCACCACGGAGCCATCGGGATAGTACGCCAGCGCCACATAGTCCGTCGGGGGTCGGCGGCTTCCGTCCTGCGGCATATAAAAGGACTCGTCGAGGTTGCTGGCCCAGGAACTATGGGCGTCGTTAAGCTCGGTGTCCACTCGGGTGTAGAGCACGTTGCGCATAATCGACGACACCGCCAGGGAGGACATGGCTAGGCCGAGCCCCGATACCAGCACCATGAGGACGAGTAGCCACGTGCGCAGGGGCAGCGCTTTGGGGCGCTGCATACGCCGGCGCGGGGCTTTCTCCCGCACCAGCGTCACCCCGGATTGTGGGGCCTGAATATTCGCGGTGGGTTCGCTCATAGTGGATGAGCCTACGAGCGCGGCATGCGCAGCACGTAACCGACACCGCGGACGGTGTGAATAAGCGGGGTATCGCCGGTATCAATTTTGCGGCGTAGGTAAGAAATGTAAGACTCCACCACGTTGCCGTCACCACCGAAGTCGTAGTGCCAGACATTATCCAGGATCTTAGACTTGGACAGCACGACCTCGCGGTTCTGCATGAGGTAGCGCAGCAGGTTGAACTCAGTGGGCGAAAGCTCCACGATCTCCCCTGCCTTGGTGACCTCGTGGGTGTCATCGTTGAGGGTGAGGTCGGCATAGGTCATGGTGGCGTCGCCGCCCTGGTCATCCACCGCGTTACCGCGGCGCAGAATCACGCGCAAGCGGGTGATGACCTCTTCCAGGCTGAAGGGCTTGGTGACGTAATCATCCGCGCCAATGGTCAGGCCGTGGATGCGCTGGTCCACGCTGTCCTTGGCAGTCAGGTAGAGCACGGGGCCGTCGAGACCCTCTGCACGCAGCTTGCCCAGCAGCTCGAAGCCGTCCATGCCCGGCATCATGACGTCCATGATGTAAGCGTCTGGATTGATCTCACGCGCGATGCGCAGGGCCTCATTGCCAGAATTGGCGCTGTGTACGTCGAAACCTTGAAACTTTAGGGAGACGGTGAGCAGCTCAACGATATTGGGCTCGTCATCGACGACAAGTACCTTGACGTCCTTTGAATCATCCATGGTCCCGCTTTGGTCCTTTCTCCGCTTCTCCTGACGCCAGGAAGCGCCAAGGGATATCTCATTCAGAATGAGAAGTATTGCACTCTGCCTTCCAAGGGTACTGAGCGGAGTCTGTACGTGCGCTGTGAACCGAGGGGGCGAGACCGCTCCATTGGGCGAATGTTTTGCCTACGATAATGAAGCATGACGCATGACTCGAAGCGCACTGACCGGCTCACCGTGGCTGCCTGGGCCCTGTGGGACTGGGGTTCGGCCGCCTTCAATGCGGTGCTCGTGACGTTTATTTTCTCGGTCTACCTCACCGACTCGGTGGGCCAGCAGATTGATTCGCAGTTCACCCCGGCACAATGGTTGTCGTGGTCCATGACGGTGGCGGGTCTGGTGATTTTTGCGGTGACCCCCGTGATGGGCCAGCGCTCTGACCGGTTGGGCACGCGGCGTCGCGCCCTGGGCTTCTGGTCGCTGCTGACATTCCTGGTCATGGGCAGCCTGTTCTTCATCCGCAATGACGCGCCCGCGTATTTCTGGCTGGGTCTTATCGGCTTGGCGGTAGGTTCGGTGACCATCCAGTTCGCGGAGGTCAATTACTTTGCTCAGCTCAACCAAGTGGCCACCGAGGACAAGGTAGGGCGAGTCTCCGGCCTGGGCTGGTCAGCAGGCTATTTCGGTGGCATCGTGCTGCTGCTCATCTGTTACTTCGGCTTCGTCTCCGGCGAGGGCGGCGGCCTAGGACTATCCACGGAGGGCGGCTGGAATATTCGGCTCGTGGCGCTGCTCGCTGCGGCCTGGTTTGGGCTGTCTGCTATCCCCGTTCTGCTGCGCGTGCCGGAGATTGCGCCTTCGGGTGAATTGACAGGCGGCGTGGCCGCGTCGTACCGCGAGCTATGGCGCACGGTGCACACGCTGTGGCGGGAGGATCGCAACGCCTTTGCCTTCCTCTTTGCTTCGGCCATCTTCCGCGATGGGCTCTCGGCCGTGTTCAGCTTCGGGGCGGTGTTGGGCGTGTCCGTCTACGGACTGTCTCCCGGAGACGTCCTCATCTTCGGCGTTGCCGCCAACGTTGCGGCCGCGCTGGGCGCCGTGGTGGGCGGGCTGATCGACGATCACGTGGGCCCCAAAGCCATCATCCTCACCTGCCTGACAATTCTCACTGCAATGGCTAGTGTGATGTTTTTCGCGCACGGCCCCACAGCCTTCTGGATCTGCGGGCTCATCCTCTGCCTGTGCGTGGGACCAGCCCAGGCTTCCGCCCGCGGTTTCTTGGCGCGCGTTGCCCCGCCGGGACGCGAAGGCGAGATGTTTGGCCTCTACGCTACGACCGGCCGAGCCGTAGCGTGGTTGACGCCTTTCCTGTTCGGCGT
>NZ_CABTZR010000078.1 GCF_902489365.1 uncultured Corynebacterium sp. | reverse complement strand
CTTGCGGAGGGGAGTCAGGGAAGTCGATGGTTCCGGCCATCGCGGTACCGGTGCTGGAGGGGAGCGACACGTTCACGGATTGCATGCCCACAAGGATATAAGGGCGAACGCACGCCTGCGAACCGGGGTTGACTAGAGTCGGTAGAAGACCTGTATGACGCACAAGGATGGAGGAGTGCTCATGGGCGCATTCGATTGGTTCTGGAAGGCAATGGGCGCGCAGTCCGAGCGCAACAACAAGAAGTCGAAAGCCGTTGTGACGGCCGCAGATTCCGCGGTGAAGGATATCGCGAACCTGTCGGATGCTGAGGTTGCCGCCACTGCGCGCGCTTGCGTGAAAGACGGGGTAATTGCAGATAAATCTCGTTTCCTCGCGGCATTGGCCGTGGCGAGCGAACGCAAGCTTGGCATGCGTCCCTTTAATGTCCAGTCGCAAGCTGTACTGCGTCTTCTTGAAGGTGACGTCATCCAAATGGCCACCGGCGAAGGAAAGACACTGGTGGGTGCCATGGCTGCGACTGGTTTCGCGCTCACCGGCAAGCGCGTGCACCTGGTGACGGTTAATAATTATCTAGCGGCGCGTGACGCCGAATGGATGCGCCCACTCGTGGAGTTCTTTGGACTCACGGTGGCTTCCGTGACGGAGAAAATGGGGCCGGAAGAGCGACGCGGGGCTTACCTTTCCGACATTATTTATGCGCCGGTTAATGAGCTCGGATTCGATGTGCTGCGAGATAACCAGATCACCTCCCGGGAGCAGACGGTGCAGGCGCGCGCGGACGTGGCGTTGGTGGATGAGGCGGACTCTGTGCTTGTCGACGAAGCCCTCGTCCCCCTCGTCCTCGCCGGAAATCGTCCCGGTGAGGAATCTACGGGCCACATCACCAACGTGGTCTCGCGCTTGCGCGAGGAGCAGGACTATGTCATCGCGGAGGACGGCCGCACGGTGGCGCTCACCGATGATGGTGCGGCTCGAGTAGAGCGGGAATTGGGTATTGACTCGCTGTATTCGGAGGAGAATATCGGCTCCGTACTGGTGAAGGTCAACCTAGCGCTACACGCGAAGGCGCTGCTCATCCGTGACATTCACTACATCATCACGGACGGAAAGCTGCAGCTTATCGACGCCTCCCGCGGCCGCGTGGCCGAGCTGCAACGCTGGCCGGATGGACTCCAGGCAGCGGTGGAGGCCAAAGAAGGCTTGGAGGTATCAGAAGGTGGGCGCATCCTCGACACCATTACGCTGCAGGAGCTCATGCGTCGCTACCCCTTGGTCTGTGGCATGACAGGCACCGCGGTGGAGGCCACCGACCAGTTGCGACAGTTTTATGACCTGCACGTCTCGGTCATCGACCGCAATAAGGAACTGCAGCGCTTCGATGAAGCAGACCGCATCTACGCGTCCGTGGATGAAAAATCGCGCGCCATCGTCAACGAGATCGTTGAGATCAACAGCACGGGTCAGCCGGTCCTCGTGGGTACCCATGATGTCGCGGAGTCCGAGGACCTTGCTGCAGCTTTGCGCGAACGTGGCATTACTGTCAACGTGCTCAACGCTAAAAACGATGAGGATGAGGCGCGCATCGTCGCGGAAGCAGGCGACGTGGGGCGCGTGACGGTGTCCACGCAGATGGCGGGCCGCGGCACCGATATCAAGCTGGGCGGCGCGGACGAAGCTGACCGCGACGCGGTCGTCGAGAAGGGCGGATTGGCAGTACTTGGCACCTCGCGGCACCGTTCCTCGCGATTGGATAACCAGTTGCGTGGCCGTGCTGGCCGCCAGGGAGATCCGGGCATGTCGCTCTTCTTCGTGTCGTTGGAGGACGACGTAGTTCAGCAGGGTGGGGAAGATGAGTCCCTGTCGGCTCGGCCAAATGCCGATGGCCTCATTGAATCCAAGCGTGTCCGAGATTTCATCGCACACTGCCAGCGGGTGACGGAAGGCCAGTTGCTGGAAATCCACGCGCAGACATGGAAGTACAACCAGCTGCTGGCGGATCAGCGCATCATTATCGATGAGCGCCGCGCTAAGTTGCTCGATACGGACCAAGCCTGGCAGGAGCTCGCTGAGCGAGCGCCCGAACGCGCCGCCGAGCTTAGCGACGTCCCCGTGGAAGCCCGTGAGCGCGCTGCGCGCGAGATCATGCTCTACCACCTCGACTTAGCGTGGGCCGACCACTTGGAGCTGATGGATGACGTGCGTGAATCCATTCACTTGCGTGCCATTGCTCGCGAGACCCCCATCGATGAATACCACCGCATCGCCGTACGCGAATTCAAGGATTTGGCGCAGCGCGCGGTTGATGATGCCGTCGATACTTTTAAGACCGTACTTATTGATGTCGATGGTGCTCACCTAGAGGATCATGGACTGTCCCGTCCGAGTGCCACCTGGACTTATATGGTTTCCGATAATCCATTGTCTGGCGGGGGAAATTCCGTGCTCAAGGGCATAGGAAACATTTTCCGTTAATGTATTTGTGGAGAGGCGACTCGCGCGCGCAGCGGAGTCGCTAATATGGAATGAGTCAACATCGATCCGACCCTTCGGAGGTAAAAATGAGCGAGAATACCGGAACGCCGGAACCGCAGGCAGAGACTACTTCTGTCTTCCGCGCTGATCTTCTTAAGGAGATGGAAAACGGCACCGCGGCGGGTTCCGACGCCTCCGTTGCTGGCGCTGAGAACCTGGCTGACGGCCAGGCCCTGCTCGTCGTGAAGCGAGGCCCGAATGCCGGCGCGCGCTTCTTGCTTGATCAGCCGACCACCACCGCCGGCCGCCACCCGGAAGCAGATATCTTCCTCGATGACGTCACCGTCTCCCGCCGCCACGCAGAATTCCGCGCCAAGGATGGCCAGTTCGAGGTCGTGGACGTCGGATCGCTCAATGGCACCTACGTCAACCGCGAGCCGCGCAATGCGCAGGTACTGGAAGTAGGCGACGAAATCCAGATTGGTAAGTTCCGCCTCGTCTTCATCGCCCCCAAATAGGGCAGTACCCGTCAGCAAGGACGAAGCGGAGGTACGAGGGGAGCAGCCGGTCTTGCTTCCTCACTGTACCTGCCCTTTGTCAAAGTGAATCCGCGTAGAAAGCAGTAGTAGTCCCATCGTGAGTGCTCAGAAGTCCGCCGCAGCGGCAGCAACAGCATCTTCGGCGGCCAAGAAGACCAAGCAAAAGCCCATGTCTATTGGCGTAACGCTGAAGCACGTGCAGAAGCAGTTCCCGGACGTGACGGTGTCGAAGATTCGCTTTTTGGAATCTGAGGGTCTGATTACTCCGGAACGCACCGCGAAGGGCTACCGCCGCTACTACCAGAAGGATCTTGACCGCCTGCGCTACATTCTGACCG
The DNA here is from genome assembly GCF_902489365.1 of uncultured Corynebacterium sp. GTDB lineage: Bacteria > Actinomycetota > Actinomycetes > Mycobacteriales > Mycobacteriaceae > Corynebacterium. The sequence goes on along the minus strand of NZ_CABTZR010000078.1, from coordinate 6,476 downwards.
CGCAGCGCGACCACTACACGCCGCTCAAGGTTATTCGCGAGCAGCTGGAGGCGATGGATTCGGGTCAAGTAACCGCCATTGTCTCCTCCCAAGCTGAGGCACTGATCAGTGCCGAGCAGCTGCGAGCACCAGTGGTGACTAGGCTTACCGACGCCGACGTGGCCGACCAAGCCGGGACCACGCAAGAAAATATTGCGGAGCTGGTCTCGGTGGGGCTCATTAAGCCGGATCCGGCGGGATTCTTTGACACGGATGACGTGTCTATTGTGTCGGCGGCTGTCGCCTTAGAGTCTTTCGGCTTTGAGGCACGGCAATTGAAGTCGCTGCGCAATGCCGCCCGCCGGCAGGCAGACATGATTTCGCAGGTGGCTTCACCGGTAGCGCATTCGAAGTCTGATACGGCCCCGCAGCAGGCAGAAGAGCTCTCGCAGCAGATGGCGGCGCTTGTTCTGTCCCTTCATGGAACGCTGGTCAAGACTGAGCTGCGGGACGAGTTCCGCCCTTAGCGGAATAGAGGGCTGCTCTGTCAATCGCCACGCGTGAGGAAAGTGTGGAAAAGTGGGTGCCATGACTGCAGAAGTATTGAAGTTTTTAGGAATCCACCCCGTCGGCCCCGAGAATAACCTGTGTGCCCTCTTCTACTGGGAAGAGGCAGACCGGCACGTGCCTGTGTGGGTCTCGCCCATTGATGGAGCCCGCGTTCTCCAAGTGCTGGAGCGCCATTACAACGCGCGGCCTAGTACCTATGAACTCTTGATTGCCTTCGCCGACCAGCTCGACGGGATCGAGCATATTTGTGTCTCCGAGTACCACAAGGGAGCTTTCATGGTCGATGTGGTCGACGGAACTGGTGAGGAGCACGACGCCCGCATCTGTGACGCCCTCGTCCTTGCAGATCACTACGGGGTGCCCATCCGCTTTGAGCAGGAAGTGCTCGAGGAGGTCGCTATTTACATTAGCGATGAAGATCTCAAGGAATACTACGGTCTCGAACGCGAAGCTAAGTCTCCAGAGACCTTCCCGGAGAAGAGGTCGCGCGATTTTCAAGAGATGGCGGCTCGGCAGAAAGCCCAGGAAGACGATGACTTCGAGCAGCTAATGCGTGACTCCGGAATTTCCGAAGAAGATTTGCTTGGGGGCGACTCGCCGGAAGATGAGGACTAGCGCCCGCGCGCTCAGCTGAGCTTCGTACGTAGAAGGGCGGCGGTCGGCTCGACATACTCACCAGCGCTCCACGCTAGACACAGCGGCACTATTTCTGGGTGCCGCTTTTACTTGTTATCAGCGAATTTTTTAATGACACGCGTGTGACTAATGATGACAAAGTGACCAAAAAAGTCTAAAGTTCTACTAGAGGTTCACGGAGGGCGACCCTTGACGTGGTGGCTGACGTGGCCTTTAATAGAAAAATAGAACTCCCTCAAACATCACTGGAGTAATTACGTGAGCAGTAAAAACAACCGCACTGAGTCCCGCGCCCTGCCGCTCGATGACGCCGCATCGAACGGCTATGTCCAAGAATCCCTCTTCGACGTCGGACCGGACGAGGAGCTGGGCTACCGCGTACCCATCGCGTGTCAGGTAGCCGGTATTACCTACCGCCAGCTGGATTACTGGGCGCGCACCGACCTGGTTAAGCCCTCGATCCGCACCGCGCGTGGTTCTGGCTCCCAGCGTCTGTACTCTTTTAAGGACGTGTTGGTGCTCAAGATTGTCAAGCGCCTGCTGGACACCGGTATTTCTTTGCAGAATATCCGCCTCGCCGTGGAATCCCTGCGGGACCGCGGCGTCAATGACTTGGCGGAGCTCACGCTTGTCTCCGACGGCACCACGGTCTATGAGTGCCGGTCCAACGATGAAGTCATCGACCTCCTCGCCGGCGGCCAAGGTGTATTCGGTATCGCTGTTCCCGGCATCCTTAAGGAGCTCTCCGGCACCATCACGTCCTTCCCGGCCGAGCGCGTCGTGGAGGAAGAAGAGACTGACATCGTTATTGGACTCGACGAGCTCGCTGCTCGCCGTAAGCGCAAGACCTCTTAAACTCGCCACTCGCCGCCGCGCCCTTCCCGCACTGCTGCTCACGTCAGTGTCCTGGGAAAAACGCGGCGGCTTTCTGCGCTCTGGGAGCGCACGTCGCGAACTAGTTTTGCATGAGATCCCGCGTCTAGCGTGCGCCGGCTGCGGCTGAAATGGCCGTTGCACTGTCCTGGGCATCGGATGGATCTGCGACCGTGCTGTAAGAATCAGCCAGCTTTTCGAGTTCAGCATCCTTCTCGCCGTTACCCACGTGCACCACGCTCAAGCTCACTCCGTCGCCGCGGGCATTCTTCATGGCCTCGGCGAAGGCAGCATCATCCATATCTTGCTGCGTGCCGGTGGTCACGAGCACGACGCGTGTGTCCTTGCCGCTTTCAGTCACCTGGTCGGTGGCGTTATCCAGTGCGGCTACCACTGCACTCCGGGTTTGCGGAACGCCACCCGTGCCAAACATACCTACGGCATAGGTAACGTTATCGGCATTCCCATACGATACGTTTTGGCGGTAACCCACGGTTGCCGAGGCGGAAAGAGGAGAGGAGTAGTTCCAAAGGCCCACGTGGCTTCCCTCCGCGCCGGCTGCCGACGCCGCCTCAGCCACACCCTGGCTTACCGCATCGAAATAGGGCGCGAGGTTCTCGGACGTATCGAGGAGGAACAAAGTATTCGGCGCGACCTGTTCCTCTGCGGCCTTCTCCTCCGCGCTGGGGGCGGCCGACGTCGATTCGGTATCCTTCGCCGTTTCCGACGACGCAGGCGCGGCCGACGTTGTGGGCTCTGCAGTAGAGGTCTCCTCCGTCTTAGCTGTAGTTGATTCTGCCGCCACCGTTTCACCGGAATCGGAATCGTTTCCACGGAAGAGGAAGAACCCTCCGATAACCAGCGCCAACACCGCTAAAACGGCCACGATGATAACCCACGGTGCAAATGCGTAGTTATTTTTTCCATCCGAGTGCCGGGCCATCTCTTTCCTTCCGCGCTGGTTTCGCGGGGCGGCACAGCGCGCCCCGACGGGTCACATTAATGGTTCCTCATTGTAGCGGGCAGTGCGGTGCGAATTTGGGAGACAAGCCGCGCGCGGAGGGGCTCGGCGGCGTCGGCAAGCTCGCGTTGGCGACGCACGTACTCGGACTTTCCATCCGCCGTTTCGATGGGGACGACCCCAAAGCCCCACTCGCGGCAATCGTAGGGTGACGCTTCCATATCAAGTGTGCGTGCTGCCACCGCTAGCCGGAAGGTGTCGAGGAACAACTCACCCGGCACCAATGGCCCCAACTTCCACGCCCATTTATAGAGATCCATAGTCGCATGAACGCAGCCCGCCTGGTCGTTCTCCGGTTGTCCCTCGCGAGTCAGCACCGTGAGGTTGAGCGGGCGCGCGGGCTCAGTGAAGAAACGGAAGGCATCGTAATGCGTGCACTTGATTCGGTGCCTATCGACGACCTCATTCGTCCCCTCCGCCCCTAACCGCAGCGGCAAGTCATGGCGAGGAGAATCGGTGTGGTAGACCATGGCCCATTCGTGCAGGCCAAAGCAATCGAATTGGGTGGGGTTATGCGTGGTCTTTTCTAGCAGATTCAGGATGTAGCGAACGGTGCTACCGCGGCGTGCGAGGAAGGCCTCAGTGTCCACCGTGACGCCTTCATCAATGCGGTGGTAGTAGTTCCACTCAGCATGCGGGGCCTCGCCGGCCAGAGTCACACCGACGCCTGGGTGCCAACGCCGCAGGTGTGACGGGCGGACGGGATAGTACTCGAAAAGGAAGTCGTAGACAGGGTGATACGAGCCCGGGTGGCGGTAGCGTGCGAGATACTCGTTAGCCGCCTCCTCATGCATGGTCATCCGGGTTTGCCAGGTTTGAGGCTGGAGAATCATCGCTGACCTGCTTTGCCCCGTCGGCGGCGCTGGTTACGGCTACCCGATCTCCGACGCGCAGGCTGCCTTTCGGACTGACTCTGTGGCTTCTTCTTCGATGGTTGCTGGTGTGGTGGGCCGAGCGGTTCGCCCTTGGGCTTGCGCGCTCCAGTCATCTGGGCAAGCTCGGGGCTGCTGGCGGGGTTGGCGTGGTCACTGATGTCGAGGTCGGTGTGCGCAACCCCGGCCTTCGCGATGAGCTTTGCCACCTCATCGCGTTGCTCGTCGGTGACGAGCGTGACTACGGTGCCGGAGTCGCCTCCGCGTGCAGTGCGGCCAGAGCGGTGTAGATAGGCCTTGTGCTCAGCTGGCGGATCGACGTGGACGACAAGGGAGACGTCGGCAATGTCGATACCGCGGGCAGCGATATCGGTGGCGACGAGTACCGGAACGCTGCCGTCGGCAAAGCCCTCAATGGCCTTGGTACGTGAGCTCTGGCCCTTATCGCCGTGCAGGGGCAACGCGTTGATTCCGACGCGGCGCAGCTTTTTGGCCTGCCTGTCGACGCCATGCTTGGTGCGCATAAACATGATGGTCTTGCCCTTACGTGCGCCGAGACGAAGAACGACGTCATTGCGGGCCTCGCGGGTGCCGATGAAAATAAGGTGGTGTTCCATCGTGTCGACGGCTGCCTCGACGGGGGCGGTGGAGTGGGTGACGGGATCGTGCATGAACTGGTTGACCAGCTTGTTGACTTCGCCGTCGAGGGTGGCGGAGAAGAGCAAACGTTGACCATCAACTGGTGTGAGTTTGAGCAGCTTGCGTACCTGGGGGAGGAAACCCATGTCCGCCATCTGGTCCGCCTCGTCGAGGGCGGTGATAGTGACGTGGTCGAAGAAAAGCTTTCCTTGGTCGATGAGGTCCTGTGCGCGTCCCGGTGTGGCAACGAGCAGGTCAACCGGGCGGGCAAGCGAGCGAATGTGGTTGTTGATGTTGACGCCCCCGACGACTGCCAGTACCCGCAGTCCCAATGCCGCCGCGGGTTCTTCTAAGCGCTGCTGGATCTGGGTTGCCAGCTCGCGCGTCGGTGCCAGGACCAGCCCGCGCGGGTGGGCCGGGCGCGACACTCCGGACTCGGCCAATCGGGCCAGCGTAGGGAGACCAAACGTAAAGGTCTTACCCGACCCTGTGGGGCCACGGCCGAGGACGTCCTTGCCAGCGAGGGCGTCGGGAATAGCGGCTTCCTGGATAGGGAAGGGGGTTGTGATGCCCTGTTTGTCTAAGATACGAACAATATCGCGGGGGAGGCCGAGTTCGGCGAAAGTAGTCATCGGTTGAAAAGTCTAGTGCTCGGGCCAGCCAGACCGAAAAGCATCACAGTTACCGGCGGGGATTAGGCCTCGCATCCTGCATTTTTAGGGTTTGCGTGACGTGGTTCTCTGTTAAATTGAGCGACATGACGAACCCATTTGACAACTCTCAATCTCAGTCGCCTCCCCGCGGATTTGGCCAGAACCCGCACCACGTCCAACCTGGGAACAACCAAGCGCCTCCCGGTTTTAATGGGCAAGGCCAGGGGATGCCGCAACCGCCACAGAAGAAGCCCGGTTCGAAGAAAACGGTGTGGATTGCTCTAGCAATTATCCTCGGTCTTATTCTGGTTACAGGGCTCGCTCTTGTGGCGGCATTTTCGGAGCTTAAAGACTTTGCTGCTGGATTGGAAGATGGGCCAGGAGAGGTCGATGCCTCTGATGCCGGTTATTGGGAGCGCACGATTGACATCGATGATGTTGACGCTATCCGAGAGTCCGAGGTGCCGGCGTCTGTTCCTACACCTCTGGCTGAGCTGACGTCCGAGTGCTACGAAGATACGTCCTATTTCGGCGAGTCAGCAGATCAGGGCTACGACGCGCAGTGGGTCCCGACCATTTCCTGCCTCTATGGGGCCGACGGTGAGTTGGTCGCTCAGTACACCGAGAATCAGGGAGCCATTCGCGACGCGGAGCGCGTGGGGTTGCAGGAGTCTGTTGTGGATTACACGTCCACTCGCGGTTCCCAGATCGCAATTTTTGGACAGGATGAGGAATTCGTCATGGTGGAAGTGCTCGAGAATCGTAACGCGGTCATCGAGTACGTGATGGGTGGGTACGACCCGGACGAGGTGGTGACCAACTACGGCGACCTTGCCAGCTATCTGGTACACGCGGGGATCCTCGACGAGACGCCGGGGCCACCGCCAGTCGACGCCTAGTTGTATACCTATGCTTGACGACGTCCCCGCCCCATACTCACCCAGAATCGCCGCTGTCACCAATGGGGCAGCGCGGCGTCGTTTGGATTCGCGCTCATAACTGAAGCCGGTAAGAATCGCTAGAGCGTAGGATGACGCGCACTGGGCGGCCGTCGTTGTGCGGGATCGCCGATGTCCCCGCCAGCATGGCTTTGTCTAACGGGTTCTTTTATCGGCAGCGCCTTTGTTGCAGGTTACCGGCGCTTTTCTGTGTCTGGTGGTTGGGGGTTAGCTGCTGTCGGGGGGTGGGGCTGGGGGGCGTTCTGCTTCTCGTTCGGCGTTGGGTCTTGCGGGG
>NZ_CABTZR010000077.1 GCF_902489365.1 uncultured Corynebacterium sp. | reverse complement strand
GACGAAATATCAGGACAGGAATGGAGAGGGCAACCCGCAGGGGGCGCCGGGTCCGCCGTGAGCTGCCCCGCTGGCGGGAAGCCCAAGACGATGACATCGTCCCCGGTAGCAGCCGTTTGCTCCGCCCACGGCAAAGGATCCAATCCCAATCCGGGGCTATGCAGCACAGCAATGTCCACGTCCGAGTTGTAGTACACCACGTCCGCTTCCTTGAGCCCGAGCACGGTATCAAGACGCACCTTATCCGTACCCGCCACAACATGAGCGTTCGTGATGACGTAGTCCGGTTCCGTAACGAAGCCCGAGCCCATCAGGCGGCGCGAGCACGCCTCGGCATCACCCAGCACGTGGATAACGGATGGCCGCACGCGTTCCGCGAGCTCAGGATCCCCAATATGCACCGCGGGCGCATCCACCTCAACATCGGCGCCGGAACGCTCCCAGGGCGAGACCAACGGCGGCAGCCCGGACTCGTTGAGGAGCGCAGCCAAGCCATTCGGCAACGCTGCCAGGCGCGAAGGCGCCACCGCATTCAGCGAGCTCAGCACGCGCGATTCACGCAGCGCCTGCCCCGGCTGACCTCCCAAATTGGAGGCCAGGGGCAAGGACACCAACCAAATCACCACGATGGCCGCCGCAGCTTGGAACACCGCGCCAATCGACGAATCCACGCGCTGCCCCGACCGCGTACGCATGCGGTCCCGCAACGCCATGCCAAGCGACGTCCCCACCAGCTGCCCCAGCCCCACCAGCAAAATGAGCACGCCGACGGCCAGCAAGAAGCGCACGGCCGCCTGGTCAGTCAGGCCCATCGCCAGTGGGGCCAGCACGGTTCCCAGCACCAGTCCCGCGATGATTCCCACTGCGGCGAGGACCGCTGCTAAGGCGCCCTGCCGCCAGCCCACGCGCACGGCGAGGAGCACGGCAATCACGATCAGAACGTCAACGACTAAGGACACAGAGGGAATACTTTCTTAAGGGCTAAAAGGAGCAGAACTAGCCTATCTTCTCATTATTCAAAGAGCGATTGAGTGAGTCACGCAGATCATGAACCATATTCTTATCCCATTCCACGCTCCAGCCCGCATGGTCCATCAGCCCGGAGAGCACTCCCGCGGTAAAACCCCACACCACGTATCCGCGTGTCCGAAATGCCGGCCCCTTCCAGCGGCTAAACCCCACCATCAGGCGGTTGGCCGGATCCGCTAACTCGCGCAGCGGGACGGTGAAGACATCGTCGGTCTCCGCCGGGCTCGCCGGCCACACGGTCCCCGGTTCATGCCAATACGCCAGGACCGGGCTCACGGTGTTGCCGGTAGCCCGGATGTCCAGCTTGCCCCACTGCTCAAGAGGTGTGACCGTGGAGCGGTCGAGGCCGGTTTCTTCCTCGGCTTCGCGCAGGGCGACGTCGACAAGCGAGGCGTCCCCCTCCTCCCTACGCCCGCCGGGAAAGGCAATCTGGCCCGAGTGCGAGCGCAGCGACGGCGAGCGGTGCGTGAGCAGCACCTCACCATCCTCAAAACTCGTCCCCTTCAGCAGCACCAACACTGCCGATTCACGCCGGCGCTTGGCGGCCGGGACATGCCGAATGAGGCGTTCTTGGACCTTGTCTGTATCAACCCCGAGCGCCGGGCGCAGCCACTCAGGGGCGTGCGCGGGAAACAGTCGGCTCACTGAAGAACCTCCTCGACGGCCTCCTCCAATTCTTCGGCGGAGGTAAAAGGTTTAATGAACTTCTCTTCTACCTTGCCATCGCGCACCACGAGGGTGATGGGGATGACGCCCGGCAGCCCGAGCTCGCCAGCGAAGATCCCATCCTCGTCCTGGTAGCTGGGGATGTCGACCTGCAGGTCACTCAGAAGCGCAGCACCGTTGGCGGCGTTCGCATCCGCATGCACGCCAACGACATTCCACGTCGAGTGCGAGCGCGCTATGTCTTCGAAGAAGGGCAGCTCTGTGCGGCACGGTTCGCACCACCACGCCCACACAGTGACGATCTGGACGTTCTTCGCCGCAGCGGTGCTGGCCGCACCGAGACAAGGAAGATCCACGCCGGCAAGCGGTCCCTCGGGGCATTTGGGGCGCTTGGCCACCTCTTGTTCCTGTGCCTCGGGGACGGCGACCTCGGGCTCATCGTTCTCGAGGAGGTTGACCACGCCGACGAACGCGAGCGCCGCCAACGCGGCAATCGCAACGATGCTCGCCTTCACGTATCCGGGCCATCGAGAGTATTGGCTCATTGCTCCACCTTAACCTCGTGACGGGCACCATGGGGCGAGGGCGCAGGCCGCGCACTGCGGCTTCCGGGCGGTACAGACACGGCGTCCATGGAGAATGAGGCGGTGCGAAAACACGGTGTGCTCTTCTTCGGGCACGCGCTTGGCGACGTCCCTCTCAATCGCCCTCGGGGTCTTCGCCTTGGTCAATCCAAGCCGCTGGCTCAGGCGCGTGATATGCGTATCCACCGTGATCCCCGGCAGGCCAAAAGCATTGCCGCGCACCACCAGCGCGGTCTTGCGGCCGACGCCGGGCAGCGAGGTGAGCTCGTCGATGCCGCGTGGCACCTGCCCATCGAAGTCCGCGACGAGCTTTTCACCGATACCCAACAGGTGGCCGGCCTTCGTGCGTTGGAATCCGAGCGGGCGGAGAATGCGCTCAAGGTCAGCGCGGTCCGCGGCGGCATAATCCGGCGCGGAAGGGTAAGCAGCGAACAGCTCCGGGGTGACCTGGTTGACGCGGGCATCCGTGCACTGTGCTGAAAGTACTGTCGCTACGAGTAGCTCAAGGGGGTTGGTGAAGTCTAGTTCACAGTCGGCATCGGGGTATTCGTCCGCGAGGGCAGTACGGATATGGGCAACACGCGCTTCCTCGGTATCATCGTCATGCTGTGCAAAAAGGTCAGGGGACATAGAGGTAACTCTAGTGACGGCAGTTAGAATGGAAAGCATGATTTCGCTCGTTGTTCTCGTCCCGCTGTGCCTCGCTCTGTTTGCCATTCTCATGGAAAAGCTAGAGGCAACGGCCTTCGAGAATTAAAAAGATTAGTAAAGGCGTGTGACTATTTTTCCCGTTGGTGGAAATAGTGACTAATTGCACTGTATGATGTTGTGCAGTGCCTCGTGGCGCACTGGAGACTAGGTGCGTCAAAATAGACCAAACCAGCTTGCGTCCAAGTGTTTTCCTCGCTGCGCAGGCTTTAAGGAGTAACAGTGGAAGGCGTACAGGACATCCTCTCCCGCGCTGGCATTTTCCAGGGCGTCGATCCGGTAGCAGTACAGAACCTCATCGAGCAAATGGAAACCGTCCGTTTCCCGCGCGGCACCACCATTTTCGAGGAAGGAGAGCCGGGCGACCGCCTCTACATCATCACCTCGGGAAAGATTAAGCTTGCCCGCCACGCCCCGGATGGCCGCGAGAACCTGCTGACCGTGATGGGCCCGTCCGACATGTTCGGTGAGCTTTCCATCTTCGATCCGGGCCCGCGCACCTCGTCTGCTGTGTGCGTCACCGAGGTCACCGCCGCCACGATGAACTCCGAGATGCTCAAGCAGTGGGTGGCCGATCATCCGGCGATTGCGCAGCAGCTGCTGCGAGTTCTGGCTCGCCGCCTGCGCCGCACCAACGCCAACCTGGCGGACCTCATCTTTACCGATGTTCCGGGCCGCGTGGCCAAGACCCTGCTGCAGCTGGCTAACCGCTTCGGCTCGCAAGAGGGCGGCGCACTGCGCGTGAACCACGACCTCACTCAGGAAGAGATCGCCCAGCTCGTCGGCGCGTCCCGCGAGACTGTCAACAAGGCGCTGGCCACCTTCGCCCACCGCGGCTGGATTCGCCTGGAAGGCAAGTCGGTGCTCATCGTCGATACCGAGCACTTGGCCCGCCGCGCGCGCTAGGTCTTAAAGGCCGAGCCTGCATAAGCCGCCTCCAGGCGGCTTTGGCCCAATGCAAAATCCCCCGAGAATTTCTCGGGGGATTTTCCTATGCGGTGTTTTAGTTCTGAGCCGCGAGGTACTTCAGCGCAGTGCGTGTGGATTGCTCGGCGGCGTGGCGAAGGACCGGGTCGACGTCGTCGTACATCTCATCGACGAGGGTCTTAACGTCAACATCCTCACCAAGGCGCCCGCGGACCTCTTTAATCTGATCCAAGCGGTGGTGGCGGCGGTCAATGTACTTGCGGGCAACCGCGGAGGTGTCCTCCAAGTCCGGGCCATGCCCCGGGAAGAGTGCTACATCCTTGCCGCGCTCTTCGAGAAGGTCCAGCGTCTTCAGGTAGGCACCCAAGTCACCATCGGTCTCAGACAGGAGCACGGTGTGACGGCCAGCGATGGTATCACCGGTCAGAATTCCCTCCAGGGTGGAGTTCTTAGCTTCTTCGGACCATACGAAGAAGCAGGTGGAATCCGCAGTGTGGCCAGGGGTATGGACCACCTCGAGTTGCGGGGTGATGCCGTCGACGGTGATCACTTCGCCGTCGACAAGCGCATCCCCTCCGTTGCAGTAGTTCGGATCGAACGAGCGAATCGGAGCGCCAGTGAGCTGGCGCAGACGCTGAGCGCCCGAGGCGTGATCATCGTGGCGGTGAGTGAGAAGGATCAGCGCTACCTCGCCCGCTTTCGCGGTCACAACGTTGAGGTGACCTTCATCCTCTGGGCCCGGATCGACCACAATGGCGCGGGAATCTTCTCCGGCGCGAATGATCCACGTATTGGTGCCTTCCAAGGCGGTGTAGCTGGGATTATCACACAGCACGACACCGACGGACTGGCTCACGGGACGCAATTGGCTATATGCAGGATGCTCCATGGTTCTAACCCTATCCGATTACTCAGCGATTTCTACGATAACTTCGATCTCAACGGGGGAATCCTTCGGCAGGACCGCTACCCCCACTGCAGAACGCGCGTGAACACCGGCATCACCAAAGACCTCCCCGAGGAAGTTCGAGGCGCCGTTGATAACCGCGGCCTGATCCGTAAAGGATGGAGCCGAGGCGACGAAGCCCACCACCTTCACCACGCGGGTGACACGGTCGAGGCCCACGAGGCCATCGATAGCAGCCAACGCGTTGAGCGCGGCCGTGCGCGCCAGCTCCTGCGCCTTCTCGAGGTCCACTTCTGCGCCAACCTTGCCGGTAGCAGGCAATTCGCCGCCTACGACGGGCAGCTGACCGGAGGTCCATACCTGGTTTCCTACCTGGATGGCCGGGATATAGGACGCGAGAGGGGCCGCGACAGAAGGAAGCTCGACGCCGAGTTCTTCCAGGCGTGCGAGGGCGCCCATTAGGACTCCTCCAGAGGGCGCTTGAAATAGGCGACGACATTCTCCGGGTTCATGCCCGGGGTGATAGTGACGAGCTCCCAGCCGTCCTCACCCCAGGAATCGAGGATTTGTTTCGTCGCGTGTGTAAGAACCGGCGCGGTTGCATATTCCCATTTAGTCATGGGCCCAATGCTACTAAATACCGATGAGTTCGCCACCCTCAGCAAGGTAATGCGCCCAGCTGGTGATGTGCGGATTCTTGCGCAGAAGGGCGCGGCGCTGGCGCTCCGTGAGGCCGCCCCACACACCAAACTCCACGCGGTTATCAAGGGCATCCGCGCGACACTCGTTCAGCACTGGGCAGTGACGGCAAATCACCGCAGCCTTACGCTGCTCTGCCCCTCGCACGAAAAGCGCATCGGGGTCACCGTTGCGGCACTTGGCTTGGGTAACCCACTCACCACGCTCGGAGGTTAACGAGGCATTCTTTACCATTGCGGACCGTCCTGCACCTTTGACACTGACTGCCATGGCTAGGTAACTCCTTCCAAGTTCCCCCCGTCGTAGTGGAAGATCATGAATAACCCTCAACCCGACGGAATATTATGTACCATTGGTAAGTCTATTCACAGACCGGTATACCTGTCTAACAGGTCACACTTTAGGGGGGTCTCCCGGTTGTCGCCCTAAAGCACTAGTGTGTGGAGGGTGACTGTCATCAAATCCCTGGGAAAGCTCGTCCTGTCCACAGCACTGGTCGGCATCCTCATCGCGCTAGCCATCGCCCCCATCGCCGGCGTCAGTGGCGTTGCCGTGGCCAGAACGAATGAAACGATGCAATCGGACATCCAGGATCTCACCAGCGGGGATACCCCCGGCGTGAGCACCATCTTGGACGCCAAGGGCAACCCCCTTGCCTACATCTACGAACAGCGCCGCCATCCGGTACAGCCGGATGAGATCTCCGACGCTATGAAGCAGGCAGTCGTGGCCATCGAGGACCGCCGCTTCTATGAGCACGAAGGCGTCGATCTGCAGGGCAACGTCCGCGCTTTGTGGACCAACTTGGCCGCGGGCGGCGTCTCCCAGGGCGCGTCCACGCTGGATCAGCAGTACGTGAAGAACTATCTCCTCCTCGTCAATGCCACCACGGATGAAGAACGGCAAGCCGCAACCGAGCAATCCATAGCCCGCAAGCTGCGCGAGATGCGCATGGCGACGGATATCGACGCCAAGCTTTCCAAGGATGAGATCCTCACCAACTATCTCAACCTCGTGCCCTTTGGCAACCACTCCTACGGTATCGAGGCCGCCGCCCGCACCTATTTCGGCTCCGATGCCGCACACCTCACCGTGCCACAGGCAGCGATGCTCGCCGGCATGGTGCAATCCTCGGAGTATCTCAATCCTTACACCAACGAGGAAGGCGTGCTCGAACGCCGCAATGTGGTGCTCCAAGCTATGGTCGACACTGGCTCCCTATCCCAGGAGGACGCCGATGCCTATGCCCAAGAGCCCCTCGGCGTGTTGGATAGCCCCGCCACGCTGCCCAATGGCTGCATCGGCGCGGGTGATCGCGGTTTCTTCTGCGACTACGTGACGGACTACCTCGCCGATAAGGGCATCGACCGCGAGCATCTCGCACGCGGTGGCCTGACCGTGAAAACCACCCTTGACCCCGACGTCCAGGACCAAGCTCTCAACGCAGTACGCAGCCACACCGCCCCGGATACCGAGGGCGTAGCGGAAGTCATGAACGTGATCAAGCCGGGCACTGATTCCCGCAAGGTCCTCGCCATGGTGTCCTCGCGCACCTACGGGCTCGACCTTGCCAACAACGAAACCCTCCTGCCCCAGCCCAATTCGCTGGTGGGCAACGGCGCCGGCTCCGTGTTCAAGCTCTTTACCGCCGCGGCCGCCTTGGAATCGGGCTACGGCATCAAAGACAAACTGGCAGTGCCCAAGCGCTACGAGGCGGAAGGGCTAGGCTTCGGCGGCGCTGAGAACTGCCCACCCAACAAGTACTGCGTGGAAAACGCCGGCAGCTACGGCTCCACGATGACCATGCAGGACACTCTCGCCTACTCCCCCAACACCCCCTTCATCCAACTCACCGAGCAGCTTGGCGTCGAGCGCATCGTCGATATCGCCGTGAAGCTCGGCCTGCGCTCCTACGAGGAGCCCGGTAGCTACGACGGCGAATCCTCCATCGCCGACCACATTAAGGACTCCAACCTGGGCTCCTTCACGCTCGGCCCGACGGCGGTGAACGCGCTTGAACTCTCCAACGTGGGCGCGACGGTGGCGTCGGAAGGCATGTGGTGCGAGCCGAACCCCATCGAGGAGGTCACGGACTCCCACGGTAACGAGGTGTACCTCAAGCACACCCCGTGCGAACGCGCGGTGGGCAAAGAGGTGGCCAAGGCGCTGGAAAACAACATGACCGCCGATACTGAAAAGGGCACGGCGGCCGATTCTGCGCGTGCTGCGGGCTTCAGCGGCAAGGCCGCCGCCAAGACCGGTACCACGGAGTCCAACCAGTCCTCGGCATTCCTCGGCTTCAACTCTGAGGTTGCTGCCGCACCGTACATCTACAATGACGGCACCACCACGAGCCCGCTGTGCACCGGGCCTGTACGCCAGTGCGCCAACGGCAACCTCTTCGGTGGCAAGGAGCCCGCATCGACGTTCTACACCATGGCTGCGCGCGTTCCCGATGCACTGAAGGGAACGGTGCCGGACTACGACCGCGCTTATGATTCGGGCACGGTATCGCCGCTTATCGACGGGCTGAAGGGCAAGTCCGAAAGCCAAGCCCGCTCCGCTCTAGAGAAGGCTGGCTACGTGGTTAAAACCACCGAGGTGCCCGCGCCCGGCGTGGGCTACGGCAAGGTGGTTCGTGTCATCACCGGCGCATCCGGCACCAAGAAGGGCGCGGAGGTAACGCTGCAGCTTTCCGACGGCTCCGCTGGCGACTCAACGAACTCCGCCGCCTCAGACTCCAGCTACTACACCCCGTCGGCGCCGAGCGGCAACGGCGGTGGCGCGGACAATGGCCAGCCGGCTACTCAGTCCGACCCGCTGTTCTCCCAAGAGGATGTCGACCGTCTGACGAACGACGTGCGGGATTTCTTCGGGCTTTAGCGCTGAGCGCGCTAAAGCGTAAAAACGAGCTGGAGCGTAAAACGAGCTAGAGCATAAAACGAGCTAAGCGTGAAGAGGAGCTACAGCGTGGGGTGCTAGCGCTCCTGCGCTAGCACACTAGTTGAGGGCGGCCTTGACCGCGGTGGACAGGCGCTTACCGTCGGCGCGGCCGGCAGCCTTGGCGGTGGCCAACTTCATCACGTTGCCCATCTGCTTGATGGTCACCGGCTCGCCGGAGTCCTTCTCAACCTCGGCGATGGATTCAGCGACGAGGGAGTTCAGGGCGTCGTCGTCAAGCTGCTCCGGCTGGTAGGCCTCGAAGAAGGGGACGTCGACAAGCTCTGCCTCCGCCAACTCGGGGCGGCCGTTTTCCGCGTAGACCTCTGCAGACTCGCGGCGCTTCTTAATCTCACGAGCGATGACCTTGAGGATGTCCTCATCGGTGATCTCATGGCGGGAACCAGTAGTTTCCTCCGCCTGGATTGCAGACAGCAGAGAGCGGATGGCACTCGTACGAGCCTTGTCCTTGGCCTTCATCGAGGTCTTGAGGTCAGCACGGATAGTTTCTTTCAACTCACTCATGCCCTTCAATCTACGCCTGCCGGCCAGGTAGTGTGGTGAAGGTGAAGATTTTCCCTGTTCTTGGCGGACTCGCCGCCGCCGGCCTAGGTGTTGCCGCGTGGGCGCACTCAGAGCTCACCAAGTTTGAGCTCAAGGAGTACACCCTGCCGCTACTGGAGCCCGGTACGCTGCGCGAGGAGTCCGAGTTCCGTATCCTGCACGTGTCCGACCTCCACATGATCCCGGGCCAACGAGCCAAAATCGAGTGGGTCTCGGGCCTCGACGCCCTTGACCCACACTTGGTGATCAACACCGGTGACAATCTCTCCGATGAGCGCGCAGTCCCCGAGGTCCTCCGCGCCTTGGGTCCACTGCTGAGCCGCCCGGGGATGTTCTGTTTTGGCACCAACGACTACTGGGCGCCGCGTATCCCGAACCCCTTCAACTACCTGATTGGGAAAAAGAACGAACCCTCCTACGTGAACCTGCCGTGGAAGGGCATGCGCGCGGCATTCGTGGAACACGGCTGGCACGACGCCAACCAGGCCCGCGTGGAGTTCAAGGTAGGCGACGTGCGCCTCGCTGCCGCCGGCGTGGACGACCCACACCACGACTTAGATGACTACTCCGAAATCGCCGGCGCCCCGAACGAGGACGCCGACCTTTCCCTGGCACTGCTACATTCCCCGGAACCCCGCGTCCTGGAGAAGTTCGCGGCCGACGGCTACCAGCTGTCCCTGTCCGGGCACACGCACGGCGGCCAGCTCTGCCTGCCTTTCAAGGTGGCGGGTTCGCGCTCCATCGTGACCAATTGCGGCATCGACCGCGTTCGCGCGGAGGGCCTACACAAGTTCGGCCCTATGTACATGCACATCTCCAACGGCCTAGGCACTTCGAAGTTCGTTCCCTTCCGCGTGTTCTGCCGCCCGTCTGCGACGCTGCTACGCATCACCGAGAAGGCCGCCTAGGGATACCCCCTCCACGCTGCCGTTTTGTCCTTTCAGGCCAGGGTGCGTTACAGTAATCCGGTACCGCTTAGAGCGAGACACCGGGATATGGCGCAGCTTGGTAGCGCGCT
>NZ_CABTZR010000076.1 GCF_902489365.1 uncultured Corynebacterium sp. | reverse complement strand
GCTGCGGTGAACGGATACGCGCTCGGTGGAGGTTGCGAGCTGGCCATGATGTGTGACTTCATCATCGCTGGCGACAAGGCCAAGTTTGGCCAGCCGGAGGTCAACCTGGGCGTCACTCCGGGTATGGGAGGCTCCCAGCGACTGACCCGAGCTATCGGAAAGGCGAAGGCCATGGAGATGTGCCTGACTGGCCGCATGATGGCAGCCGAGGAAGCAGAACGCTCCGGCTTGGTAGCACGCGTGGTTCCTGCCGGTGAGCTCCTTGACTCGGCGCTGGAGACGGCAAAACTCATCGCTTCGAAGTCCTTCGTGGCAACGTCTCAAATCAAAGAACAGGTCAATGCGGTTGATGAACTTTCATTGTCCCAGGGTATCCAGTTCGAACGCCGAACTTTCCACGCTTTGTTCTCTTCCCATGATCAGAAGGAAGGTATGGCAGCCTTCGTAGAGAAGCGCGACCCGGAGTTCAAGCACTCCTAAACCCTTAACCGCGAGTTAGCCTTCTTTTCGCTTCTTCGGCCGTACGTGCGTGAGCGCACGCTTTTTAAAGAACAAATGGCTACTGGGCGTCGGGCTCCTCGACATCGTCACCGGCCGCGCGCCGGATGCGGTTGGCAGCAGCAATGATGCGGTCTTGCTCGCCAGGAGAAAGCGCAACGGAATCGAAATAGCGATCAAGGGCAGGCCCCGCCGCCGAGGCCAACACGATGCCTTGGTCGGTGACCATGACCAAGGTTGAGCGTTTGTCTTTTGGATCGCTGACTCGCTCGACAAGTTCGTCCTTCTCAAGCTTGCGCACCGTGTGAGTCAGTGAAGCAGGCGGAAGCTGAAGCCGAGCGCTGATTTTAGACATGGGCATGCTCCCTGCACGTGACCACATGAGCACAGCGAGCACCTCAAACTGGTTGTAGCTCACTCCATAAGGAGCCAGCACATCTTCGGCACCATTACGCAAAATGTGTGCGGCACGTTCGAAGGAGGACACCGTGGCGAGGCCACGAGCAGAGCGCTCGGAATAACGCTTGGCCCACTGGCGGCGTGCTTCAGCGATGATATCCATGAGCGGAAAAGAACCTCCTTGCGGTACGTGAGATAACTATAAATGAGAGCTTCGCTGTTCTAGGAACTCGACCACAGGCATCGCGGGTAGGACCGCAAGTGGGGGAGAGCCACCGGAGGATGAGGGCGTCGCAGATGCGAAAACCCCAGCAATAGGCTGGGGCCTGCGTTGCTGAAAGGGCGGTGGGTTAACCCTTCAGTGCTGGGAAGTCAGAGTCCGCGTATTCCGTCGATGCCTTCGTCTCGCCGCCGTCAGCGGAGTGGATCTCGGTTTCGCGCTTGCGCAGATCCACACGGCGGATTTTGCCGGAGACAGTCTTTGGGAGTTCATAGAACTCGAGGCGGCGGATGCGCTTATAGGGTGCCAAGCCATCCCGGCAGTGTTTGAGGATGGATTCGGCGGTTTCCGCCGTCGGCTCGTAGCCGTTGGCTAGAGCGACGTAGGCCTTTGGCACGGCGAGGCGGATGGGATCCGGGGAGGGAACCACCGCTACCTCGGCGACTGCCGGGTGCTCGATGACGACGGACTCGAGTTCGAAAGGGGAGAGGCGGTAGTCGGAGGCCTTGAAGACATCGTCGGCGCGGCCAATGTAGAAAATGTAGCCGTCCTCATCGCGTTCCGCGGTGTCTCCCGTGTGGTAGTAGCCATCGCGGAAGACTTCCGCGTTCTTGTCTGGGTCATTGAAATAACCCACAGTCAGGCCGACTGGGCGGGGGTCGAGCTTCAAGCAGATTTCTCCGGTATCCCCAATCTCATCAGTAGCGGGATCCTTGAGCACGACTTCCCAGCCTGGCAGCGGACGTCCCATCGAACCTGGCTTCACTTTTTGTTCTGGGGTGTTAGCAATCTGCAGCGTCGTCTCCGTCTGTCCGAAGCCATCGCGAACGTTTGTGTTCCAGGCCCTGGCAATGGTGCTGATGAGCTCGGGGTTGAGCGGCTCGCCAGCCGCAACCAGCTTTTTGGGTGGGGTCTTCATGCGGCCTAGGTCTGCTTGGACGAGCATGCGCCAGACCGTTGGCGGCGCGCAGAAGCTGGTGACGCCTTCTTCTTCCATCTTGTCCATGAGCGCAGCGGCGTCGAAGCGCGCATAGTTGTAGAGGAAGATGGTGGCCCCTGCGATCCACGGTGCGAAGAAGTTTGACCACGCGTGCTTGGCCCAGCCGGGGGCGGCGACGTTGAGGTGGACGTCGCCAGGCGCCAAGCCAATCCAGTACATCGTGGTCAGGTGCCCCACTGGATAGGACGTGTGAGTGTGCTCGACGAGCTTCGCCTTCGACGTAGTGCCGGAGGTGAAGTACAGCAGGAGGGTCTCATCAGCCTTGGTTTCTTGCTTCGGTGTGTACTCTTCTGAGCCGGAAAAGGAATCCGAATAGCGCAGGGTGGGGTGCGTTGTCTGCGCATCTGGTTCATCGCCGACCTGGATAACGGTGAAATCACCGGTGACGTCTTGGAACTTAACGGCATCTTCGGCGTTGGCCACGACCCAGGAAATATTGGCGCGGTCGGTGCGGTCTTGCAGATCAGCTGCGCCCAGCATTGCGGTCGCCGGGTTAAGTACGAAACCTGCCTTGATGCAGGCCAGCATGCACTCCCACAGCTCTACCTGGTTGTTGAGCATGAGCATGACGCGATCGCCGCGCTGGACGCCCTGGGCCTCCAGCCAGTTGGCCAGTTGTGCCGATCGTGCTGACATTTCAGCAAAGGTACGGCGGGTGCTGCTGCCATCTGTCTCACAGATGACGAGAGCCTCGCGATCCTTCGACTCCTCCGCAGTGGCGAGGTGATCGAACCAATCAAGTGCGAAGTTGAAGTGCTCGAAGCGCGGCCACTCGAAGTTGCTGCGGGCTGCTTCATAATCAGTCTGATAAGAAACCAGCAGGTCGCGGGCTGCTTGGAATTGTTCGGTCACCGTGGTCATTGGTTCTCCTCTAGCTTGTGCTCAAATGGGTCAAGGACGGCGCAATGGCTATGGCCCGTGTCCCAAACCGTGCGTCTCTGTGACGTGGGTCGCAACCCACATTACTTCGAGTTCGAAGTAATGGCTAGAGAATTTCCGAACTGCCTTTGAAAGATGCAGGTTAGCGTGGTGAAATTCCGTGGAGAATGAGCTGGCCAAGGGTGTGGTAGGCCTCTGCTGGGGCCAGGGTGTCTGAGTAAAAGCCCTGCTGAATATCGCTCATTGAACGCTGGATGAGGCGGGAGACAAAGTCGGTGTACTCGGCGGTGAATTCCCCAGCCTCGACGCCGTGGCTGAGTAGCTTGTGGATGGTCTCGGTAGCTCTCCTGGTGTTGAGGCTATACACCTCCTGAGCAGCGGGTTCAGAGGCGAGGTCGCGCATGAACTCAGGGCTTGCGGGTTCTAGGGCAATGGTCATCGAAGAGAAGTATTTCTCAAGTGCTTGGGTGTAAGAAGCTGCTGTGGTGACCGCGGTGCGACGGGTGATTTCTTTGAAGAAGCTGACCAGTACGCGGCGAATGATTGCGTCTCTGGATGGGCCTAATGCGTACATGGTCGACTTTGAGCATTGGTAGCGCTTCGTTGCGCCGTCGATAGTGAAGGATTCGAAGCCCTCGGCCAAAAAGTCCTGCAAGAGGGCGTTAAACAGCTCGCGCTGCCGTGGTGTGAGTGGTTGGGTCATGCTTCTTTCTGCCTCTCGGTGGTCTTGGCTTTGTGTGTTCTTTACGTGTGTTCGTCCCAGTCTGTTGCGCACAAGGATCATAGAACATGGCACGCGAGAGTACGGAAAGATGTATATTCGTACTCATTCAATGTGGAAAGCTCATTGATGCTTGAGTCCAAGAGTTTGTATGTGGCCTGGAGAAAGCCCATGCAGCGACCTTAAAACCCAGCTAGAAAGGTAGAAAGCTATGCCGCCGATTCTTAGTCCGCAACACCCCAGCGGGAAACACTTGGAGAACATTAAGTACCCCCACGCTGATATTTTCGCGGTAGCAGATCGTCTGGTTCCTGAGGAACAGGCGCGTCTGGCGGAGATCCACGAGTTCTTGCAGACGGAGATTCGCCCTGTTGTAGGTGAATACTGGGACCGTGAGGAGCTGCCATTCGATCTTCTTCCTCGCATGGCGGAGATGGGGTTGGGCGAAATTGAACTCACGGATACCTCGCGCCTCTATCGCGGGCTGGTGTACGCGGAAGTAACCCGCGCGGACGTGTCCTTGTCTGCTCTGGTGGGCATTCACAACGAGCTGGTCCTCGGACTCATCGATAAGCTGGGCTCACCAGAGCAAAAGGACACTTGGCTAGCAGGTTTGCGCCAATTCACCAAGGTGGGGTGCTTTGCGTTAACCGAACCGGAGCACGGCTCCGATATCGCCGGCGGCCTTGCCACCACAGCAGAGCGCACCGCTGAAGGCTGGCTTATCAACGGAGCGAAACGTTGGATCGGGGCCGGCACCTTCGCTGATTTTGCCATCACCTTCGCCCGGGATAAGGCTGATAATGAGATTAAGGCCTTCATCGTGGAACTCGACCGTGAGGGCGTGACGCGCAACAAGATCTCCCGCAAGATGGGCCTGCGCATCATGCAAAATGCGGACCTTAAGTTCGACAACGTCCTCATCCCACACGAGAACCTGATTCCGGGTGCGGAATCCTTTGCCAACGTCAATGACTTCCTGTGCTATTCGCGCGCCTGGGTGGGCTGGCAGGGAGCCGGCTTGCAACTGGGCATCTTCGACAAGGCCCGTGAGTACGCGGTCAAGCGCCAGCAGTTTGGCAGGCCAATCGCCAAATTCCAGCTGGTCCAGGAGCAGCTTTCCCGTATCCTCGGCAACGCCACCGCGTCGCTCGCCATGATGGCGCAGCTGGCAGAGGTCCAAGAACAAGGAAAGCTGGAAATGCCCTTTGCCGCTTTGGCAAAGGCAACCACCACGCGCCTGGCGCGTGAATCCGCCGCGGCGGGCCGCAACATCGGCGGAGGAAACGGCATCCTAACCGAATACGACTTGTCGAAGATGATGGATGATGCCGAGATTCTCTTCACCTACGAGGGAACCTACGACATCAACTCGCTCATCGTCGGCCGCGCTGTCACCGGCGTTTCCGCTTTCGTTTAAACAGCCCTGCCAAACCCGACACCCCACGGTGATTAAAGGAGAAAACCATCATGAACCTGCACGAAGCATCCGCCGTCGTTACCGGCGGTGCATCTGGCCTCGGAGCCGCAACGGCTGCAGCACTCGCGGAGCACGGGGCCACGGTCACCGTGCTCGATCTGTCCGCCCCGGAGGAGAAACACAGCGGAATCAACTACACGGCAGTCGACGTCACCGATGCGGCCGCAGTACGCGAGGCGGTTCTCGCCGCATCCGAGCAAAAACCTTTGCGCGTGGCGGTAAATTGCGCAGGCATCTGCCCCTCGGCACGCATCTTCGGGCGAAAAGGCCCCCATGACCCGGAGCTGTTTTCTAAGACGATCAACGTTAACCTCATGGGAACCTTCCACGTCATGACTGCAGCCGCCGAGGCGATGGCCCAGGCGGAGCCTCTCGACGAGGACGGCCAGCGCGGAGTCATCATCAACACCGCTTCCGTCGCGGCCTTTGAAGGGCAGGTTGGCCAGGCGGCCTACGCGGCGTCCAAGGGTGCAGTTGCTGCCCTGTCGATTACCGGGGCCCGGGATCTCGCCTCGTTGGGTATCCGCGTCAATGCCATCGCGCCGGGTGTCGTGGCCACCCCGATGATGGCGCAGATTACCCCGGAGTTCCGCGAACAGCTCGAGGCCACTGTGCCTTTCCCCGCAAGGCTGGCAAAGCCGGAGGAATTCGCCGCCCTAGCTGTGTCTATTGCCGAGAACCCCTATATCAATGGTGAAACGATTCGCTTGGATGGCGCGCTGCGTATGCCGCCACGCTAAGGGCCTCATCACGAGAATCGACCTCAAGAGACCCATCACGCGCGCATTGTCGACGCCCCTCCGATACGGGGCCCAGCCATAAGGCCTAGCCATAAGCCGGCAGGCCCCAATAGGGAAAAACTGCGCGTGTCGTCTGCACCAGCGCTGCGTGTGGCCTTTCAGCCATGACCTTGGTGGGATCGAAGCCCCCAATGGCGGCGCACGCACCCTCATCACCCAAGGTAGATGAGCCCTCCCAGCCTTTTGGCATCCGTTCCGAAGCTGCGAGCTCAACGTCGGCGACCGCTGCCAGCACGTGGGTCCACGCACGGGCGACGGCGTCGACTCGATATCCACCGCCGCCAAGCGCGACCCATCGCCCGCCCGCAAACTGTTGCGCCCACACCGCCACGGAACGATAAGCCCGCGCCATCGCGTCGATGGTGAGTTCCAGATCCGCGAGGGGATCGGAACGGTGTGGATCCGCACCGTGCTGGGAAATGATGAAGTCGGGACGGAACTTCTTGAGGAGCGGCGGGACGACCGCGTGGATGACTTGCAGCCACTCCTCGTCATTCACCCCGCGGGGCAGGGCCACGTTAACCGCGGTCCCCTCCGCGCCGTGACCACCGATCTCGTGTGCATAGCCAGTCCCAGGGAAAAGATAGAGTCCCGATTCGTGTACTGAGATGGTGAGCACGTTGGGGTCATCCCAAAAAATCTTTTCGACGCCGTCACCGTGGTGGGCATCCAAGTCCAGGTACACCACGCGTTGGGCGCCGTTAGCTAGCAGCCAACGGATGGCGATCGCGGCGTCGTTGTACATGCAGAACCCCGACATGGAATCGGAGAAGGCGTGGTGTAACCCGCCGGAGAGATTCACAGCGCGCTGCGCACGGCCCTCCCATACGGCGCGCACGGCCGCCAGGGTGCCGCCGGCGATGCGCGCGGCGACCGTCGATAAGCCATGGCTAATCGGGTTATCTTCAGTGCCCAAGCCAAAGCGTTTGGAGGGCACCTCGGCGCGGGTGGCGGCGATGTAATCGGGATTGTGAACGAGCTCCAAGTGGGAGGTATTCACCGGGGTGGGACATTCGATGTCGAATTCTTCCAGCACTCCAAAGTGCTTGGCCAGCGACATTGCGGCGGCGACGCGATCCGGCCCCATCGGATGCTGCGGCCCAAGCGAATAGCGGTACATCTCCTCCGAGGCAAAGAGCAGAGGCTTTGGCTGACTCATGACAGGGACCTCGCGAGGGGATCGCGGACATCACCGAGCGGAGCGATGCGCATTCGAGCCCCCACCACAGCAGTGTGCGCTACCCCGGCGATGACTGGAGAGAGCTCGATATCGACGAGCGCAGCAATGTCGTCCTTGAGCTGTGCCAGCTGCATCATGACCTCTTCGATACGGTGCAGTTTGGCAGCTTTGGTGCCGCGGTAGCCGGCAAGCAGAGGAGAAGCCTTGAGACAGCTGAGCATGTCGAGTGCATCGGTGCGGCGAAGCGGGGGCACGCGCCACTCGACGTCTCCCAAAAGATCCGAGGGTAGGCCGGAGATACCGGCGGAAATCATGGGCCCAACAACGGGATCTTCGATGGCACGCACAGTGAGGGAGGCACCGGCTGTGACCATGCGTTGCACGACAGGGATGAGAATAGCCGGATCCTCACCCAAGTGGAGATCGCGCGTGAGCTGGGTGATGGTGGTCCACGCTCGCACCATGGATTCCTCGTCATGGATGCTGCGCACGACGGTGGGCAGCTCCGAGCGTCCCCGCACCATTTGCGAGCTGCACTTGAGGACGACGTCCCAGCCGTATTCGCGGCCGGCCGCGATGGCTTCGTCGAGGGTGCACACCGGGGTCCATGGGACGATCTCTATGCCATAAGCCCTAAGGATTCGTGCGCACTCCTCGTCGGTGGCCCAGCGTCCCGTGGGGGAATCAGTCAGAACCTCCGCGACCACACCGCGCGCTTCAGCAAGGCCCGCGCTGTTGGCGAACTCATCGGATGGATTGGGGCGGGCTAGGGCCCGGCGGCGTTCATTATCGATGATGGTTGCCAAAGCTTCAATGGCGTCGGCGTAGGTGCCAAACACAGGAAGCTGGCCGGGTGCCTCTGGGCCCTCAGCGGTGCGGAAATCGGGGATATCAAAACCCACGAAGCTGGCGATGAGCGGGGTATCCGTCGTCGTTGTCGCCAGCTGGGACAAACTTGAATGCGCATCCTTGAGAATGAATTCGCCGACCTCCACGACGGCGCACAGCACTGCGTCGATACCCGGATCTTCTAGGGCGCGCCGGGCCTGTTCCGTGATGGCGGGGGCGGGGGCATCGACGACGGTGGTGGCGTGCGGGCGCAGCCCGAAGCGCCAGGCTGCCTGTTCCATCTGCGCGGTGAGGCCGGAGGAATTCGACATCACTGCGATGCGGCGGCCCTGCGGAACGGGTTGGCGCGCGAGGAGCTGGGCGATGTCGAGCATGGCATCGCGGCGGGTGACCACCATTGCCCCAGTGCAGCGAATGATCTCGTCGAGGGCAGCCGGGCTCGCCGCCGACAATCCCTCCACCGCGTAGTGGCGGGCTGACTTCAGAGCGCGGGAGGGTAAGAAAACGACGACGTGCTTGTCCAGCGCTAGGCGGCGCAGAACCCGGAAAAATTTGCGCGGGTTACCGATTGAGTCGAGGGAGAGCAAACAAATCCGGGTGTTCTCATCTTGGCTCCAGAATTGCATGACGTCATTGCCTGTGACGTCAGCGAAGGAACCGGCGGCAATGAAATTGCTTAGGCCGCACCCGAGCTGCAGTGCATGGGACAGAGCTAGCGTCGCCACACCAGCCGACTGCGTAAACAGGCCGACTTGCCCGGAGCGCGGCATGGGTGCGGGGCTCGCGTTAAGCCGCACCGCCTCATTCGTGTTGATAAGACCTAGCGCAGCTGGGCCAAGGGCTCGAAGGCCGTAGTCCCTAGCCGCGAGCACGATGTCGCGGGCCCGGTCGGGGGAGAGGTTGGGGTTCTGGCTGCGGGAGATGAGGACCACTCCCTTGGCGCCGGCGGCGGCAGCAGCCTGCATAGCCTCGGCTCCGCCGTGGCCTTGGAACTCGATGACGACGAGATCCACCTGCTCATCAAGGGCGTTGAGCTCTTCCACACCGTGAAGGTGGAGCAGTGTACCGGAGAAATTGGCGCTGGCTAGCTGTTTGCTGGACAGCGTTCCGACTACCGCCACTGAGCGTGGGGTGAGCAAACGGTGGATCGAGTTGGCCTCTGCGCGCAGCTCGCGGCGCTCCATGACATCGCGGGAGTTCTCATTCGGCGCAATTCGGAAATCCACCCGGATGAAACCATCCTCGAGCTCCGGCTTCGCGGAATACCCCGCGCGTACGAAAACCTGCACCATCCTTCGGTTCTGAGTCAGCATCTCCGCGAAGAAGCGTTCCACTTTTCCTTCGCGTCCAATCTCTGCGAGGTGCTCGAGCAGGATATTAGCCACGCCTTTTCCGTGGTGGGAATCTTGGACAAGGAAGGAGACATCGCCCACCCGCGCGGGCAGGAATTGTTCGACAATGGAGTATCCGGCGACGGCCACGATATTGCCGCGTTCCACCATGACGAGGGTGACTTTGTCATAGCCTTCCGTGTGGAGCCAACGGTCCAGGTCATCGTCGGTCAGCGTGGGGTGCGTGCCGAAGAAGCGTAGGTACTTCGATTGATCTGAGACGCGGTCGTAAAAGGCGCGGATGGCGTCGCGGTCGGCGGGCGTGATGGGGCGCAGCGTAGCGATGTCGCCGTCGTTGAGGATGACATCGGCTTCCCAATTCTGCGGCTCGGGGCCGGTAGGCGCGGTAGACGTGGGCTGCTCCATGTGGTCCATGTCATCACCTTAGCCAACGCTGCGTCGAGCTCAGGGCAGGTGAACGGCATTCACCCCACCGGGCTTCGGGGAGGGCATCCACAAAAGCACTGGACAGTATATGTACGGCACATCACTGCAGGGGGTGAATAGTGTTCTGTATCTCAAGTTCTATGGCGAGCGGTTGTTATTCACCGTTAGTGTGTGACCCAAGCCATACAGGGAGCCGGAGGTTCCAGGAAGGAGAAGCGCAATGCGCACTGTTTATCACTACGTCAACGGAGAAACATTCGAGGGAACGTCGGGCAACACGCAGCCCGTCCTCAATCCTTCGACCGGCAAGGAGC
>NZ_CABTZR010000075.1 GCF_902489365.1 uncultured Corynebacterium sp. | reverse complement strand
GATGACCCTGCCGCCACCGCCGCCGTTCGTGACGGCAAGCCTGTCCTCGACGGCATTGAGATTCCGGCAGAATCAACGCGCGGCTCCACATTCAAGGCACAGCAAGTCGAGTCTCTCATCACTGTTGCGGAAATCCTCCCAGAGGATAAGGGAATCGTTGAGTACATGATCAAAAATAATGACCCTGAGGTGGCAAAGAAAGCTCTGGTAGACCTCGGCGTGGCCAAGTAGAGCTAGAACGATTCGCCCACTACTATCCATTTTCATTTAATTGTCAATAGGCACCGGCGGCGATAGGCTGAGTGCATGACACACGAGCACCACGACCACGATCACTCCAGCACACCGCTGCGCGCGCTCCTGGCTGCCCTCAGTATTACCGGCATCGTCTTCTTCGCGGAACTGATCGGCGGCTGGTTGGCGGGGTCCATGGCGCTAATGGCGGATGCGATGCACATGCTTTCCGACGCCGCGGGGCTCATCATTGCGGTGATCGCGGTGTTGGTTGGGCGGCGCCAAGCATCAGCCCAGGCCACCTACGGCTACCGTCGAGTGGAGGTGCTGGCAGCGCTGGCGAACGCGGTGATGGTGCTGGCAATCTCGGTGTGGATTGTCGTCGAGGCGGTGCGCCGCCTACAGAGCCCGGCCGAGGTGCAGGGCGAGGCGATGCTGCTCATCGCGGTGATCGGCCTAGTGGCAAATGCGCTATCGGCGTGGGTGCTGCACCGGCACCGCGAGTCCTCAATCAACGTGGAGGGCGCGTTCTTGCACGTGCTGGTGGATTTGCTCGGCTCGGTCGCGGTGATCGTAGCGGGCATCGTGGTACTGACCACGGGATTTGTGGCGGCGGACGTGATCGCCTCCCTACTCATCGCCGCGATGGTGCTCCCACGCGCGTGGCAGCTCATGCGGTTGTCGGCGAGCGTTCTGCTCGAGCAGGTTCCGGCGGGCTTCGACGCCAGCGTGATCGAGCCGGCGCTGCGGCAGGTCGAGGGCGTTGCCGACATCCACGACCTGCACCTGTGGAGCCTGGACGGCGTGAACGTGCTCACGACCGTGCACATCGTGCGCGACGGCACCGTCGACACCGGTCCGCTGTTAGATGCCGCCCAGCAGGCCCTGCGCGAGCACGGTATCGAGCACTCCACCATCCAGATCGAGCACCCAGAGCACGAATCCCACGAGACGGTGTGCTGATTCCTTTTTAATAGTGGGCGGGAGGCCCGCCCACTGGGCCATCCCGCCCACCGGTCACGCACAGAAAGCCCCGGACCACACGCGGTGTCACACGCATGCGGTCCGGGGCTAATTCTTGTGGGCCCAGCGCGGGGCCCACGTCAGTGCTTAGAGCGGCTGGCCAGCACCGGCACCTGCCGGCGGCGGGTTGCCGTCATCGCCATCGTCATTGTGGGATTCCTCAGCGGAATCGCTACCAGACTCGTCGAGGACGTCCGGAGTCACCGTGTCCGGACCATCGGAGTCGGGGCCATGAGTTTCGGTGTCGATCTCGGTGGCCAGTTCCTCATCGGCCTCCCGCACGGCGGTCTCCTCGAGCTCCTTGTCAAAGGTGTCCTCCGGCAACGGGCGCGGACGCGGTGTGAAGGTGAAGGTGGCAGAAGAGTTGTCCTTGGACTCGCCGTCCCAGCCTTCAACGTCCACGGTGATGATTTCGCCCGCACCGATTTCGCCGAAGAGGATCTTCTCGGAGAGCTGATCCTCGATCTCACGCTGGATGGTGCGGCGCAGCGGACGAGCACCCAAGACCGGGTCGAAGCCACGCTTAGCCAACAGGTCCTTGGCCTTCTGGGTGAGCTCGATGCCCATGTCACGCTCGGAGAGCTGCTTCTCCACGCGGGCGATGAGCAGCTCCACCATCTCGACGATCTGCTCCTGGGTGAGCTGGTGGAAGACCACAATCTCATCGATACGGTTGAGGAACTCGGGGCGGAAGTGCTTCTTCAGCTCGTCGTTGACCTTG
Source organism: uncultured Corynebacterium sp. (assembly GCF_902489365.1). Lineage (GTDB taxonomy): Bacteria > Actinomycetota > Actinomycetes > Mycobacteriales > Mycobacteriaceae > Corynebacterium. The sequence goes on along the minus strand of NZ_CABTZR010000075.1, from coordinate 8,273 downwards.
TTCTTCATGCGCTCGTACTGCGCATCGGCGTCATTCTCCGAAGAACCAGTGAAGCCCAAGCCCACGGCCTTGGAGATATCCTGAGTACCCAAGTTCGAGGTGAAGATGAGCACGGTGTTCTTGAAGTCCACCACGCGGCCCTGACCATCGGTCAGGCGGCCATCCTCCAACACCTGCAGAAGGGTGTTGTAGATCTCCTTGTGGGCCTTCTCAATCTCATCGAAGAGCACCACGGAGAACGGTTTGCGGCGGACCTTCTCGGTCAGCTGGCCGCCCTCTTCGTAGCCAACGTATCCCGGAGGAGCACCAAAGAGGCGGGACGCGGTGAAGCGATCGTGGAACTCACCCATATCGATCTGGATGAGGTCATCATCCGAACCGAAGAGGAAGTTAGCCAGGGATTTCGACAGCTCCGTCTTACCCACACCGGACGGGCCGGCGAAGATGAAGGAACCGGAAGGACGGCGCGGATCCTTCAGACCAGCACGAGTGCGGCGGATGGCGCGGGAGACAGCCTTGACGGCATCGTCTTGGCCGATGATGCGCTTGTGCAGCTCCTCCTCCATGTTGAGGAGGCGGTTGGATTCCTTCTCCGTGAGTTTGAGCACCGGAATGCCGGTCCAGTGTGCGAGGACCTCAGCGATCTGCTCCTCGCCGACCTCGGCGATTTCCTCCAAGTCACCGGAGCGCCACTGCTTTTCCTTTTCCGCGCGCTCTTCACCCAGCTTGCGCTCCTTATCGCGCAGGCCAGCGGCCTTCTCGAAGTCCTGGGCGTCAATCGCAGCTTCCTTTTCCTTGCGGACCTCTGCGATGCGATCATCCACTTCGCGCAGGCCCTCCGGGGCGGTCATGCGCTTGATGCGCATACGGGCACCGGCCTCATCGAGGAGGTCAACAGCCTTATCCGGCAAGAAGCGGTCATTGATGTAGCGGTCCGACAGGGAGGCCGCAGCCTTCAACGCTTCATCGGTGTAGGAGACGCGGTGGTGTGCCTCGTACTTATCGCGCAGCCCCTTGAGGATCAGGATGGTGTCATCGAGGGAGGGCTCTTCTACCTTGACAGGCTGGAAGCGGCGCTCCAAGGCAGCATCCTTCTCAATGTGCTTGCGGTACTCATCCAGGGTGGTGGCACCGATGGTCTGTAGTTCACCGCGGGCCAGTTTCGGCTTCAGCAAGGAAGCAGCATCGATAGCGCCCTCGGCGGCACCGGCGCCCACCAGGGTGTGGATCTCATCGATAAAGAGGATGATGTCACCGCGCTGGTTAATCTCCTTGAGCACCTTCTTCAGGCGCTCCTCGAAGTCACCGCGGTAGCGCGAGCCAGCTACCAGGGAGCCGAGGTCCAGCGAATAGAGCTGCTTATCCTTGAGGGTCTCCGGGACCTTGCCGTTAACGATATCGAGGGCCAGGCCTTCGACCACGGCGGTCTTACCCACGCCGGGCTCACCGATGAGCACCGGGTTGTTCTTGGTGCGGCGAGACAGAACCTGCATGATGCGCTCAATCTCGGAATCGCGACCCACAACTGGGTCCAGCTTGCCGTCGCGCGCAGCCTGGGTGAGGTTACGGCCGAACTGGTCCAGCACCAGGGAGTTGGAGCGCTCGCCGGAGCCACCCGGGCCACCACGGCCACCCTGGCCAGCGCCGGCGCCGGCGCCTACCGGACCGGGGCCACCCTGGGACTGGCCGCCTTCGCCTTCATTCCCTTCGTAGCCGGAGAGCAGCTGGATAACCTGCTGGCGCACGCGCGGCAAGTCGGCGCCCAGCTTGGTCAGCACCTGAGCCGCCACGCCGTCACCCTCACGGATGAGGCCGAGCAGCAGGAACTCAGTGCCAATGTACTTGTGGCCCATCTGGAGCCCCTCACGCAGGGAGAGCTCGAGAACCTTCTTCGCGCGCGGGGTAAATGGGATGTGGCCGGTGTGCGGCTGAGAACCTTGACCAATAATCTCTTCCACCTCACGGCGGACGTCCTCCAGCGAGATCCCCATGGATTCCAAAGCCTTGGCCGCTACGCCTTCGCCTTCGTGAATAAGCCCCAGGAGGATGTGCTCGGTGCCGATGTAATTGTGGTTGAGCATGCGTGCTTCCTCCTGCGCCAAAACAATGACGCGGCGAGCACGGTCAGTAAACCTCTCGAACATTACCTCTTACCTTTCGCTGTAAATGTGTCATCCACTCTAACGCGCGGGGCGGACACTCCATTCGTGATTTCCGCACCCCCCTTCTCAGAAACCACGTTTCCCCAGGTAGAACCACTGTACGCCGGTAGCGAACAGGTGGCGGGAGGCGTCGCCAAGCGCCTGCGCGCAAGCCTTAAAGTAAAGTAACTCTTCAGTCAACACTGGTTACATCCCCGCGGGAAGGAGCCTCCCCCGATGCAACAGGCACAGCACGGCACCCTGCTTATCGACGATCTGATTGGGCACTCCCGCCTCCTCGAGGTCTCCGAAAGCGTCACCCTTGGCCGCCAGGGGGACTTCCTACTGGCCTCCGATGATCCCGCCATGCACCGTACGTTCCTGCAGGTGTGGTCCAATGGCTCACAGTGGTTCATCAAGAACATCGGCAGTTTCATCGCCGCTACGATCCAGCCACCCGCCGCCTGCGGCTTCGGCCGCACCCTGATAAGCCCCGGCAGTATTGAGGTTCTGCACCCGGGAACTTCCACACTCTATTTCTCCACTGCCACCATGAGCTACGAGTGCGAGCTCACCGTCATGCAGTCGCTGCGCAGCCCACAGCCCAGCCTTCCACCGGATGGACCGTTTACCACCCACGTCTTTGAGCCGAATGAGGAGCAGTGCCTGCTGCTCAAGACCCTCGCTCAGCCACTCCTCGACAACCCCGCTGCGGAGCCACGGGTGGTCGTGAGTAGTCAGCGCGAGCTAGCAGAGGCCCTGGACTGGACGGAAAAGAAAGTAGAGCGCAAGATTCAGACGCTGGCGGAGACCTTGCAAAAGCTCGGTGTTCCGCAGTTCCAGCCGGGCCAGAAAATCTCGTGGCGCATTGTGCTCGCCCAATTCGCGGCCGCACACCCGCACTACTATGCGCACCTTTCATAACAATTCAGCATTATTGTTTTAAGCCGCTCACCGGTGCTGTTATTCTTTGTCTGATTCTGGCCCCTATCTATTTTTATCCCCTTCTATCCCTCATCTGTCCCTCTGCAAGGATCTGACAACCAATGTTCGCCTCCGTCTCTCCGCGCGCGCTAGCTGGACTCGGCGTAGCGCTCCTCGCGCTGTCTGCGTGCGCGCCGAACAAGGACACCGCGGAGGATGCGCCCAAATTCACGGTCACGGGCCAGACCACCCTGTCCCAGCACGAAGACGTTCCTGTCGAGGGGACCGACTCCGAGAGCCCAGAACCCAGCGAAACTTCACACCTGCGTCAGGAGGACGGCACCTACCTGCTCACGAAGAAGGAAGCGGGCCCAGGGGTGGTCAACGAAATCGTGGCCACCTATTCAGGCGTGGAGCCCTATGGTTTCCAAACCCTGCGCGTTGAGCTGGACAACCGGCGCTACGACGGAGCCATCGGCGGCTCTGCCCCGACCGGCGTGCTGCAGTGGGCCACCGGGGGTGCCCTTGTCCTCAGCGTGCAGGCCACGAACTTGAGTGGGGACGAGGCGGATCTGGATAACAATGCCGAATGGCAGGTGGCGCTTCTCGCCGACCCCCAGTCGTCCCACCTCAAGGAGGGAGAGGATTTCGTCGTGAACTGTGAGTCCGGGGAATGCACACTGATTGCTCGGCTCACCGACCCCGGCGACTTTGTTGCAGAGATCAGCATCCGGCAGGCCGGTTATGAACCTTTTGTCATTCACCAGCCCATCATCGTCGCCGCATAGCCATGAACAGCCAGCCCACCGCTTCCGGTCTGCCTTTGGATCTTGAGCCCGAGCTCAGCGCCAAGGGCTACTCGCAGTTCCACCAAATCGGTGCGGGTGGCATGGGCACCATCGTCTTCGCCCGCAAGGAAAGCTTGAACCGCGAAGTCGCCATCAAGGTCATCGCACAGCATGCGGCCGAGGATGATGAGGAGGTCCGCCGCTTCATGGCGGAGATGCGCACCGTCGCGGCACTCGAGCATCCGGCCATCGTGCCTATCTACGATGGCGACATCACCCCGGGTGGCGTGCCTTATTTCATTATGAAGTTTCTGCGCGGCCCCAGCCTGGAGGCGCACATCAACCAGCGCATCTTGGACAATTCCAAGTTCACGGTGGAGGAAACCGTGCAGCTGCTCGCGCCCATCGCACAGGCCTTGGACTACCTGGCGGCCCTGCCTTCGCCGGTCATTCACCGCGACGTCAAACCCGCAAACATCATCGCCGATAGTGCGTCTCCTCCCACTGTCCACAGCGACAGCGAGGGTTGTACCGTCATGCTGGCGGACTTTGGCATCGCCATCAACGAAGACACCACGCGCTTGACGCGCGAAGGCCTGCGCGTGGGCACGGATGCTTACATGGCGCCGGAGCTATACCCCACGCAGCTGGTCAAGCACCCACCGCAGCCGACCGCCGCCAGCGACCGCTACTCGCTCGCGCTCATCGCGCTGGAGATGCTCACTCTGGTTAATCTGCGCCGCGCCACCAGTCCCCAGCAGTGGGCGCACAGCCGCGTGATACCGCAGTTGACCGCTCATAATCTGGCGCCTGACGACGCTCCCCTCGCCCCCGCCCTCAACGCTTTCTTCGCCACCGCCCTGAACCCGGATCCTCATCAGCGCTTCGCCAGCGCATCGGAAATGCTCGCGGAGTTGAGTGAGCTGGCGTCCGCGCCGCGCCCAGCAGCCCCGGATGCTGCCGCCGACCCTGCCACGCCACCGGCCAGCCCCCACCACGAGCGCGCCCAGCACGAGCGCGCCCAGCACGAGCGCGCCCAGCAGCCGCGGCGCCGCCACCTGAGCATCCTCGGGGGCGTGCTTGCTGCGGTGTTGCTGTGTCTGGCAGTCGCCGGCGGACTAGCGCTGTACGGCGCGGGGTGGGACGAGCACGACGAAGTTCTGGCCCAACAATTTCCACAGCTGTTGCCGGAGCACCCTGGCCGCGCTCCGTGGCGCAACCTCGACTGCCGCCCCGCGCTGCCGGAAGCGGGGCAGCAAGCTCGAATCGTGTGCAAGGGCGACGACCTCACGCTCGTTGCAGCTGATTTTGGCACGGAGGACAACCGCAACTCCATCATGCCCCGCCGCCTCGACGTCTTGGTCCAGGATGCGTGCAGCATCACCTCGGCGGAAATCCCCCACCAGCCGGGAACGTGGGGAGTATACCCCTCGGGAGTCTCTGCGCGTTTTGCCCTCGTTCTTGCTGGTCCGCACGCTCGCGAGGACCGTTTGAGCTTACCCATCTGTTAGCCCACCGTGGCGGGCGCGCTGTGTCACGCCCATGGACACGGTGTCGCCTTTAGAATGAGGAAGATTCTTATACCTCACCGTCTACCTCCTCCACGAAGGATTTCTCTCACCGTGACTACGCTTCCTGAATTTTTCACTACCCAGCACCGGCTGCGCGAAAAGGCTGTCTTGGACCAAGGGGCGGGCTCCTCGCTGTTTCTCGTGGAAGATCCCTCGCAGGACGAACTCCTCGTAGAGATTTATGGTCCAGAGCACCGCGGCGTGCTCCGCCAGTCCGGAATCGTTGGCCAGCTGCAGCACAGCGCTATTGCACCCGTCGTGGGCACAGGCACGATGAACAACGGTCAGGAGTTTTTTGTACGCCGGAGCCTGCCGGGCGAGCAGCTGTCGAAGTACACGTCTTCGGGCATCGGCGCCCACCACCTTTCCCAGGAGGAAGCTCTCGCCGTCTTTGCCCCCTTGGCCGACGCCACGGACTTCCTTATCCAGCAGGGCCGCGCTGGCTTCGCTCTCCGTGCGCTCAACCCGCGGCGCATCATCCTTACCGATAACCGCGCGAACGCTTTCTTCGCCTCGGTCGGCCCGGCCACCGCTACTGACGCCCCCACTGCCTCCGCGAAGGAGGTCATTGACCGCCTAGCCCAGCTCGTCTCCGCGGCCTACCCAGGCTTCCGTGCTGCGGCCGCCTACCCCTCAGCGGCCGCCGTTATCGACGCCGTGCGCAGCACAAACACAGATAGTCCGGGCGCGGGCGCGGCCTCGTGGCAGTCAGCTCCGCAGCACACCGCCGCCCCACAGGCGGACTGGGCCGGGCCGCGGCAACCCCAGCAACCCCAACCTGGCTATGCTGCCGACCCCGCGGAGGTATCATCCACCACGCGCACCTCGAAGTCGAAAGGCAAGGTTTTTGCGGGCTTGGGCGTGGGTCTTCTTCTCCTGCTCCTGATTGGTGGCCTGTTGTGGTTCTTCCTGGGGCGGTCGGCGTGGTCCGACTCAGAGCAGGCGCTTGCCGATGCCCACCCCGGGCTCATCAGCTCCCGCCCCGGCGACGAAGGCTTCAACGGCGCCACCTGCGAATCCCGTGATCCGGAAAACGGCCAGGAGGCCAAAATTACGTGCGTTGGTGACGGCGTGAGCTACTCCGTGGCGCGGTACGGGGACGCCGCCCAGCGCGAGGCAGCTGGCCCTACGCAAGGCGGGCAGGAACTGTCCAACGGGCGCTGCACCGTGTACAGCTACGACGTTTCCGATTCCGAGCCGGTGTTCTACATGAGCGCCGAGGACTCCACTGACGCCGTCCTCGTCTGGGGCGAGGACGCAGAAGACATCCGCCTGAACCTGCCGCTGTGTTAAACCACGCAGTTAGTCCGCGCGCTTAAGCAGCGGTGCTATCACCGCAATGGCGATACCGGCCACACCGGCAAACAGGAAAGCCCAGTGCGTTCCCTGTGCCGTCGCCGCGGCCGGGCTTAACCCAGCGGCAGCGCCCGCCAAGGTGCCGCGGGTAAGGAAGACGACGAGGAACGCCGTACCCATCGCACCCGCCAACTGCTGGAAAGTGTTCATGATTGCCGAGCCGTGCGAGTAGAGCTTCTTCGGAAGCGAGGACAGCGCCGTAGTCATCAGCGGCGTCATCATCAAGCACATGCCGAGGGAGAAGATCACGTGCATACCCACGACCATCCACACAGCTGAGTTCTCACCCAAGGTGGCCATGAGCCACAGTCCGGCCACCATGAGCAGTGATCCAGGAATCATGAGCGGGCGCGGGCCGTAGGAATCGAAGAGACGGCCCACAATCGGAGAAAGGAAGGCTTGGAGGATGCCGCCCGGCATTACCGCCAGCCCGGTAACGAAAGCCGTGGCACCCAAGGTCGTTTGCAGGTAAATGGGCAAAACCGTGACCATTCCCAGCATGAGCCCAAAGGACAGGAGGAGGATGATCACCGCGAGGGTGAAGTTGCGCACGCGGAAGGGCCGCAGATCCATCAGGGCGCGATCCTCAAGAGCCAGGCGCCGCTGCCGACGGATGAATACGACGAGCGCGATGACGCCGACCACGGTAACGGCGATATCCACCCAGGCGCCGCCCTGCAGCATCTTTTCCATCGAGGACAAACCATAGATCAACCCGCCAAACGCAAAGGCGGAAAGGATAACGGAGAGGCCATCGAGCGGGGTATCGCGACTCTCACCGACGTTACTCAACCGCCACAGCCCGGCAAGCAGGATGAGAGCGATGAGCGGGACCATAGCCCAGAAGATGACGTGCCAGGTAAAATGGTTGAGAATCGCTCCGCCAACGGTGGGCCCCAAAGCCGGGGCCACGGAGATCACCACGGAGATGATGCCCATCACCGTGCCGCGGCGCTGCGGTGGGACAAGCGTCATCGCCACGGTCATCAGAGTAGGGATCATCAAAGCGGTTCCGCCAGCTTGAAGGACGCGGCCCACCAGCAGGACGAAGAAGCTCGGCGCGAGGGCCGCCACCACGGTTCCGGCCAGGAAGAGTCCTGCGGACGTCACGAAGATCTGACGCGTCGTGAGCCGTTCCAGGAGGAAGCCGGTGGTGGGGATAACCACTGCCATGGTGAGCATGAATCCCGTCAACAACCACTGGGCGTTCGTGGCAGGAATGGAATAGTCCGCCATAATGGCCGGTAGCGCGACGGAGAGCGAGGTCTCGTTGAGGATCATGACCATCGCTCCCAGCACCAGGATGCTGAGGGTAGTTATTACCTTCGAAGGGATTTCAGCGGACATTCGGCCGACTACACCTTTCAACTTTTCTATTTTGGGTCTTCAGCGCTGCTACTCACATCGGCAGCACCCAAGAGACAACACGTGAGCGATTTAGTGTATTCCTCTGGTGGCCGGGGGTGCCACACGAGCCACATGTGGACCCTCGT
>NZ_CABTZR010000074.1 GCF_902489365.1 uncultured Corynebacterium sp. | reverse complement strand
TTGCTCGCACCATCATTGCTGGCCACCGTGTGGACCATGAGTGGCAGGGCCGGAAGGTCGTGATCTCCGCTGGTGGGACGCAAGAGAACCTTGACCCAGTGCGCTACCTTGGCAACCGCTCGTCCGGGCGGCAGGGCTTTGCGTTGGCTGAGATTGCCGCACAGCGGGGTGCCGATGTCACCATCGTTGCCGGTAATACGGAGGCGCTTCCGGTTCCCTCCGGTGCCGCGGTCGTGCGGGTGACCTCAACCCGCGATATGCAGGAGGCAATGAATGCAGAGTCCGCCGACGCGGACATCGTCATCATGGCCGCGGCCGTTGCGGACTATCGCCCCGCTTCCGTGGCTGAGTCAAAGATGAAGAAGGGGTCGGCGGACGCCGATTTGGCGCATCTGGAACTGGTGGAAAATCCAGATATCCTCAAGGGCCTCGTCGAGCGCCGCGACAGTGGCACCCTCAACCCCGATGCCATCATCGTCGGCTTTGCCGCAGAAACCGGTGATGAGACGACGACTGTCCTGGAATACGCGCAGCGGAAGTTCGCAAAGAAGGGCTGCGATGTACTCATGGCCAATGAGGTTGGGGAGGGAAAGGTCTTTGGACAGCCTACGAGCGCTGGGTGGATCCTGCGGCGTGATGCCGAGCCAGTGGTGGTCGAGCCTGGCTCGAAACAGGTCGTGGCCGCGCAGATACTTGAAGCTGTGAATGAAATCCTGAAAAAGTAGTGGTCGTTCTTGCAGCTGTAGACCGCTTGGTCTACGATGGGGCGGTGTTATCAGCCGAGGCGTGGGCAAGGCGCTGTCCCACCCACGACGCGCAGAACTAGCTTAAGGAAAAGTTGTGACTGAAAAAGCTGCACAGGCGGTACGCCTCTTTACCAGCGAATCCGTAACAGAAGGCCACCCGGATAAAATTTGTGACGCGATCTCGGACGCCATTCTTGACGCCCTCCTCGAAGAAGACCCGAACGCCCACGTCGCCGTAGAGACCCTCGTGACGACGGGGCAGGTGCACGTCGTCGGTGAGGTGCGCACTACCGGGTATGTAGAGATCCCGCAGATCGTACGCAAGACCCTCGTGGAGATTGGGTTTACCTCCTCCGACGTTGGTTTCGACGGCCATACCTGTGGTGTCAACGTCGCCATTGGTGAGCAGTCCCAAGAGATCGGGGCCGGCGTGGACGCCTCCACCGAGGTTCGTTCCGGCACCTTTGAAGATGATGACCAGTACGGTGCGGGTGACCAGGGCCTCATGTTTGGCTATGCCACCAACGAGACCCCGGAGTTTATGCCGTTGCCTATTTCCACGGCGCACCACCTCTCGCGTCGTCTTACCCAGGTGCGCAAGGAGGGCATCGTGCCTTCCCTGCGCCCCGATGGCAAGACCCAGGTCACCTACGCCTATGACGAGAATGATGTACCCACGCGCCTGGAGACGATCGTCATCTCTACCCAGCACGATCCGGACGTAACTCAGGAGTGGTTGTCCGAGCAGCTGCGCACGCACGTCGTCGAATGGGTCGTCAACGACGCCGGCTTGGGCAAGTACTACACCGAAGACACCGAGCTGCTCATCAATCCTTCTGGCTCCTTCATCCTCGGCGGCCCCATGGGTGATGCCGGGCTGACCGGCCGCAAGATCATCGTGGATACCTATGGCGGCATGGCTCGCCACGGCGGCGGTGCCTTCTCCGGTAAGGATCCGAGCAAGGTGGACCGCTCCGCTGCCTATGCCATGCGTTGGGTAGCCAAAAATATCGTGGCCGCAGAGCTTGCCGACCGCGCCGAGGTGCAAGTGGCTTATGCCATCGGCCGCGCCAAGCCGGTTGGCCTCTATGTTGAGACCTTCGGTACCGCGCACGGCGGGCTGAGCGACGCCGACATTCAGGCTGCCGTGGACAAGGTCTTCGATCTGCGCCCGGCCGCCATCATTCGTGAGCTCGACTTGCAGCGCCCGATCTACCGCCAAACAGCGGCCTACGGTCACTTCGGCCGCACTGATGTCGACCTTCCGTGGGAGGATACCTCGAGGGCCGTCGACCTGCGCCGTGCCGCCGGCCTGTAGAATCGGGCGCTATGCCCAAGAAGACACCCGCCGCCCAGCAACCGGTCGCGCGGGTGTTGCCCTTGTTAGGGGTAGCGCACCTCGACCGCGGCTTCGACTACCTCATTGATGAGGCGGATTCCGACGCCGCGCAACCGGGCGTGCGGGTGCGTATTCGCTTCAACGGCAGGTTGGTTGACGCTATCCTGCTCACCCGCAGCAGCGACTCTGATTTTTCCGGTTCGCTCCGCTATATCGAACGCGTCATCTCCCCCTATGCGGTGTACACACCGACCATGGCGGCGCTCATCGAATCCCTTGCAGCCCGCTACGGCGGCGTGCGCTCCGATATCATTCGCACCGCCATCCCGGCGCGCCACGCCAAGGCCGAAGAGGCGGATATCACCACACCTTGGGAAGAGCTCGGCACAGCAGAGCACCCAGATCTCTCTGCGTGGTCGAGTTACCAGCATGGCGAGTCTTTCGTGGATTCGGTGCTCACGGGGAACATTGCGCGGGCAGCATGGCAGATCGCACCGGGGGCAGATTGGGCTGGCGCGCTTGCGGCCTTGGGCGCGAGCGTGGCGCTGCAAGGCGGCGGGGTGCTCATGGTTGTGCCTGATCAGCGTGACCTTGACTTGTTGGAGGCGGCGTTTCGTCGCCACCTCTCCGCCAAGCAGATCACGGTGCTTGCGCACAGTACTGGCCCGCAGGCTCGCTACCGCCGCTATCTGTCCGCGCTGACGGGGCAGGCGCGCATCGTTATCGGTACACGCTCCGCGGCATTCGCCCCAGTTAAGAACCTGAAGCTGGCCGTTGTCCTGAATGACGGTGACGATAGCCTGGTGGATAACCTTAAGCCCTACGTCCACACGCGCGAGGTGTTGAGCACGCGTTCCGCGCAGGAAGAGTGCAGCTTTATCCTCGCTGGCCACGCGCGCACGGCCGAAGCCCAGCTGCTGGTTGAATCAGGATGGGCACACGATCTTCTCCCAACTCCGGAAGCTCTGGAAGCGGCGCGCCCCGATATTGTTGCGGTGGGTGCGTTCGGTATCAATCTAGCGCGGCACATGCAGGGCGGGACGACGTCGGTCAGCGGTCCAGCTTTTCAAGCCACCCGCGCTGCACTCGACCGCGGTGAACCCGTCCTTGTCCAAGTCCCGCGCAAGGGCTACGCCCCAATTCTGGCGTGTGGGCAGTGTTCATCCCCGGCACGGTGTCGACACTGCAACGGGCCGCTAGGTTTACCCTCTGCTCGTGGTGCGGCGGATGGGTCTCAGGACTCCGCCGCGCTTCCCACGTGTCGCTGGTGCGGGCGTGTCGACGCCCATTACCGCTGTTCCGAGTGTGGTTCCCCACGGCTGCGGGCTATTGTGCTGGGCTCCGAGCGCACCGCCGAGGAGATGGGGCGCGCCTTTCCCAACACTCGCGTCATCCAGTCAGGTGGCTCCACAGTCCTCGACGAGATCCCTGCTGGTCCCGCGCTGGTCATTGCCACTCCCGGCGCGGAGCCACGCGTTGCCGAGGGAGGGCACTATGGTGCTGCGCTGCTGGTGGAAACCGGGGCGTTGCTGGGCCGTCAGGATCTCCGAGCTACGGAGGATACCTTGACCAAATGGGCCGCCGCCGCCACTCTCGTGGCCCCGGCTGCGCAGGGCGGGGCGGTGATTGTGGCAGCAGATGAGCAGCTCCCGCTTGTGGGCTTCTTGAGCCGGTGGGACATGGTGGGTGCCGCGGCGGCCGAGTTGCAGGCACGCCGCGAGGTACGCTTCCCACCCGCGGTGCATATGGCGGCCGTCGACGGTGCCGATGCCTCGCTCGACGCTTTCCTGGAACTGGCCGAACTACCGGAGCACGCGGAGCTTCTCGGCCCGGTCCCGCTACCGCCCGGGGTGAGCTTGCCAGGGGAGTATGACCACGAACGCGGCGGTGAACCCCAGCGCCTGCTGATCCGCACGCCGCTAGGGCCGCGCTCGGAGCTTGGGAAGGCGCTGCGAACGGCCAATTCGCTGCGCAGCGCGCGCAAGGATGTGTTGCCTCTGCGCATCGCCGTGGACCCGATCAACATTGGATAGACAGAGCAGCCGACCCCACCCCTGGAGGGCACGCACTGCTTACTGTGAACTATTCTCGGTGCAGGAGCACTATGGATGGCAATCCCTGCTCACCGTGAAAGACCGCAAACCACGAGGAGTTCATACTATGACCGTGCGCGAGGTTCGCCTCTATGGCGATCCCGTCCTGAGCACCCGGGCCGAGGAGATCACCGAGTTCGGGCCATCGCTCGAGCGTCTTGCTCAGGACATGCTGGAGACCATGGAAGACGCCGGGGGAGTGGGCCTAGCGGCTAACCAGATCGGCGTGACCAAGCGCATCTTCGTTTTTGACTGCTCTCACTATCAGCACGGCCTGCGCGGTGCCATCATCAATCCCGCGTGGGAAGCAGTGGGACAAGAGACTCAGCTGGGACCAGAGGGCTGCCTGTCCATCCCCGGTATTTCCCAGCCCACCGAAAGGTTCAATACCGTACGCCTTAAAGGTTTTGATCCCCAAGGCCGCCCAGTGTCTATGCTCGCGTCCGGACTGATGGCACGCTGCATCCAACACGAAACGGATCACCTCGACGGAATCTTATTCCTCAAGCGTCTGAGCGATGAGTTGCGAAAGGAATCCATGAAGATCATCCGCCAGTCGGAGTGGTTCAACGCATAGGCGTCAGACTTTAATCAACAATCAACCTCACGAGAGAAAGGCATGCACCCACTGTGCGCATCGTATTTGCTGGAACTCCCGAGCCCGCCGTCGTGGCTTTGGAGAAGCTCATTGCCTCACACCACGACATAGCCGCTGTCATCACCCGTCCAGATGCACGCCGCGGCCGCGGACGCACCCTGCACCCCAGCCCGGTGAAGGCGCTGGCCCAGGAACACGGAATCGAGGTTCTCACGCCATCCACGCTCAAGCCAGGCACCGAGGACGGCGATGCTCTGCGCGCGCGGTTGGCGGAGATTGCTCCGGAGGCTATTCCGGTGGTGGCCTACGGAAACCTGATCACCGAGGATCTGCTGGGCCTCCCAACGCACGGCTGGGTCAACCTGCACTTCTCCCTGCTTCCAGCGTGGCGCGGCGCCGCACCGGTCCAGGCAGCCATTGCGGCCGGTGATGAGCGCACTGGCGCCACGACCTTCCGCATCGATCAGGGCCTGGATACCGGGGACATCCTGGCCACCATCGAGGAATCAATCCTGCCTACCGATACCGCTGATGACCTGCTCACGCGACTGGCGTATGCAGGTGGTGACCTCCTTGTTCAGACCATGAATGGCCTGGAGGATGGCAGCATTACGCCGCAGCCGCAGGAAGGAGAGGCCACCTATGCGCACAAGATCGCAACCGACGACGCCCGCATTGACTGGACCCTGCCTGCTGACGTCATCGATCGCCACATCCGCGCCCATACCCCGGGGCCGGGAGCCTGGACCTTAATGGGGGAATCCCGCCTGAAGGTAGGGCCTGTAAGCAGCGTGGCACCCGCCGAACTCGAGGCGCTGCCAGAGGCTGGCACAATGCGCGCACTCCAGCCAGGAGAAGTGCACGTGGCCAAGAACGCGGTCATGGTCGGCACCGGTAGCTCCCCGGTACGTTTGGGCAAGATTCAACCGCCCGGTAAGAAGATGATGAACGCCGCTGATTGGGGCCGAGGTCTTGCTAGCCAAGGCTCTCGCGGCACGGATGGCACAGACGAGGTGAAGTTCTCATGACCGGAGGGTTTAGGTCCCGCAGCAAGTCTGGTGACCCGGCGCAGCGCGCAGGGAAGGGCACACAGAAAGGAAAGCAGCAAAGGGGCAGCCAACAACGTGGAAACTCGCGCAGTGGACGCGACCACAAGGGACGCCGAGGCGGACAGCGCCAGACTGCTCACCCCGATCACCAGAACCCTTCGCTGATTTCCGCGGCACGGCGCTGCGGGGTGGACGTGCCGCGCGCGGTCGCCTTCGAGGTACTACAGCGGGTTGCGGCGGATGACGCTTTTGCCAACCTCACGCTGCCGAAGGCCGTGAGCGCGAACAAGCTCAGCGGCCGCGACGCCGCCTTTGCCACGGAACTGACCTATGGCACGTTGCGCACCGAGGGCGTTCTCGATGCGGTCATCGCTGAATGCTCGTCGCGCGGGCTCGACGCCATTGCGCCCGAGGTACTCACGGCCCTGCGACTGGGAACCTACCAGGTGCTCTACACCCGGGTGGAGGCGCACGCGGCGGTCGATACCACCGTTCGCCTCGTGGAGGCGGCCGGCCACGAGAAGGCCAAGGGCTTTGCTAACGGCATCATGCGGACTATCACCCGCACACCTGCGCAAGAGTGGCTGGACAAGTTAGCTCCGAGCGGAGAGGTCGCGGCTTTGGCTTTCCGCCACGCTCACCCCGAGTGGATCGCCCGCTCCTTCGGCCGTGCGTTGGGGCTCCTAACCGCTGACGATAATGCGCTCAGTGCCGAGCAGACAGCCGAGCTGGAGCGCGCACTCGAGGCGGACTCTGAGCGGCCCCTTGTGCACCTAGTAGCGCGTCCGGGCGAGATATCCGCCGAAGAACTCGCGCTCATTACCGGCTGCGAAGAGGGACGCTATTCCCCCTACGCGGTCTACCTTGAGCAGGGTGACCCGGGCTCCCTCGAGCCGGTTCGCCAGAAATTGGCAGCGGTCCAGGACGAAGGATCGCAGCTGATCGCACGCGCGGTGACGGAAGCTGAACTTATTGGCGAGGACACCGGACGCTGGTTGGACCTGTGCGCCGGCCCCGGTGGCAAGGCCGCCCTGATGGGGGCTATCGCTCGCGTCGAGGGGGCGGAGGTCGATGCCGTAGAAGTCTCTTCGCACCGCGCTACCTTGGTGGAAAAGACGGTGGGTGACCTGCCTGTCCGCGTGCACCGTGCGGACGGTCGTGCGCCGGGTCTCAACGCGGGCTTCGACCGCGTGCTTGTCGACGCCCCCTGTTCCGGCCTCGGTGCACTCCGTCGCCGCCCCGAAGCCCGCTGGCGCAAAGCCGAGTCCGATATTGCGGAACTCAACACTCTGCAGACCGAGCTCCTCGAGTCTGCGTTGGACCTCGTGCGCCCAGGTGGTGTCGTGGTGTACTCCACCTGTTCGCCCGACCTGCGCGAGACACGGGGCATCGTGGATGCCGCCTTGCAGCGCCACGGCGCTGGGGCAGAGATCCGCGTCGAGGAGCTGGATGCGCGCGACGTGCTGCCGGAGATGGGGGATCTCGGCAGCGAACTCTCCGCCCAAATGTGGCCGCACCGCCACGGCACAGATGCAATGTTTTTCGCCGTCCTCCGCCGAGTAGCGGACTAGCGCCGCGTGAGGGACTAGGCTGAGTGTCATGTCTGCACACTCGTCTGGTCCCATTATCTCCCCATCCATTCTGGCCGCCGACTTCACCCGCTTGGGCGAAGAGGTCAAAGCAGTGGCCAACGCGGATTGGATCCACGTTGACATCATGGATGGTCACTTCGTGCCGAACCTGTCCTTCGGCCCGGATATTACCGCGACGGTGGACGGGATTACCTCGCAGACCCTCGACGTTCACCTCATGATCGAGGAGCCGGAGAAATGGGTGGAAACCTACGCCAAGGCAGGCGCTGATTGCATCATCTTCCACGTCGAGGCCGTGGCCGACAAGGACGCGGCCATCGCCTTGGCCCGCAGGATCCGGGATCTCGGGGTGCGCGCGGGTTTCTCCATCAAGCCGGGCACCCCGATTGAGCCCTGGCTGGATGCCCTTGAGCACTTCGACGAAGTCCTCGTCATGTCTGTTGAACCCGGGTTCGGCGGTCAGAGCTTCATGCCGGATCAGCTGGACAAGGTGCGCACCTTGCGCGCCGCCATCGATGAGCGCGGCCACGATGTCCTCATCGAAATCGATGGTGGCATTTCGGCAGAGACGATCCGCTCCGCCGCTGAGGCAGGCTGCGATGCTTTCGTCGCAGGTTCGGCTATTTACAAGGAAGCGGATAAGGCGGCGGCCGTCGAGGAGCTGCGCCGACTGGCCACGCTGTGATCACACGCCACGATTCTGCTGACCGAACTCAAGCGTTGTGCGTAGCCATGGCGGCCGGCGAGCGGGTGCGCGGTACGACGAGTCCGAACCCGCCGGTCGGCGCAGTGATTCTCGATGCTGCCGGCCGCGTCGCCGGTGTCGGCGCCACCCAGCCCCCGGGCGGGCCCCACGCCGAAGTCATGGCGCTGCGCGATGCGGGGGACAAGGCCCGCGGCGGAACCGCCGTGGTGACCTTGGAGCCCTGCAATCACACGGGTCGTACCGGCCCGTGCGCGCAGGCGCTTATCGATGCCTCCGTGGCCGCCGTGTACTACCTCCACCCAGACCCCACCCCGCAAGCCGGGGGCGGCTCGGCAACGCTGCGCCGCGCCGGAGTCACGGTGGGACAGCTCGTGCTGCCAGAGGGCGTGGATGATGCGCTCGAACCGTGGTTGAGCGCGGTGAGTCTCGGGCGCCCGCACGTCACGCTCAAGTTTGCACAAAGCCTGGATGGTTTCACCGCTGCGGCGGATGGCAGTAGCCAGTGGATTACCGGAGAGCGGGCCCGCGAGCACGTGCATCGTGATAGGGCTCAGCGCGATGCCATCCTCATCGGAACCGGCACGGCGTTAGCGGATAATCCCTCGCTGACGGCGCGCTACCTGGATGGTTCACTGCGCGAGCGGCAGCCGCGGCGCGTTGTCATCGGTTCCCGGGATGTCAGCCGGGGCGGGGCTAGTAACCTGGTCAAGCTAGGCTTCGAGCACTATCCCACGCCGCAGGAGGCACTAGATCAGCTGTACGCCAGTGGAGCGCGAGACATCCTTGTCGAAGGCGGCGCAGGGCTAGCCACCAGCTTCATGGAGTTGGGCT
Organism: uncultured Corynebacterium sp.; assembly: GCF_902489365.1. Classification (GTDB taxonomy): domain Bacteria; phylum Actinomycetota; class Actinomycetes; order Mycobacteriales; family Mycobacteriaceae; genus Corynebacterium. The sequence goes on along the minus strand of NZ_CABTZR010000074.1, from coordinate 1,638 downwards.
ACGTCGAGCGGATTCAGGCCTACCTGGGCAACGTCATTCTCGGAGAGGGCAGAGGAATTCTCACTCGAGCTCTGTCTCGGAGTCTGAGTCAGGCTGAGAGGTGGCAACGTCTCGCGGTTACCGAGCTCGGCGAGGACCTGCTCGTGGAATACCGCAAGAAGGAAAAGCTTTGAAAGCTTCGGAGTTTCACGTGCTATCGGAGCTTTCCACGGTTAGAAGGTTCAAAGGCTTAAGGCTAAAAGAAGAGAAGGGGAGTGCTGGCTATGTTTACTGGACTCGTTGAAGAAATCGGCCACGTCGATAGCGTGGAGCCGCAGGGTGATGCCGTACGCCTCGGCATTGCCGCGACTACCGTGCTGGGGGACGCCCAACTGGGAGATTCCATCGCGGTCAACGGCGTGTGCCTGACCGTTGCTGAGTTGGGAGAAGGAACCTTTATCGCAGATGTCATGAAGGAGTCTTTGAACCGTAGTTCTCTCGGTGAACTCGAGGTGGGCGCGCCGGTCAACCTTGAGCGAGCGGTGCTTCCGACGACGCGTTTGGGTGGTCACATTGTGCAAGGGCACGTCGATGGCACCGGGACCTTGCTGCGCCGCACACCATCGGAGCACTGGGAGGTGCTCCGCTTTAGCCTGCCGGCCGAGCTGCAGCGCTACGTGGTGGAGAAGGGTTCCATCGCGGTGCAAGGAACCTCCTTGACGGTATCGGCCTTGTCAGACGGGCATGGAGAGCCAGACGCGGAGAGCTATTTCGAAGTCTCACTCATTCCCACCACGCTGCGCGATACCGTGTTCGGTTCGATGGCGCCAGGCGCTCGCGTCAACCTCGAGGTAGACGTGCTTGCAAAGTATGTGGAGAGAATGGTTCACCCCAACGCCTCCGCCACTGGCACGGAGGGATAGAGTAAGTCCTTATGAGCGCTGCAGATTCAGCTTTTAGTTTAGATAGCGTCGACGAAGCCATCGCGGACATCGCGGCCGGCAAGGCGGTCGTCGTCGTGGACAATGAGGACCGTGAGAACGAAGGTGACCTCATTTTCGCCGCTGAGCTCGCTACCCCGGAGCTCGTGGCTTTTATGGTGCGCTATAGCTCCGGCTACATTTGCGCACCGCTGCTCCCAGAAGACTGCGAGCGTTTGAACTTACCCCCGATGCTCGCGGTTAACCAGGACATAAGGCAGACCGCCTACACCGTCACGGTGGACCTGGCTAATGGTTCCACTGGTATCTCTGCCACCTCGCGTTGCGAAACTATCCGCAGGTTGGCCGATCCCTCCTCTGAGCCCTCGGAATTTACCCGCCCCGGACACGTGGTCCCGCTCGCCGCGCGCCCGAATGGTGTGCTCGAACGCGACGGGCACACGGAAGCCGCCATCGATCTGGCTCGCTTGGCAGGCCTTCGCCCAGCTGGCGTGCTCTGTGAGATCGTCTCTGAAGAGGATCCCACAGACATGGCGCGTTCCCCGGAGCTGCGCCGCTTTGCCGACGCCCACGGGCTGACGATGATCTCCATCGAGCAGCTCATCGAGTGGCGGCGCCACAACGAGCAGCAGGTTCACCGCCAAGTAGAAACTCGCCTGCCCACCGAATACGGCGAGTTTTGCGCGGTAGGGTATTCGTATGCCGTCTTCTGCTTGAA
>NZ_CABTZR010000073.1 GCF_902489365.1 uncultured Corynebacterium sp. | reverse complement strand
TCGCCTGCCCACCGAATACGGCGAGTTTCGCGCGGTAGGGTATTCGAATGACGTCGACAAGCGCGAGCACATGGCGCTTTTCGTCGGTGATGTGGACAGCTACGCCGGGGCGGAGGATGTACCCGTGCGCGTTCACTCAGAATGCCTAACCGGTGATGTTTTCTCCTCCCAGCGCTGTGACTGCGGCCCGCAGCTACAGGAATCCCTCCGCGCGGTGCAGGAAGCGGGACGAGGTATCGTCATCTACCTGCGTGGACAGGAGGGGCGCGGAATTGGCCTCGTCAACAAGCTCAAGGCCTATCGCCTGCAGGACGAGGGACTCGATACCGTTGACGCCAACGTGGAGCAGGGCCTGCCGGAGGATGCACGCGAATACTCGGTAGCCGGGCAAATCCTGCGCGACGTCGGCGTGAAGTCCGTGAACCTCTTGACCAATAACCCGCACAAGGGCGCGGGGCTGCAAGGCTTCGGCATCGATGCCACCGCGCGCACCGCGCTCGCTACCCCCGCCACGGCAGAAAACATCAGCTATCTGCGCACCAAGCGTGACCGGATGGGGCATGATCTGCCCCAGGTAGCCGAATGGGATCAGAAGCATTCCTAGAGTTGGGGATGAAGCGCTTCAGCGCCCCTAACCATCACGCATTGAGTACCAAGCTTTGAGTACAAGGAGCACACTATGAGCAAGGAAGGCCTGCCCACCCCGAACAATGTCTCCGGGGAAGGTATCCGCGTCGCCGTCGTTACCGCAACGTGGAACGCAGAGATTTGTGATCAGCTGCATCGTCGAGCGCTCGAGACTGCCGAAGCCGCTGGCGCCGCGGCCACGCCCCTGCGTGTGGTCGGCGCTCTCGAACTGCCCGTCGTGGTCCAAGCCGCCGCGCGCACCCATGATGCCGTGGTTGCGTTGGGTTGCGTTGTTCGTGGTGGCACCCCGCACTTTGACTACGTCTGCGATTCCGTAACACAGGGCCTGACTCGAATCGCGCTCGATGAGTCGACCCCAGTGGCTAATGGAGTTCTGACGGTCAACGACTATGAGCAGGCCGTCGATCGCGCCGGCTTTGCGGACTCTGAAGAGGATAAAGGCGCCGAGGCCATGCACGCAGCTTTAGAAACCGTACACACGTTGCGTACACTGAACGAGTCAAACCAAAAGTAGGCTGCCAAGTGCAACCACGCCGCCCTGTGTCTCTGACAGGGGGGAGTGGCCTGCCTCAGCGGAGTGATGAGGAGATGGAAAACTCGATGACGGACTCACAGGTGCCTTCCGGGCACGACGAGCGGGCACAATCAGCCCATGCCAACCAGTCCTCCGCCTCTTCGCAACCGGCTGCGTCGACGGCGGCCGGGGGAGCAGGCCGTGGCATGAGCGATGAGCAAATGCTGGCCTATACCAGCGCTGATCCTTTCGCCCAGACGACGTCCAAGCCCTGGGAGTATGAAGTGACCTCTCCCTACCTGCGCAAGGTGGCTATCATCTGGATCATTCTCGTTATGGCCGCGCACCTTTTCATGGGCTTTACAGTGGGCCTGTCCTTTACCGGCGCGACGGTGACGACGATTGATAAGTTTGCTTTCCCCGGCGTCGGCGTGGTGATTTCCGTTTTGTCTTGGCTGGCGCTGACCCGCCCGCGGCTGCGCGCGAACTCCGACGGGGTGGAGGTCCGCAATATCGTGGGAACCCGTTTCTACCCGTGGCAGGTCATCTACGGCCTGTCCTTCCCCGAAGGCTCCCGCATGGCGCGCATCGAGCTGCCCGACTTTGAATACGTGCCGGTCTGGGCCCTGCAGTCGGGCGACAAGAACGACGTGATCACCAATGTTCGCTCTTTCCGCGACCTAGAAGCCCGTTACATGCCGCAGGATGACTAGTGGCTGATCCCTCTCAGTACCGTCCCGCGCCCGGAAGCATCCCTACAGATCCGGGCGTTTATAAGTTCCGTGATGAGAACCGCCGGGTTATCTATGTGGGCAAGGCAAAGAACCTACGGGCGCGGTTATCCAATTACTTCCAGGACATCACTCAACTGCACCCGCGCACTCGCCAGATGGTGCTGACGGCGGCCTCGGTGGAGTGGACCGTGGTGGCCAGCGAGGTGGAAGCGCTGCAGCTGGAGTACACGTGGATCAAGCGCTTCGATCCGCGCTTTAACGTGATGTACCGCGATGATAAGACCTATCCCATGCTCGCGGTATCCGTTGGGGAGACCATTCCGCGTGCGTTCTTCTACCGGGGCCCACGCCGCAAGGGCGTGCGCTATTTCGGTCCCTATTCCCATGCCTGGGCGGTGCGTGAATCCCTCGATCTTCTCACTCGCATCTTTCCCATGCGTACCTGCGCCAAGGGTGTGTTCAACCGCCACGAGCGCTTGGGGCGGCCCTGTTTGCTGGGGTATATCGGCAAGTGCGATGCCCCCTGCATCGGCCGCGTTAGCCCGGAAGAACATCGCGATACGGTTAACCAACTCATTAGCTTCATGAACGGTAACACCGCGCCCGTTCGCAAGCGGGTCACGCAGCGCATGGAGGAGGCCGCGGAGAACCTGGAGTTTGAATTGGCGGCCCGCCTGCGCGATGACTTGGGCGCCATCGACAAGTTGATGGAGCAGCAGGCAGTGGTGTTGCCTGATGGCACGGATGCGGACCTCATTGCGTTTAGCTCGGATGAACTGGAGGCTGCAGTCCAAATTTTCCATGTGCGCGCTGGATGCATCCGCGGGCAGCGCGGCTGGGTTGTGGAGCGTTCCGGAGACCAGGCAACGACTGACGCGGTGCGCGAAGGCGAGCCAGATCCTGGTCTTCCGGCTTTGATCCAAAACTTCCTCATTCAGTTCTATTCCGACGCAGCGGAACGCCAGCGCCTAGAGGCTGAAGAAGACGCGAAGTTGGAGCGTAGGGGAGTGGACCAGGAATCCCATGCCGAGGAGCATCGTGGAAACGCTATTCCGCGGGAGATTTTGGTCCAGGAACTGCCCGATGAAGCCGATGAGGTCAAAATCGTTTTGGAGGAGCTGCGTGGCGCCCAGATCGATCTGCGCGTTCCGCAGCGAGGGGATAAGCGCGCGCTGTTGGAGACCGTCGAGCGCAATGCCAAGGAGCAGCTGAAACAACACAAACTCAAGCGCGTTGGCGACCTCACTGCGCGCTCCGCCGCACTCCAGGAGCTGCAGGAAGCGCTGGGCATGGATTCCGCGCCGTTGCGCATCGAGTGCACGGATATCTCCCACATTCAGGGCACCGATGTTGTGGCCTCCCTGGTGGTTTTCGAGGATGGGCTGCCCCGTAAGTCCGACTACCGGCGTTATCGCATCAAGGAAGCGGCGGGCGATGGCCGCTCGGACGATGTCGGTTCCATCGCCGAAGTCACCCGCCGCCGGTTTAAGCATCACCATGACGATAAGCGGGCGGTGCCTGATGAAGAGCTAGAGAACACCACCTTCGCTGAGGAGTTGGTGCGCGAAGAGGCGGCGAGCCAGACTAAACGCAGCTCTTACCCACCTCAGCTCTTCATCGTTGATGGCGGCGCACCGCAGGTGGCAGCCGCGCAAGCTGTGTTTGATGAGCTCGGCATCGTCGATGTGACACTCATCGGTCTGGCCAAGCGCCTAGAGGAGGTGTGGGTGCCCGGCGATGACGAACCGGTGATTCTCCCGCGCAATTCGCAGGCGCTATTTCTACTGCAGCACCTGCGCGATGAGGCCCACCGCGTAGCTATTTCTTATCACCGCCAGCAGCGTTCAAAGCGGATGCGCTCCTCCGTCCTCGATGCGGTTCCGGGCTTGGGGCCGCAGCGTCGCACGGACCTAGTGAAGCACTTCGGCTCGGTGAAGAAGCTCAAGGAAGCAAGCGTAGAGGACATTGCCGAGGTGAAGGGATTTGGCCCCAAATTGGCCCAGACCGTCTTTGATCACCTTCATAACTCTTAGGAGGGATTCCCACCGCATTCCTAGGCAGGATTCCTACCGTGGCACCAACTTAAGTGGTAAGAATAGAGGCCATGACGTTGTTTGATTCTCCGCCCATTTTGATTACCGGCATGTCGGGCGGCGGCCTGACGTCGGCGGCAAAAGTGTTGGAGGATAAGGGCTACTATGTGGCCCACAACATCCCGCCGAAGGCCATCGTTGACCTCTTGAAGTTGTGTGCGCGTCCGGATTCTCCAGTTGCGAAGATCGCCGCGGTCACCGACGTACGCTCCCGCATGTTCCCTGGTTCTTTGGCAGAAACCCTGGATGAACTAGAGCAGCTGGATATGAAGCCGACCCTGCTTTTCCTCGATGCGCGCGATGACGTGCTGATTCGCCGCTTCGATTCGGTGCGTCGCACGCACCCGCTGCAGGACGGTGAAACGCTGAAGGCCGGCATCCAACGCGAGCGCGCCGCCGTGCAGTCCATTCGTGAGCGTGCGGACATCATCATTGACACGACGAATCTGTCCGTCCATGACCTACGCCGTGCTATCGAGGCTGCCTTCGGCGACATGCGCGGGGAGCGCCAGCACATTACGCTCCAATCCTTCGGCTTCAAGCATGGTTCTCCTCGGGACGCTGACCTTGTCGTCGACGTCCGTTTTCTTCCCAATCCTTATTGGGTACCGGAACTGCGAGGCTACCGGGGTACCGATGAGCCGGTGTCGGATTATGTTCTGTCCCAGGACGCCGCCGAGCCATTTATCGAGCGCTTCATCGACATGTTGGACTCGATGCTTACGGGGTATCGCCACGAGGGCAAGAATTTCATCACCGTAGGCATTGGTTGCACGGGTGGGCACCACCGTTCCGTGGCCGTCACGGAGGAGATCGCCCGCCGCCTTAGCGAGCGCGGAGACTTGGACGTGAGCACCCTGCACCGAGACATCGCCCGCGACTAGGCGCGATACGTATCGAGAAGATTCGTATTCATTCCTTTTATTACATGACTGAAAGCTAGTACTTACGTGACGACTCTCCCACTCCACATGGCTAGCCTGGGCGGCGGCCATGGTCTTTATCAAACCTTGCTGGCTGCTCGCCGCTCGGGCGCGGAGGCAATCTCCGCCATCGTCACCGTGGCCGATGACGGCGGTTCTTCCGGCCGGTTGCGCCGCGAGATGGACATTATTCCGCCAGGTGATTTGCGCATGGCGCTCGCCGCTTTATCCAGCGATACGGAGGAAGGTCAGCTGTGGGCCGCGACGCTGCAGCATCGCTTCCAGAGCACCGGTGCGATGGCTGGCCACGCCGTGGGCAACCTCCTCATCGCCGGTCTTACTGAGGTGTTGGGGGATTTCCAGGCGGCGCTCGATGCCGTTGCACGCTTGACAGAGTCAGCCGGCCGGGTACTGCCAGCCGTGAACTTACCTCTGGAGATTGAGGCGGATGTTTCTGGGCTTGACGACGACCCCCGCATCATTCGCTCGGTCCGCGGCCAGGTGGCTGTTGCATCGACCGTGGGGCAGGTGCGCCGGGTGCGCATCATTCCGGAAAAGCCTCGGGCCAATCCGGAAACCATTAGCGCGCTGCACGACGCGGATCTGATCACCCTAGGTCCTGGATCCTGGTTTAGTTCCGTTCTCCCGCACGTTCTCGTGCCGGATATCGTCGACGCGATTACCTCGTCGGACGCTCTCCGCGTGGTGGTGCTCAATCTTTCTGCTGAGCCGGGTGAGACCCAAGGGTTTTCTGCCGAGCGCCACCTGCACGTCCTAGCGCAGCACGCGCCGAACCTGCGGGTAGACCGCGTTATCGTCGATGCATCCGGGCTTCCGAACGAGTCGGAGCGAGTCTTTGTCCAGCGCGCCGCCAGTGTTCTGGGCGCTACGGCAGTCTTCCGAGACGTGTGCCAATACGATGAGGACGGAAGGTCGATCAATAAGCACTGCCCAGACAAGCTGGCGCAGGTTTTCACCGAGCTTTACGCCGAGTATGCCGCCGAACGCGATTCCGCAGCGGGAGACCCAGACACTCATCGCGGTTAAGCGCGCGATAGACTATGGGGCATTCATCGTTCACCGCCGCGTCTCGCCCACACCAATCTGCGCGGTGCGCTACGTCCACGAGTTGAAAGGGGAGGCACGAGGTGTCTGTGACATTGACCGATCAGGTCAAGGAGGAACTTACGGCGGTGTCCGTGCCGCGCCAGTCCGCCCGCGCAGCGGAGGTTGCCGCGATCCTCAGGTTCGCTGGCGAGCTCCACATCACCGGGGACCGCGTGATGTATGAGGTGGAGCTGGAGTCACAGAGCGTAGCGAACCGCCTCGTCACCGCGCTCGATGAGCTCTATTCAATTTCCGCAAGCACCCACGTAGCTGGACCCGCGGCTGCGTCCAAGAAGAGTCGCGTGCAAGTGCGCATCACCACCGGTGCCAAGGAATTGACCAGACGCCTTGGTTTGGTAACCCGCTCCGGCCACCCAGTGGTGGGTCTGCCCCCACAAGTCATCTCTGGTTCCGTAGCCGATAATGAAGCAGCCTGGCGCGGCGCCTTTTTGGCGCAAGGCTCCTTGACCGAACCGGGCCGCTCCTCAGCGCTTGAGGTGACCTGCCCGTGTCAGGAGGCTGCACTCGCTCTCGTCGGCTGCGCGCGCCGTTTGGGCGTGGCGGCGAAGACGAAGGAAACGCGCGGCGCGGACCGCGTCGTCGTGCGCGACGGCGACGCCATTGGCGCGCTGCTGACCCGTATGGGCGCTCAAGAGACGCGCCTGACATGGGAAAAGAAGCGGATCCAGAGAGAAGCTCACGATACATCGCGCCGTCTCGACAATTTCGATGATGCCAACTTGCGCCGCTCTGCCCGCGCGGCCGTGACGGCTGCAGCACGCGTCGAACGCGCGATGGTCATCTTGGGCGATGACGTTCCGGAGCATCTCGCGGATGCCGGCCGCTTGCGCGTGCAGCATCGTGAGGCCTCTTTGGAAGAGCTCGGTCGCTTGGCTGATCCGCCAATGACTAAGGATGCGGTGGCCGGGCGTATTCGGCGCCTTCTGTCTATGGCGGACAAGCGTGCCAAGGAGCTTGGAGTCCCCGATACGACGAAGGCGGTTACCGAGGATCTTTTTGAAGAGTCTTAATTACTCCTGCCCGTTCGGGCATTAGGCGGGGTATTCCGCCCGATTTCTGTGCGGCTGTTGCCGCATTTATTTTTGGATTAATCCGCTCTTTTTTGCTTTAGTGAGATATACCACGTGGCAGTGTGGGTGTCCAACATAATCCCACACAAACGGGCAAAACTGCAGGTGTGTAGCTCGAGGATTGTCTCAAATTCTCTGCGGCGGCGCAACCACTATACGCCTCTTTTTGGGCTCGTGCGACCACTCGCGTTGGGGACGGGCAGGAGCACTGCGGGATGCACAAACCGTGAGTACTATCGGCCGTGTTGGGAAAACCACCGAGCACGTCACGGAAGTGGCAGGGGCAACGGTGCCGCAAGAACGGTCTACCGCACTGCCTATAAAGACAAAGTCTCGGAAGCCCCCACGATAGAACTTCACTCGATTATTTGAGGAGACATCACAGTGACCATTCGCGTAGGTATCAACGGATTTGGCCGCATCGGCCGCAACTTCTTCCGTGCAGTCGCACAGGGCAACAATGACCTCGAGGTCGTCGCAGTCAACGACCTGACCGACAACGCAACCCTGGCCAACCTGCTCAAGTACGACTCGGTGCTGGGCCGCTTCGACGGTGAGATCGAGCACGACGACGAGTCCATCACCGTCAACGGTCACAAGATTGCAGTCTCCGCAGAGCGCGATCCGAAGAACCTGAACTGGGGCGAGCACAACGTCGACATCGTCATCGAGTCCACCGGTTTCTTCACCGATGGTGAGGCCGCCAAGGCACACATCGAGGCCGGCGCCAAGAAGGTCATCATCTCTGCTCCGGGCAAGAACGTCGACGCTACCTTCGTCTACGGCGTTAACTCCGATGAGTACGACGCTGAGAAGCACAACGTCATCTCCGCCGCATCCTGCACCACCAACTGCCTGGCCCCGATGGCCAAGGTTCTGCACGAGAAGTTCGGCATCGAGAAGGGCCTGATGACCACCATCCACGCCTACACCGGTGACCAGCGCATCCAGGATGCCCCGCACCGCGACCTGCGCCGCGCCCGCGCCGCAGCCGTCAACATGGTTCCGACCTCCACTGGTGCAGCAAAGGCCGTCTCCCTGGTTCTCCCGGAGCTGGAGGGCAAGCTCGACGGCTACGCAATGCGCGTTCCTACCATCACTGGTTCCGCCACCGACCTGACCTTCCAGGCATCCCGCGACGTCACCGCTGAGGAAATCAACGCTGCTATCAAGGAAGCCGCCACCGGCGAGTTCGGCGAGACCCTGGGCTACACTGAGGATCCGATTGTCTCCACCGACATCATCACCGACTCCCACGGCTGCATCTTCGATGCGGGCATGACCAAGGTTTCCAACGGCAACTTCGTCAAGGTCCTTGGCTGGTACGACAACGAGTGGGGCTACACCAGCCAGCTCGTGCGCACCACCTCCCTGGTTGCCTCCAAGCTCTAAAGCTTCATCCTTTGAAATGAGCACAGTGAAGCAAGCTGTGATCGCCTGTGACAGCTCCACAGGCTAGACACCGGCCCATGCGCAACGCCTCACCCTCCATAATTTCGTGGCGTGCGCTGGGCCGATAGTCGTTTATAAGGAACCAGCACACTTTCCCATTGAATAGCATTAACCTTTAGCTTAAGTACCTACTTTTAAGGAGAACATCATGGCTTTCAAGACTCTGGACGACCTGCTCGCAGAAGGCGTCTCCGGCCGCCACGTCCTCGTCCGTTCTGACTTCAACGTCCCACTCGATGATGAAGGAAACATCACCGACTCCGGTCGCATCACCGCTTCCTTGCCCACCATCAAGGCCTTGATTGAAGGCGGTGCGAAGGTCATCCTGTCGGCGCACTTGGGCCGCCCGAAGGGCGAGGTCAACCCGAAGTACTCGCTGGCCCCGGTAGCAGAAGCTCTGTCTGAGGCACTGGATCAGTATGTCGCCCTCGCCGGGGATGTCAGCGGCGAGGACGCCCACGAGCGCGCTAACGGCCTGAACGAGGGTGATGTCCTGTTGCTGGAGAATGTCCGCTTCGATCCACGCGAGACCTCCAAGGACGAGGCAGAGCGCGGCGCGTTCGCGGATGAGCTCGCCGCACTCGCTGCAGATGACGGCGCCTTCGTCTCCGACGGTTTCGGAGTTGTGCACCGCGCGCAGGCTTCCGTATATGACGTGGCCAAGCGCCTGCCCGCTTACGCCGGCAAGCTCGTGCAGAAGGAAGTGGAAACCCTGGCAGCGGTAGCAGAGAAGCCAGAGCACCCGTATGTCGTTGTTCTTGGCGGCGCCAAGGTATCCGACAAGCTTGGTGTGATTGAGGCGCTTGCCGGTAAGGCCGACAAGGTCATCATCGGCGGCGGAATGTGCTACACCCTCCTGGCAGCACAGGGCTACAACGTCCAGAACTCCCTACTGCAGGAAGACCAGATCGATAACTGCAAGGAGCTGCTGGAGCGCTTCGGCGATAAGATCGTTCTGCCGGTCGACCTCGTCGCTGCCACCGAGTTCAATGCTGAGGCAGAGAACAAGGTTGTGAGCCTCGACGGTATTCCGGAGGGATGGATGTCCCTCGATATCGGCCCAGAGTCGGTGAAGAAGTTCGATGAGGTCATCGCTTCCTCCAAGACCGTCTTCTGGAACGGCCCGATGGGTGTGTTCGAGATGGAAGCCTTTTCCAAGGGCACCGCAGGTGTGGCGCAGTCCATCATCGATGCCACGGCCAAGAATGGTTCCTTCACCGTCGTGGGTGGCGGTGACTCCGCAGCTTCCGTCCGCTTGCTCGGCCTCGACGAGGACGGCTTCTCCCACATCTCCACCGGTGGTGGCGCTTCCCTGGAGTTCCTGGAAGGCAAGGAGCTGCCGGGCGTCAAGGTCCTGGAATCCTAATCAACCATCCTCTCAACACAGTCTGACTTCGAGAAAGGCTAATCATGGCACGTACCCCGCTTATTGCTGGTAATTGGAAGATGAACCTCGACCACAAGGAAGCTATCGGCTCCTTGCAGAAGTTCGCTTTCTCCCTGCCAAAGGACTACTACGAAAAGGTCGACGTGGCTTTCATGGTCCCGTTCACCGATATCCGCACGGTCCAGACGCTCGTCGACGGCGACGACCTGCAGTTCACCTACGGCGCGCAGGACATCTCCAAGCACGAATCCGGCGCCTACACCGGTGAGGTATCCGGCAAGATGCTGTCCGCCCTGGGCTGCTCCTGGGCAGTGGTGGGCCACTCCGAGCGCCGCGAGTACCACGGCGAAACCGATAAGCTTGTCGCAGAAAAGGCCGCCGCAGCGTTGACCAACGGCATCAGCCCCATCGTGTGCGTCGGCGAGCCCCTGGATGTCCGCGAGAAGGGCACTCACGTCGATTACGTGGTGACCCAGACCCGCAACTCCCTGGAGGGCCTGTCTGCTGAGGATCTGGCGAAGACCGTCATCGCTTATGAGCCGGTGTGGGCTATCGGCACCGGCAAGGTTGCCTCCGCCGATGACGCACAGGAAGTGTGTGCCGCTATCCGTGAGCTCGTTCGTGAGCTGGGTGGCGATGACGTAGCCGAAGGCATCCGCATTCTCTACGGCGGCTCCGTCAAGGTGGACTCTATCGCGGAGATCGTGGGCAAGCCCG
>NZ_CABTZR010000072.1 GCF_902489365.1 uncultured Corynebacterium sp. | reverse complement strand
CGGCGCGCGTGGGCATGTCCTCTCCGGGCTGCCACGCGGCTGCGTTGGAATTGAAGATAGCCCCCAGGTGGTACTGGTCTACTTGATCCGGAGCCGCCATGTGCGGCGTCAGCGTGGCGTTGGGCAACTCGTAGAGCGGGTGGCCATCCGGGAGCGGCTCCGGATCCATGACCTCCAAGCCCGCGCCGGCAATCTCGCCGGAGCGCAGGGCCTCCACGAGGTCGTCCGTGACCACTGTGCTGCCGCGACCGACGTTAATAAACACCGCCGAAGACTTCATGGCGCGGAACACAGCTGCGTCGAAGAAAGCTTCCGTGGCGGTCGTCGCCGGCAAAATGCTCACAACGAAATCCGCCTTATCCCAGGCCTCGTCCACGCGCTCGATGGGCAGCGTCACGTCCGCACCCTCTACCGGGCGGCCCGAGCGGTTCACGGCAGTGATGTGCGCGCCGAAGGGCGCGAGGTAGGCCATAAGCTGCGTGCCGATGCCTCCCGCGCCCACGATGAGCACACGCGTCGGCCCCTGTTGGTCATAGAGCCAGGCTTGGGATTCATCGAGCTCGCGCGCCACCGACCACGACTTCGCCAGGGCGAAGGCCTTGTGGTGGTGCGCTTGGGAGAGCATGAGCCCCAGCGCGGATTCCGCCACGGGTTTGGCAAAAGCGCCGGCGGAGTTGCACCACGGCAGGCCGCCCTGCCGGATAAGCCCGGCCTCGATATGGCGGTTGACCCCAGTGAAGCAGTATTGCACCCACTGGATGTTCTCCGGAATCTCCGGGGTCTGCGCTGGATCCGAGGCGGTGTTGACAAAGACCTCCGCCTCCTCCAAACTCTCGACGCGCTCGTGCCCGGCAGCGTCGATATCTGCCACGGTTGCTGCCCACACATCGGGGCCCATGAAATAACGCATCAAATTCGGGACGCGAAATTGGACAGGTAATCGGCGTGGACAACAGGTCGGCGCATATCCTCTGGCAGCTCCTCGGTGTGCTTGCCCAGTAGGTCGCGCAGCGTGGCGGAGTCATAGCCCACCTCACCGCGGCCGATGACCTGGCCCTTGGGGCCCATGATGTCCACGATCTCACCGGCGCTGAACTCACCCTTAATATCCGTAATGCCCACGGCCAACAGGGAGTTTCCACCGCGAACCACGGCCTCCATGGCACCCTCGTCGAGGCGCAGGGAGCCGCCGGAATCCGCGCAGTAGAGCGCCCAGAACTTCCACGCGGACAGGCGGCGCTCCTCGCGGGTGTGGAAGACGGTGCCTACGGAGGCGTCGTCAAGCGCCTGCCCAATATTGTCCGCCGAGGTCAGTAGCACCGGGATGCCGCCGCGCGTGGCAAGGCGGGCAGCCGAGACCTTCGTGGCCATGCCGCCGGTGCCGACCTTGCCGCCGTCGCCAGCAACGACCGCCTTGAGGTCCTTACCGGTGCGCACCTCCTCCACGAACTTGGCATCAGGCTCCGCCGGGTTCTTGTCATAAAGGCCGTCCACGTCGGAGAAAAGGAAGAGGGCATCCGCGCCAACCAAGTTGGCCACGAGCGCCGACAGACGGTCGTTATCGCCGAAGTGCATCTCGGAGGTCGCGACGGTGTCATTCTCGTTGACGATGGGCACCGTGCGCATCTGGCGCAGGCGGTCAATGGTGCGTTGGGCATTGCGGGCGCGATCGCGCTTGCCGACGTCCGACGCGGTCAGCAGCACCTGCCCAATGGTGCGGTTGTAGCGGGCAAAGGACACGCCCCACTCGTAGGCGAGGTGGACCTGGCCCACCGCGGCAGCAGCCTGCTTAGTGGCGAGATCGGTGGGGCGCGTGGTCAGTCCCAGCGGGCCCATGCCCGCGGCCACCGCACCGGAGGAGACGATGATGATGTCCGAGACATTCATGCGGGCGCACACGGCGTCAACGATCTTGTCGATCTTCTCGGTCGAGGTCACGAAGTCATCGCGCGTCAACGAGGAGGAGCCGATCTTGATGACGATGCGCTTGGCTTTGGAGATTTCCTCACGCAGGGGGGAGGAGAAGCCGCTGGATTTCTCAGAGAGCGTGGTCGTCTCCGGATAGTCCATATCCGGGGTTGGCCCCTCGAAGGGTTCGAGGGGGAGAGGATAGTCGAGCTGGTTGTCGTGTTCGGATGACATGAAAGCTCAGTATACCGGGCTAGCCCTGCCAACGATCGCGGTTCGCGGACTCGCGCGTGACCTCCCCATCGGTGCCAAAGTCAAACTCGTCGACGAGACCACGGCGCGCCTGGGAAGCGCGTTTACGCTCGGCAGCCGAGACTCGCTCGGTGCTCATGAGGCGGCCATCCTGTCCGCGGCCAGCATCGGTCGCGCGGCCACCAGCCATGGGCTCGTACTCGAAGGTGATATCCCCGATGGTCACCGGGCAGCCTTCCTGCGCGCCTTGGCGGTGCAGTTCCTCTTCGACGCCGGCCTTGGCCAGACGGTCTGCGAGGTAGCCCACGGCCTCGTCGTTTTCGAAGTCCGTCTGGCGGATCCAGCGGTCGATCTTCTCGCCTTCGACGATGAAGCCGCCCTCCACCTCGGGGTCCGGGGTGACGGTGAAGTCGGCGAACCTGCCCTTCTTTTTCTTACCCACGGATTTGGGCTGAATGATGGTGTGGTTCTTGTCCGCGGCAATCTTGGGCTGGGCCTTGCGGTGCTCGTTGACCATCTCCATGAGCTTGTACTTCAGTGGGTCGAGCCCCTTGCGCGCGACGGCGGAAATGATGAAGACGGGCCAGCCATACTTCTCCTCCAGGTCACCCTTAACGAACTCCGCTAGCTCTTCGGCCTCGGGGATATCCGCCTTGTTGAGGATGATCACGCGCGGGCGCTCGCGAAGGTCCCCGAGGCCGGTGTCCTGCTCCAGCAGCTCCTGGTACTTGGCCAGCTCGGTCTCGAGGGCCTCGATATCGGAGAGCGGATCGCGGCCCGGCTCGATGGAAGCGGTGTCCACAACGTGTGCGAGCACCGCGGTGCGCTCGATATGACGCAAGAAGTCGAGGCCCAAGCCCTTGCCCTCGGCGGCCCCGGGGATTAGGCCCGGAACATCCGCCATGGTGAAGGACTCATGGCCCATGTCCACCACGCCGAGGTTGGGCTGGAGGGTGGTGAAAGGGTAATCACCGATCTTCGGCTTGGCGGCCGAAAGAACCGAAATAAGCGAGGACTTGCCTGCGGAAGGGAATCCCACGAGGCCGACGTCCGCCATGGACTTCAGCTCCAGGATGAGATCTCGCGCCTCACCAGGCTCGCCCTGCAGCGCAAAGCCCGGAGCCTTGCGGGCTGCGGAGGCCAGTGCTGCGTTGCCTAGTCCGCCGAAGCCGCCCTCCGCGGCCACGAAGCGGGTTCCCGGGACCGTGAGGTCCGCGAGCATCTCCCCGTCCTCGGTATAAACCACGGTGCCTGCTGGCACCTCCAGAATGAGGTCCTTACCGCGCGCGCCGTTGCGCCAGTCGCCAGCACCGTTGCCGCCGCGCTCGGACTTGATGTGCGGGCGGTAGTGAAAGTCCATCAGTGTGTGGATTTGGGTTGAGACCTCCAGCAGGATGTCTCCGCCGTGGCCGCCGTTGCCGCCATCGGGCCCGCCGAGCGGCTTGAATTTTTCGCGGTGAACGGAGGCGCAGCCGTGTCCGCCATCGCCTGCCTGCAGGTGCAAAACCACTCGGTCAATGAATCGTGCCATGCCCGCTAGTCTAATGGTTCCTTGCATACCGTCCTAGTTGGCCACCGGCGTGAACCCGACGCTAGTGCCCACTCATTTTCCTCCGCGCAGCTAGGCCGCACCAGCTGGCGCGAAAAACGACAAAATCCCGAGCAGATGCTCGGGATTAAGCCATGAAGCTCTTAGGCAGTTGCTTCTGCAGCAGCCTCTTCAGCCGGGACAATGTTGACCAGACGACGGCCACGCTTGACGCCGAACTCAACAGAGCCTGCAGCGAGAGCGAACAGGGTATCGTCGCCGCCGCGACCAACGTTCTCACCCGGGTGGAACTTGGTGCCGCGCTGACGCACGATGATCTCGCCGGCCTTAACCTGCTGACCACCGAAGCGCTTGACGCCGAGACGCTTGGACTCGGAATCGCGACCGTTGCTGGAGCTGGAAGCACCCTTCTTAGTTGCCATGTGGTTTTCCCTCCTTCAGGGATGAATTAGAGCCGGTTAAGGCTTATTTGATACCGGTAATCTTCAGCGTGGTCACCGGCTGACGGTGACCGAGGCGACGCTTGTAACCAGTCTTGTTCTTGTACTTGAGGATGTCGATCTTCGGGCCCTTGCCCTGCTCGACAATTTCAGCGGAGACGGAGACCTTCTCCAGGTCTGCAGCCTTCGACTTGACGGTTGCGCCATCGACGAGCAGAACCGGGGTGAGAGCAACGGAGGAACCCGGCTCACCCTCGATCTTCTCGACCTTGACGAGGTCACCTTCAGCAACCTTGTACTGCTTTCCGCCGGTCTTGACGATCGCGTACATAGAGGGCTACCCCTTATCTAAACTCGGCTCGCTAGCAGCTGGGTGGTGCCGCTAACGAATGGACATTGGACAATTGCGTTCAGAACATGAGTCGCGAGAGACGCGCGAAAACCGCGTTCGTCCCATCCAGCGCATTCATGGTCTAAACAGCGACTGTCAAAGACTACCCCGTGAGGGGGCGAAAAGGCAAAACGCCTTTTCTAGCGCGACCTGCGCCGCGTTGCTCGACGCCTCCCGCGCCCGCCCTTGCGCGTTGTCGACGCCGTGGCCTCCTCGCGCTCCTTCGCCTGCGTGCTGCGATCCACCTGCGCGCCGCGTTCATTCGATGCCGGGGTGGGCTGGCTCTGCGACATCTTGCGCACCACCCGACGACGACCGCGACCACGGGTGGGGCGCACGCTCGTTGTCTCGCCCGACTCCGCGTTCTTTCGCTCAGCCTTATCCTGCTTCTTGGAAGTAGCCAGCTGGGCTTCCTTGGCCGGGGCTTCCTCCTGCGCGAAGTCTTCGCGCTTCGGGCGAATATCCGAGCGGGAATTTCCGCGCGTGCGGCGCTTGCGGCGCGGCGAGTTCTCGAAGGCGGCGACGGCCTCCTCGTAAGTCTGCTCCGAGCGCTGCGCGGAGGATTTCTCCGCGTCGGCGTGCTTGTCCTGCGCTTCCTGCTTAGAAGCCGAGTCTTCGCACGTATCCGCACGGTGCGGCTCCCGGAAAGTACGCGTTGCCCGGCGCGGCTTGCGCGAGCGCTTCTGCTTTGACTTCGGCTTCGAACGCTTCGCTTCCAGGCTTTCGGCTACGGCGTAGCCAATGGACGCGCTATCCGGCGTATCCGCTTCTCCCTCGTCGACGACGACCACGTTGGCCACGAGTTCTTCCAAGGAGGACTCGTCGTCGCGCGTTGCGTCCTCTTCTGCGCCGTTTCCATGCTCGGCGGCTTCCTCGTCGTCGCGGTGCATGCGGACGGCTGCCGGGTGCTTCTGCGGATCGCGCTGTGGTGCGCGACGCTCCTTGCGGCCCCGGCGCTGCGGCTTCGAGTTATCCTCTTCCGTCTCCTCATCAACAGGGTAGTCGTGGATGATGATGCCCCGGCCATGGCAGGCCTCGCACTCGGTAGAGAAGGTCTCGATGAGGCCGGTGCCCACGCGCTTGCGCGTCATCTGCACTAGGCCCAGTGAAGTGACCTCGGATACCTGGTGGCGGGTGCGGTCGCGGCCCAACGCTTCTTTCAGGCGGCGCAGTACTAGGTCCTGGTTTTCCGGCAAGACCATGTCGATGAAGTCCACGACAATCATGCCGCCGATATCGCGCAGGCGCATCTGGCGCACGATCTCCTCGGCTGCTTCGAGGTTATTGCGCGTCACTGTTTCTTCCAGGTTGCCGCCGGAGCCGGTGAACTTGCCCGTGTTGACGTCGATGACCGTCATGGCCTCCGTGCGATCGATCACGAGCGTGCCGCCAGATGGCAGCCAGACCTTGCGGCCCAGAGCTTTCTGCAGCTGCTCATCGATGCGGTAGGCGCTAAAAGCATCCTCGCCATCGTGCTCGCTGGCGTCGTAGCGCACTACGCGGTCCGCCAAGTCATGCGCCATGGAGTCCACGTAGGCACTGACCGTGTTGTAGGAACGCTTACCGTCCACAACCAAGGTGCTGAAGTCCTCATTGAAAAGATCACGCACCACCTTGATGAGCAGATCCGGCTCTTCATACAGGGTGATGGGCTTGGCACCCTTCGTTGCCTTCTCATGCGCGGCGCGGGCGCTGATGTCCTCCCACAGGGTGTGCAGGCGGTTGACGTCGGAGGCGATGTCCTCTTCCGACACGTTTTCCGCGGCCGTACGGATGATGGCGCCGCCATCCCCTGGGATGACGCGCTCCAGGATTCCCTTGAGGCGCTTGCGCTCCGGTGCCGGAAGCTTGCGGGAGATACCCGCGCTGCGCCCGCCCGGTACATAAACCAAGAAGCGACCGGCCAAAGAAATCTGGGTGGTCAGGCGCGCACCCTTGTGGCCGATGGGATCCTTCGCCACCTGGACCAGGACCTGATCACCAGACTTTAAGGCGTTTTCCACCTTGCGGCCGCGCCCCCCAATGCCCAACGCGCGCCAGTCGATGTCGCCCGCGTACAGCACGCCGTTTCGACCCTGTCCGATATCGACGAAGGCTGCTTCCATCGAGGGCAGAACGTTTTGCACGCAGCCTAAGTAGATATTGCCGATCTGCGAGGGGTGTGTCTCGGTCGTGACGAAGTGCTCGACCAACAGGTCATCCTCCAGCACTCCGACTTGGGTGATGATGCCCGCGCCGTCGGTGCGCTGCTTATCGCGCACCACCATGGTGCGCTCGACGGATTCGCGGCGAGCCAGGAATTCCGCCTGGGACACAATGTGCTGGCGCTCGCGACCCTTCTCGCGCAGCTCTGCACGACGACGGCGTTGTGCTTCGATGCGGGTCGAGCCCTTGATGGCCTTCGGCTCGTCGATGTGCTCGATCTCTTCGCGCTCCGCTCCGCGGCCTTCAGCGCCACGACCGCGAGAAGTCCCGCGACTGCCACGACGGCGACCACGCGGCTGGCTTACCGGCGCCACCTCCTCCTCGGTGTCGTCCTCGCGCACTTCTGGCTTCTGGCGATTGGAAAGCGGGGTAATCTTCGGCGCCATGAACACCGGCGCATAATCGAGAACCTCTGGGTCTTCCTCCGCCATCGGGGTGATCAGCGGGGTGAGGTCGTCGTCTTCGGTGCTGTCTCCGGCCTCAGCGAGCGCCTCGTGCAGCATCTCGGCATCGACCTTGTCGACGATCTGCGAAATCTCGTTATCAACGTTCTTACGCACGCGCTCTCGCAGCTTTTCTTCTTCCTCGCTCAGCTGCTCCGGTTGCGCGGCCTGCTCAGTATCCTGATCCTGTTCGAGCGCCGTTTCCTGGGACTCCCCCGCGCTGTCCGGTTGCGCAGCAGACTCTTCCGGTGTGGGTTCCTCTGTCTGCTCCTTCGACTCAGCCTTCTTGCCTGCCTTGCTCACGCGTTTGACCGCGCGCTTGGTGCGCTTCTTCTTGACGGTCTTCTCAGGCTTCTCTTCTGCCGGAGCTACGGGCTGCTCAGCATCTTCGGCCGCGACCTGGTTGTCGTCGGCTGCGGCCTGCTCGGGAGCTTCGGTGGCGGGCGCGAGGGCGTCGATAAGCTGGCCCACCTCCTCCGGGGTGAGCGACGACTGTGCGGACTTCTTGATTCCCATTTCCGCGTACTGAGCCACCAACTCCTTGGAGGCCACGCCTACTTGCTTGGCCAGGGCATAGAGGCGAGTCTTGGGTGCGAGCGCCTCGCGGTCAATAGCCGCGACGGCCGCTGCCAACGTCGATTCAGTGGGTACTTCTTCTGTTTTCTTCTTGGATGCCATTAGTGGCCAATCTCCTGACGTTGTGCTCACCCCGGGCGCAGGATGCCGCCACACGGCGGTGAGTCTTTGAAAAATTCTTAAAATCCTTATTCAATTGTCGTGCCTTCCATTCTGACACAGAGCTCGACCTAGGCTCACATGTTAGTATCGCCGCTATGTCCGAGCTTGAGCGCACAAACACACCCCCTACCCCAGCACGGCGTGAATCAGCACCGCGCACAGTGGCTCAAGCACGCGAACGCAACGAGATTGCACTGCGGGATATCATCACCGTTGCCGTACCGGCGGGCATCGCATCCGGCCTTCGCGCTGTTGACTTCCCCTACCCCTACGCGGTCCCCGTGTACGCCGTGTTGTGGATCGCCATAATCTACGGTGCCATCCGCATCATTCGCAGCAAGCCGAAGTTCGTCCAAGCCGCGCAAGAAGAGTACCGGGCGGGCGATTACCCCGTTCTCGCCTACTTTCTGCCCGTCCTTGCTCTCTTCTCGCCTCTCATCGCTGAGGGAATTAGGTCCACCGGGATTGTCGGCGATATCTCACCCAACCCCATCCTTATCGCCACCGGGCTTACTGCCTTCTCCATCCCCGCGTTCATCATCGGCGGCCGCGCATTCGGCACGACCTCTTTTCGCGTTGGCAAGCGGCGTATCCAAGCCATCACCGAACAAGGAAGCCTCGAAGGCGTCACTCAAGAGAGCATCACCGCGGTAGAAACTCACCCGGAAGTCCTCAGCGGGCTGGTCGCCGCCGGTGCAGTCACTGGCAATACCACCTCCATCTCTGAGCTGGGGCGGCTGATCGGCTACGAGGAGGGGCTCGAAGAAGAACTCCGTGAACTCGAAGCGGCCGGCGTGGTGAAGCTGCCTGGTCTCATCAAGTGGAGTGGTGAGCGGACCTTTAACATCACTCTGACCGAAGCAGGCGTGCGCAGCATGGACGCTGCACGCACGCGCTAGCGCGGAAGAGTGGCATCTCCCGGGAAGAGTTTCGGGCCAATCCACAGCATGAAATAGACCAGACCAACGAGGACTGGAATCTCAACAAGGGGACCAATCGTTCCGGCAAGGGCTTGAGCAGACATCGCTCCGAATGTGCCGATGGATACTGCAATGGCAAGCTCAAAGTTATTTCCTGCTGCAGTAAACGCCACGCTGGCAGACTGCGCGTAATTCATGCCAACGGCCTTTGCTACGCCCAGCGACAGCACAAACATGCCCACGAAGTAGATAACCAGCGGCACGGCCACGCGCACTACCGTTGCTGGCTGCTCCACAATGTGCTCGCCCTGGAGGGAAAAGAGCAACACAATTGTGTATAGCAGACCAATCATGGCCAGGGGCGATACGGCTGGGAGGAAGCGGTTCTCAAACCATTCCCGTCCTTTTACCTTTTCACCCCACACGCGAGACAGCGCGCCCAACAGGAACGGTATGCCCAAGAAGACAAGTACGGACTTAACAATGGCCCAGAAGGAAAAGTCAGCGCTCGTCGTGTCCAGGCCCAGCCATCCGGGGAGGACGCGAAGGTAGAACCAGCCCAAAACACCAAACATAGCGACCTGGAAGATGGAGTTCAGGGCAACAAGCACAGCCGTTGCCTCGCGGTCAGCGCACGAGAGGTCCGACCACACAAGCACCATGGCAATACAGCGCGCAAGGCCCACAATGATGAGGCCGGTGCGCAGCTCCGGCTGGTCCGCCAAGAACAGCCACGCCAGGGTAAACATAAACGCCGGCCCAACCAGCCAGTTGAGGACGAGCGATACCGCCATGAGGCGGCCATCCGTGGCAATTTCCTTGGTCTTCTCGTAGCGAACCTTGGCCAAGGGTGGGTACATCATGACGAGGAGACCAATGGCGATCGGGATGGAAATCCCGCCCACTTCCACGGCGCCCAAGGCTTGGCCAATCCCGGGAATGAAGTGGCCAATGAGCAGTCCGGCGGCCATCGCTAGAATAATCCACACGGGTAAAAATCGGTCAAGAAAAGACAACGTCGGGCGCTGCGACACGGCCATGTCTCTCCCTCCTTCAACGTTGGACAGAGCACGATACGAACTCGTAATGTACAGCACGTATTGATAAGCGTCAATATAACGTAGGGCGCAAGGATAACCCCTATACTGATCGCATGGCTTCCTCTTCCACGCCCGAGACCAGCGCGCCCGGCGCTGAGTGTTGCTCCTTAAGCACGGGCCCGCTCAGCGACGCCGAGGCGACGCATTTTTCGCAGCAATTCAAAGTGCTGGCAGACCCAGCACGCCTGCGTCTTTTGTCCATCCTGTGCGATGAAGGCTGTGGGCCCATGAGCGTCACGGAACTCACCGAGCTCACTGCGCTGAGCCAACCCACGGTCTCCCACCACCTAGCGCGCCTGCGGGAGGCCGGCCTGCTTTCCAGACAGCAATGCGGCCGCACCGTCACCCATCAGGTACACAAAGACGCCTTTATGGCATTGCGCACATTGCTCTCGTTCGACTAAGCCGCGCCCGGACTACCTGTGCTCGAGCACACAGGACGGGTTCGGGTTAAGGGGCAGAAATGACAAAAGCCCGAGCGCTATGCTCGGGCCTTATTGCGCGCTAGGCGCGGTGAACTTCTTTAGAGGTTCGGGAACCAGATGGAGATTTCGCGCTCAGCGGACTCAGGGGAGTCGGAACCGTGAACAACGTTCTCGCCAACGGTCAGAGCGAAGTCACCACGGATGGTGCCCGGGGTGGCCTTCTCCACTGGGTGGGTGCCACCGGCGAGCTGACGCCATGCGGCGATGGCGGACTCGCCCTCGACGATGCCAGCAACCAGCGGTGCGGAAGTGATGAAGTCAACGAGTTCGCCGAAGAAAGGCTTGTCCTCGTGCTCGGCGTAGTGCTTCTTAGCGGTCTCCTCGTCGGCGACGCGCAGATCCATGGCGACGAGCTTCAGGCCCTTGCGCTCGATGCGGGAGATGATCT
>NZ_CABTZR010000071.1 GCF_902489365.1 uncultured Corynebacterium sp. | reverse complement strand
GGGCGTCCGCGGCCTGCGCATCGCCCGCGATAACGAGGCACTTTTGACCCGTCAGCTCGATGCCATCGCGCAGGCCGCAGAAAAGCGTGCTGATGGTGCTACCACTTGGGTCATGGCTCCCATGGTGGCCACGGCAGTCGAGGCAAAGTGGTTCGCCGAGCTTTGTCGCGAGCGTGGGCTCACGGCTGGCGCGATGATTGAGGTACCGGCTGCAGCCCTGATGGCGGATACTATCTTGCCGCACCTCGACTTCGTGTCCATCGGTACCAACGATCTCACCCAATACACGATGGCCGCTGACCGCCTATCGCCCCAGCTGGCCTACTTGACCGATCCGTGGCAACCGGCCGTGTTGCGTCTGATCCAGCACACCTGCGTGGTCGGGCGCGATAATAACGTGCCGGTGGGCGTCTGCGGCGAAGCGGCAGCTGATCCCATGCTCGCTTGCGTGCTGACTGGCCTTGGCGTCACCTCGCTGTCTGCAGCGTCGACCGCAGTTGCGGGCGTTGGTGCACAGCTTGCTGAGGTCACTCTTGAGCAGTGCCAGAAGATGGCGGAGGCAGCTATCAACGCCGAAAGCCCAGCAGATGCGCGGTCCGCAGTGATTGCGCTGCTGGAGGAATACCAGACTGCCTAGTAGCTCTAGCTTGGCTTAGGCTGCTGCTGATACAAGGGAGGTGTGGTTCCCCAAGAGGCCTCTCGGGAAACCACACCTCCCTAACGTGATCTTGAGGGTGAAACCGCCTACTTTTCTGAGGCGATAATCACGTCGATGCCGTGCTCGCGCAGGGCTTCGACGTAGGCGGTTGGAGCAGCGGCGTCCGTAATGACGACATCAATCTCATCGAGCGAGGCAAAGCTGACCAGATAGTCATTGCCGAGCTTCGACGAGTCGCACAAGACAACGACGCGATGCGCGTTGGTAACGAACGCCGACTTGATAGCTGCTTCCTGCGAATCCGCCGTGGATAGCCCATGGTCAATGGTCAGCGCGTTGGTGCCGATGAAAGCAACATCTGCGCGCATCAGCGCCATGGTGCGAAGGGCGGTATCGCCGACGACGGCCTGGGTGATCGCGCGCACCGTACCACCTAGGAGCTGCACCTCGGAGACACCATTGCTGGCCAGCGAGAGGGCAATCGGAAGGCTATTCGACACGATGCTGAACTGGCCAGCAGAGTAGCGCTGTCCTATGAGGTCAGCGAGGGCGTTGGTGGTAGTTCCGGCGTCGATGAAGATACTGCCTCCGTCGGGAAGCTGCTCTAGTGCGGCGCGGGCGATAGCCATTTTGGCGCCCGTGGCGGAACGCTGACGAGTATCGAGCGTAAATTCTGCAGTCTGGAACGATTGGGAAGCAACCGCACCGCCATGAACGCGGTGGACAACTCCTTCTCGGTCCAAGACCGCGAGGTCCCGGCGAATCGTTTCAGCGGTAACATCGAAGCGTTCGGAAAGCTCAGTGACATTGACTCGGCCTTCGACGGCGGTCAATGACGCAATTTGTCGGCGACGCTCTTCTGCGTACATAGTTCCTCCCAGTGAAGTTTGCCAGTGGTAGTCGCTGCGCCCGGCAGTGATATGAAGTGGGGCCGGGGCATGTGAGCGAAGAGAGCAACGAATGTTGCGGCGATGCTTCTATTGTCCCACTGAATGCGAACAAAACGGAACCAAACAAATAAAAGCTCACATTGCTGGCGGTAAACGTGCGAGAAAAACAATGCTTATACTGCATGTTTGCAAATGTGTGATGTCGGACGCTTAAGCGGTGCGATTCGGGCGTGTACACACACAAGGGGGTAAAAAGAAAAAATCCCTCCGTTCAGTTCGCCCGCACCGAGTGGAAATGAGCGGTGGTGTGGGCAACCGGTTGGGGGAGGGATAGCTGTGGCTAAGGGGCGCCTAGAGCTTGCGGAACACCGATACGACCTTGCCCATGATTTCGGCCTGGTCGCCCTTGATGGGGGCGTAGGCGTCGTTGTGGGGGAGGAGCCACACTCCAGAAGAATCGCGGTGGAACTCCTTGACGGTTGCTTCTTCGCCTTCGAGAAGCGCAGCGACGAATTCGCCTTCTTCGGCGACGGACTGGGAGCGGATAATAACCCAATCGCCATTGAGGATTCCGGCGTCCTGCATAGAGTCGCCGACGACCTGCAGCATATAAAGCTCGCCGCTTCCCAGGATTTCACCTGGCATGGGGAAGTAGCCGTCGATGTTTTCTTCGGCAGTGATAGGAGAGCCCGCGGCGATGCGGCCGACTACTGGGATGTAGTTCGGCGTTGCTGCATCCTCGGGGACGTCGGGAGTGGACTGCCCTGCTGTGGTGTTGGCCCGCCCGGCTTTGCGGCCCGGCTTCTTTGGATCGTCGGCGCCGGGGAAGTGGCGCACATCAACGGCGCGCGGCTTGTTTGGATCGCGGCGAAGAAAGCCCTTCTCCTCTAGCTGCTTCAACTGGTAGGCCACGGAAGACGTGGACTGTAGGCCTGTTGCATCGCCGATTTCACGAATGCTCGGCGGGTACCCGCGCAGCATGACAGCGTCATGGATGACTTCCAAGATGCGGCGCTGACGGGCGGAAAGTGAGTCGAGGGTAGGTTGGTCGCTTCGCTTCGGCTTGCGGGGCATTCTTACTCCTAGGGGCTATCGGTGTGCGCAAAACAGCGCGTCAGGTTGAGGCGTGCAGGACGCTGGTGGGCATCGCGGTGACGTCTCGTTGGTTGCTCATCGTGGCGTGCGCCGTATTGGTGTTTCCGTTTCCTTTTTAGCACGTAAAGAAAAAATGTTCGACTAACGCCGCCTGAATATGGACAAACTTTCGAGCGCCTGCTATAAATCGAACATACAGACAAAATCGAACGGTTGGTCGATGGAAGTGTTCGACGATGTCGAACCTCGCTCTTACACTTCAGACATCACCGCAATGAAGAAGAAGTCCTGGAAAGGAACCGTCATGGCCATTGTGCTCAATAACACCTCTGCTCTGCATGGAGTAACTTCCAAGAAGTCCGGAAAGCGCCCTGTGCTCGTCCCGCCCGCGGCCGTGTGGGAACCTGAGCGGTGCCCCTCGTTCGCGTTAACGCGTGACAGTGGCATGCCGCGTGTTCGAGCGCTCGAACCGAGGGATAGAACACAGAGGCGCACAGATCGAATAGGGGATTCCTCAGGTCCAAACCAGAGTATTGCGTCCCACCCTCGCCGTAGCGGCTCGAACGTAGGTAACTATGTTCTGGGAGCAGTCTTCGGCGCAGCGGTATTTATCGGCACCGTGTGGGGTGGTCTTAGTATTGACGGTGAGGTCCCTAACGCTAGCGGTACATCGCCCAAAGCGGTTGTTTCTTCGCGCTAGACTTCCCAAGGGGCCAGAAGGCGTCTGCGCAGCGGTCGAGAGGAAGGATACGGCACAATGTATTGCCCGTTCTGTCACAACGAACAGTCACGAGTCATTGACTCTCGCGTGATCGACAGTGGAACGTCAATCCGCCGACGTCGCGAATGTGCGGCATGCCGAGGCCGGTTTACCACCATCGAGAAGGCTGTCTTGTCGGTGGTTAAACGTAATGGCTTGGCCGAGCCTTTCAGCCGGGACAAGCTCATCCGCGGCGTGAAGCGCGCGTGCCAGGGGCGCGATGTTAGCGATGATGCTTTGAAAAAGCTTGCGCAAGAGGTCGAAGAAACCGTGCGCAGTCACGGATCTTCGCAAGTCAACGCCAACGATATCGGCCTTGCTATCTTGGAACCCCTGCGTGATCTCGACGAGGTGGCTTATCTGCGCTTCGCCTCGGTATACAAGTCTTTTGAGAGCGCCGACGACTTTGAATCCGAGATTCGCCTCATGCGCCGGCGCGACCGCGACAGCTTCTAGCCTTTTAGCGCAGCTTGTCTGCGGCTTTTTGGATTCTCCGCACGGACACTGCATGCGCGGTACCTAGGCGTTGTGCGAAGAGCGATACACGCAACTCCTCGATCATCCAGTAGATGTCCTTGACTTCTCGGGTCTTCTCGCGGCCGGCGGGCAGCGAGCGCAAACGATTGTTTAGATATGCCTTCGCTTCGTCGACATCGGCTTGGCGGTCGGCATCCCGATCGGGGTCTAGATTCATGTCCTCGAGCCTGATGCGCGCGGCTTGGATATAACGCGGCAGGTGGCGAAGGTGCTGCATGCCGTGCATAGTGATTGCATTCGGGGGCAGTAAGAACTTCAGCTGACCGCGAATATCATCGATTGCCGGCCCCTCCCACTGTTTGAGCTCAGCGTTGAGGTTCGAGAACTCTGCCAAACCAGGTGCGATCGCGACCACCGCCTGGCGGACACGGCCTGGCACTTCCGGTTTGACCGCGTTAAGAAGAGTGGTGAATTCACCAGGACTTCGCACCGGGCCGCCCTTTTCCATCATGATGTCGCGTACTGCGGCGACCCGAGCATCGTTGACGAGACCTTCGGCCCCGCCGTGCGGGTAGGCATCGACAGCAACCCGCTGCTGCAGGGGTAGGCCCTTGACCATATGCTGCGTGTTTACGGAAATCTCTCGGAGTAGCAGCGTCAGCGTGGTGGTGATCATGGAGGCGTCGGCAGCCGCCTTGGTTGGATGCACCTTCAGCGCCACGCCCTCCTTCGTAGCCACAAGCGCAGGATAAGCGGTGACCTCATGACCATCGACCACCGTGGTCACTTCCTCATCGATAGCGCCCAGCGTGTCTTCCGACCATTCCTTGACGGAAGCGGACTCGGCGGCGCGGCCGACGCGCGACACGGAGGATGAGATATGCCCGGCTTGGCGTTGCACGAGCGCCGTCAAATCGCGGTCGGAATCGATGATCTTGCCCCGCTTGTCCACTGCGGCAAAATTCATGCGCAAATGGGGCGGGAGCTGATCAGGGCGGAAATCAGCCGCGTTGATGCCCTGGCCGCCCATGTCCCGCAACACCGCGGCGAGCTGGTCGATGAGCGCTCCTTCATAGGGAAGGAGCTTGGGCAAGGCCCGTTCAGCGAACTCGGGGGCCGGAACCACAGTACGGCGCAGCGCTTTCGGTAGCGATCGAATCAGCTCAGTGACAAGCTCTAGACGCAGGCCGGGCACGAGCCAGTCGAATCCCTCAGTATCCAATCCGGCCAGCAGCGGAACTGGAACCCTGAGCGTGACGCCGTCAAGCGGGTCACCTGGCTCGAACTTATAGGACAGGTCGTAATCTATGCTTCCCTTCAACCACCGATCCGGGAAGGCGTCCTCAGTGACATCGTGGTCATCCTCGAGGAGTGCTTCTGGGTCGAAGTCCAGAGAATGCTTGTTTTTCTGTTTCTTCCACCACGAGTCGAAGTGCCGGGCAGTGGTCACAGATTCCGGGATGCGCGGATCGTAGAAGTCGAAAAGCGTGTCCTCGTCCACAACGAGGCCGCGGCGCCGTGCTTTTTCTTCGTATTCGGACGCCTCGGCAAGCTTGCGCTTGTTGTCGTGGAAGAAGTTATGGTGGGTGGTCCAGTCGCCGTCGACAAGCGCATTGCGGATGAACATGTCACGTGCCGCGACGGGATCAACGCGATGGTAGGGAACGGTTCGGTCGGCC
The DNA here is from genome assembly GCF_902489365.1 of uncultured Corynebacterium sp. GTDB lineage: Bacteria > Actinomycetota > Actinomycetes > Mycobacteriales > Mycobacteriaceae > Corynebacterium. The sequence continues at coordinate 5,296 of NZ_CABTZR010000071.1, read as the reverse complement.
ACCACGGTGACACCGTAGAGGGTCGAGCGCTGGGTGACTACCGCGGAGCCCCGCTTGCGCGACCATGTCGGATCCGAATAGTTGTGCTTGAGCAGGTTTTTGGCCAGCTTTTCCACCCACGCGGGGTCGATGGCTGCGACGTCGCGGGCCCACAAACGTGAGGTCTCCACCAGCTCAGCCGCCATGAGAAACTCTGGCGGCTTCTTTGCTAGCGCTGATCCAGGAAAGATGAGGAAGCGGGTATTTCGTGCGCCAATGAACTCCTTAGAGTTTCCATCACGTGCGCCAATATTAGACAGCAAGCCAGATAGCAGTGACATATGGATGTCATCCGCGCGGCGCTCAGTGCTCTCCTGAGCCGTCCAGCCGAGCTGCTTAGCGACATCCCTGAGTTGTCGAACCAGATCAAACCACTCGCGGATGCGCATGTAGTGCAAGAAGTCAGCCTTCATCCGCTTGCGGAAAGCATTGCCGCTCATCTCATCGCGAGCTTCTTGGACAAAGTCCCACAGGTTGAGCATCGCCATAAAGTCTGAAGACTTGTCCTTAAAGCGGGCATGGGCCTGGTCGGCTTGGGCCTGTTTGTCGATGGGGCGCTCGCGCACATCCTGGATTGTCATGGCGGCAACGATGACCATGACGTCGTGGAGGCATCCGGAGGTGTTGGCTTCAACGAGCATGCGAGCCATGCGTGGGTCGACAGGGATGCGGGCAAGATCGCGCCCAGTGCGTGTCAGCACCGGCAGCCCATCTTTTTCCTTGCCCTCTAAGGCGCCCAACTCGTGAAGGAGGAGTAGACCGTCACGCACGGCTTTGGGCTCTGGGGCCTGGACAAACGGGAAATCAGCGATGTCACCGAGGCGCAGCGAAATCATGTGGAGAATAACGCTGGCCAGGTTAGTGCGCAGAATCTCGGGGTCGGTAAACTCCGGCCGAGAGAGGAAGTCCTGCTCGCTATACAGGCGGATGGCAATGCCATCGGCCACGCGACCACACCGGCCTGAACGCTGGTTAGCACTGGCTTGGGAGATCGGCTCGATGGGCAATCGCTGCACTTTAGTGCGGGTGGAGTAGCGCGAGATACGTGCGGTTCCGGTATCCACGACATAGCGAATGCCTGGCACCGTCAGGGAGGTTTCGGCGATGTTGGTGGAGAGCACGATGCGCCGCCCCTTGTGTGAACGGAAAACGCGATGCTGCTCCTGGTTGGACAGGCGTCCGAAGAGCGGAGTGACGTCCACGTTGCGCCAATGACGCCCCTCAATTGCTTCCATAGCATCGCGGATATCGCGCTCGCCTGGGAAGAAGCACAGGATATCTCCTTCGCCTTCCGCCATCAGCTCCTCGATGGCTTCACACAGGGCGTCCAGCGGATCGAGGTCAATGGTCTTTCCTCCCGACTCGTCTTCGAGGGGACGGTAGCGGATCTCTACCGGGTAGGTGCGCCCCGACACCTCGATGATCGGCGCGGGCTTCCCTGCAGCGTCAGCGAAGTGTTCGGCAAATCGCTCCGGATCAATCGTCGCGGAGGTGATAATGACCTTGAGATCTGGTCGCTTGGGGAGCAGCCTCTTGAGATAGCCGAGGAGAAAATCGATATTGAGGGACCGCTCGTGGGCCTCATCAATAATGATCGTGTCATAGGCGTTGAGGAAGCGGTCGCGCTGCATTTCCGCCAGCAGGATGCCGTCGGTCATGAGCTTTACGGCTGTGGTCGAGGAGACACGGTCATCGAACCTGATGGCGTAGCCAACGGAGTCCCCGATGGATTGGCCAAGCTCCTCTGCGATGCGCTCGGCGACGGTCCGTGCTGCGAGCCGTCGCGGCTGGGTATGGCCGATGAGCCCCCGGCGTCCACGGCCGAGCTCTAGACAAATCTTGGGAATTTGCGTGGTCTTTCCCGAACCAGTCTCGCCGGCAATGATGACCACCTGATTGTTCTCGATGGCCTCGGCGATATCGTCCCGCCGTCCGGTAACGGGAAGCTGCTCGGGGTAGGAAATCGACGGCACGTTTACGTCGATGGCGCTCACTTTTTCCTGGGCAGACGCAATATCAGCCCCGATAGCTGCAAGCGCTTTGGGGGAGCGAGCCTTGCGGAGGCGGCGGCGGAAAGCACGCTCATCACTCAAGGAAACTGTCGTGAGGGCGTTGTAGAGGTCTTCGCGAGTAGCAGTCATAGTCGACCTAGAAGTCTACTCGGAAGTGCTTTTCGCTCACAGGTCGAGGTGGAGATATTGGTACTCTCGTGGTGACTGTGCGAAAAGAGATTAAAGAAGGGTAGAAGTGTATGACCAATCCTTTTGATCCGAAACCGGATGATAACGGCTCCTACGGCGGGTTCGGCAGCAATCCGGGAAACAATCCGGGAAGCAACGCCAATAACCCCTCGGGAAACAACGGCGGTCTACCGCGGTATGAACCCACTACGCACCCAGAGGATCAGGCTGGCTTCGGCCAGTCCGGCAGTTACGGCAATTACGGTGGCGAGTCCTACGGCGCTCAGCCCTATGGTGGCAGCTCCTATGGCGCCTACAACGCCGGTCAGCCGGGATACGCCGGTGCAAGCTACGGAGGTGATTCCGGGTATGAGGGCCCTGGTCCGGGTGCAGGCCCTGCCTACACGGGCCCAGTCAGCGCCCTAGAGGCGATCAAATGGGGCTTCAAGGCTGCGCTGGGTAATGCGGTGCTGTGGGTGCTGGGTGCCGTCGTGGTGTTCTTGATTCAGGTTATTCCACAAGTTGGCATCAGCGTTGGCGAGCAGAACGCCGATGGTACGGGCGCGAGCGTCATGGTGAACCTCTTCTCCTTTGCCGTGTCTATCCTCGCCATCGTTATCTCTTTGATTGTGTATCGCTTGGCCTATCGCGAGATCGATAAGCCGAGCCCCACGTGGGGCACTCTTTTCCAAGGTGTTCGTTGGTTGCCGCCGCTTGTGGTGAACCTAGTCCTGGGTGTTCTTGGCGCTATTGCCCTCGTAATCGTTGTCGTCATTGTGTTTGCTGTGGGCTTCGGCGGGACCTCTGCAACGGATATGCAGAACATCGAGAACCTCGGAGACGGGGAGATGCTCGCGTTCGTTGGTTCCATGTTCGGTATTCTCGCTGTGCTCATGCTGATCGGACTGTTCATCCAGCCCTTCTTTACCCTCATGCCCTGGTTGGCAGCGGATACCTCCTCAGTCGGTGAGGCGTTCTCGCAGGGGCTCAAGCTAGGCAAGCAGAATTACAGCCACATTCTACTGTTCATCGTGCTTTCAGCACTTATGTTTGCCGCATCCTTCATCACGTTTGGCCTGGCGCTGGTCGTCGTCGCACCAGCTATGCAGCTGGCAACCGCGCACCTGTGCCGCCAGTGTCAGGGGCGTTATGCCCCCGCAGCCTAAACGCTAAGGGCTACACGTAGCGCATTAAACGCGCGCCGCCGCCCTGACTTTCCTCTTCGGATAGCCCTTTTCACAGAGGAGGGCCTAGACCGAGGGGGCGGGTCAGTGGCGGCTTTGGCGTTTGAGTGTCGCGCTGAGGCTGGCGTGTTGACCGGGGGAGCCACTAGGGAGACGAAAAGAGGGCCCGAGAGCGTTCGGCCGCGTCCTCAAATGCGCCGGTGACCAGTGTCCCGAAAGCGCGGTATTCATCGGCGCGGGCGGCAGAGGAACGAAAAACGAGCCCCACCTGGCGCTCCGCTGTTACCGAAGGGGCAAAGCGAGCAACGGCAAGCTGCGGGTTCTGGCATTCCGTAGCGAGTGCGGATTCAGGTACGAGTGTGGTGCCGAGGTTTCCCATGACAAGCTGCAAAATAGTGGTCAGTGATGAGGCACGCGTGACGGCGTTGGTGGCCTCGGAGGGGTTTACTTTCGCGCGGCGGCACAGGTCGAGGACTTGGTCGCGGAGGCAGTGGCCGTCATCAAGCAAGAGCAAATCGAGATGCTCGAGCTCCTCCAACGTAAGGTCGTCACGCCCTGCGAGTGGATGCACCGCTGGAGTTACTGCGGTGAAGGCCTCGGTGTAGAGAGGGATCTCCACCATGCCGGGAGCCTCAGTGGGTAGTGCAGCAACGGCTAAGTCAAGGTTTCCTTCGCGCAGCTTATCCAGAAGATGCTGGGTTTGCTCCTCGACGAAGCGGGGTTCCAAATCGGGGTAAGTTTCATCGATGGAACGCAATAGACCCGGCAAAATATAGGGCGCGATGGTCGGGATGATGCCGATGGTGAGGGGACCAGTGAGTGTGCCGCTGGCGCCGCGGGCTTGGCTCAGGAAGGCATCGGAGGCTTCGAGGGCTGCCTTGGCATAGGGGAGGAGCATCTCGCCGGTGGACGTCACGATGACCTTGCGGGTGGAGCGTTCAATGAGCTGCACTCCCAGTCCTTGCTCGAGCGCGACGAGGGCTTGGGAGAGCGAAGGCTGGGAGATATCGAGCTTGGCGGCCGCGGAGCCAAAGTGCTTGTTTTCCGCAATCGTGACGAAGGTACGCAACTGGGCGAGGGTCGGTCGATACTCCTTATTGTTCATGCCTATAACTCTAACACCTATAATTCGCGGAACCTATTGACGCGCGAAATCTTCCGTGGCATACTTAACAGGCGTACGGCTGCGTACCAGCTAAAAGGCAAAGTGGTGTGCGGTCGTAGAGATCTGCATCACTGTTGAGCATTGTTGTGACTATTGAAGGAGATGAGTCTTCTATGCCTATTTTGACTGTTGGCGAGAAGTTCCCGGAGTTCGATCTGACCGCGCTGAAGGGTGGCGACCTCCACGACGTCAACGCTAACCAACCGGAGGACTACTTCGAGCAGGTATCTCTGGACAAGTACCAGGGAATGTGGAAGGTTGTGTTCTTCTACCCGAAGGACTTCACCTTCGTCTGCCCGACTGAAATTGCGGCCTTCGGCAAGCTGAATGAGGAGTTCTTGGACCGCGATACCCAGGTCCTTGGCGGCTCCACCGATAACGAGTTCGCACACTTCAACTGGCGTGCAACCCACCCGGAGCTGAAGGAAGTTCCGTTCCCGATGTTCTCTGATATTCGCCACGACCTGATCCGTGCCCTCGGTGTGGAGAACGCCGACGGTGTTGCTGACCGCGCTACCTTCATCATCGATCCGGACGGTGTTATCCAGTTCGTGTCCGTGACTCCGGATGCTGTCGGCCGCAACGTGGATGAGGTTCTGCGTGTGCTGGACGCCCTGCAGTCCGAAGAGGTCTGTGCCTGCAACTGGGAGGCTAATGACCCGACCAAGAACATCGACAAGCTCGAGGTTGTTCAGTCCGCTCTGTAAAGCAGCAATAAGCACAACCGT
>NZ_CABTZR010000070.1 GCF_902489365.1 uncultured Corynebacterium sp. | reverse complement strand
CGGGGTGTCTCGTCGAGTTGCGGATCACTGATGAACTGGAGGCCGTCACCGCTAGCTGAGGCGGTGACGAGGGTGCCGTCGCCAAGCACGGCAACGTTCTGCGCATCCGCCACCGTGGCCATACTGCCGACGGTCTCCGGAACGCCCGCGGCGACGGCGTAGGCGTGAAGCAGGTTGTTGTCGGTAGTGGTCACCCAAGCCAAGGAACGACCGGCGTCCCAGGCCACGCCCCACGGCGTGCCGTCAGTGTTTCCGTACTGGTGCAGGCGGATGACGTCGCTGGCGGTGTAGATGGCCACGCGTTTGCCCACCGTATCTGAAGCTACGACCACGGCGCCCTCACCGCCCGCGATCTGACCCACGCCTTGGCCTACACGAAGGCGTCCGCCCGCGCGGTCCTTCTCCCAGTCCAGCGACTGAATCGTGGAGTCCTCCCTTAAGACGCGGACAATACCGTCGAGACCATCAGAAACGGGAACGGAAATGAGCTGATCTGAGCCCGCCTCCACCGTGATGTCGGTGGTGCGTTCGCCGTCCGCATAGACGCCGATGGTGGTGGAGTCCCCAGAGCCAACGAAGACCTCTCCGCTGGAAGCCTCCGCGGCCACCGTCACTGGTTTCTCCTCGTCCACTGCCAACTCCTGTGGGGAATCCGGTTGCTGGGGATCAAACAGCAACACCGTATCCCCACACGCCAGGAGGAAGTGCTGGTCGGACGCAGTGAGGTCGCCACACTTCTCATCCACGGATACGGTGGCGGCCCTCCCCTCGGTGAAGTCATTGGCGGTGCCTACGGCGAGTGACCCCTCGGTGCGAGCCGCAAGGACGTCACCGACTGCGGCGAGATCGGATATGGCATCGAAGGCGACGACGTTACCCACCGGCTTGGTGGCCGCCGGGGAGGAAGCGGGTTCGGCCTTGCCATAGACCGCGGAATTGGGGTCTCCGCCAACACCAACTGTGGGATTGCAGGCGGCAAGAGCGCAGGCGCTGGTGAGAAGGGCAGAAGAAAGCAGAACACGACGCAATTTCACGATCCCTCATCCTAGCAGCCAGCGTGGTGGAAACCGGAAGCCGCGGGCTGCACGAGTAGGCTGTCGCGGGTGACTACAACAGCGACAACTGAAGCCATGACATGGATGCAGGTCATCATCCTCTCCCTCGTCCAAGGACTCACCGAATTCCTGCCCGTGAGTTCTTCCGGACACCTGCGCATCGTTTCCACTCTTTTTTGGGGCCAAGATGCAGGTGCCTCCTTCACCGCCGTCATCCAGCTCGGTACTGAGCTGGCAGTGATCGTGTACTTCGCTGGAATGATTTGGCAGATTCTCAAAGGCTGGTTCATAGGTCTCGTGCACAAGGACCAGCGCGGCCAGGATTACCGCATGGGGTGGATGGTTATCGTCGGTTCTATCCCCATCGGCATCCTGGGTGTGCTGGGCAAGGACCTGATTAGGGATAACCTACGCAACTTGTGGATTACAGCGTCTATGCTCGTGCTTTTCTCTTTTGTCTTCATCATCGCCGAGAAAGTGGGCAAAAAGGAGCGCAGCTTCGACGAATTGACGATGCGCGATGCCATCGTCATGGGCCTGTGCCAGTGTTTGGCGCTTATCCCAGGTGTCTCGCGCTCGGGAGGCACGATTTCAGGCGGCCTCTTTTTGGGCTTGGATCGCGAGGTGGCGACCCGCTTTAGCTTCCTGCTGGCCATTCCTGCGGTTATGGCTTCGGGGCTGTTTTCGCTTGGCGACGCCTTCGGCCCCACCGTGGGGCAGTCGGCCACCGGTGCCCAACTGCTCGTCGGCACGCTCATCGCGTTCGTCGTCGGCTATGCGTCTATTGCGTGGCTGCTGAAGTTCGTGGGTAGCCACTCCTTCGAGTGGTTTGCGGCCTACCGCATTCCTGTCGGGCTTCTCGTCATGCTGTTGCTGGGCCTCGGGGTTCTCGCCCCCTAACCGGCCATGCGCCAGTCGCGGAGACTCCACACGTTAGGATGGTGCCCATGCAATCTTGGCCTGTCCCGCACATCGATTCCGTTCCTGGCGCCCCGACGCCACTCCACCTCTATGACTCCGCCGATGAGACGGTAAAGAAACTCGACATTAGTGGGGATACCGCCACGATGTACGTGTGTGGCATCACCCCCTATGATTCCACCCACCTGGGCCATGCGGCGACCTATCTGACGTTTGATCTGATTTACCGTCAGTTGCTGGATAACGGCTACACCGTGAATTACGCCCAGAACATTACCGACGTGGATGATCCGCTCTTCGAGCGCGCTGAGCGCGACGGTGTGGATTGGCGCGAACTGGGCACCTCGCAGATCAATCTTTTCCGCTCGGACATGGAGCTGCTCTCCGTGCTTCCGCCTCAGCACTTCGTTGGGGCGATGGAAGCCATCGATGAGATCACGGAGATGGTGCAGGCGCTTCTCGACGCCAATGCGGCCTACGTCGTCGATGATCCTGAGTTCCCGGATATCTACGCTTCCATTGAAGCCACGAAGAACTTCGGCTACGAATCGAATTATTCCCGCGAGCAGATGGAGACCTTCTTTGCCGAGCGCGGCGGTGACCCAGACCGTCCCGGCAAGCGGGATCCATTGGATGCGCTCATTTGGCGCGCCCACCGCGAGGGCGAGCCCGCCTGGGATTCTCCGTTTGGCCTGGGACGTCCCGGCTGGCACATCGAGTGTTCCGCCATCGCAACCAACCGACTCGGTTCCAGCTTCGACATTCAGGGCGGCGGTTCGGACCTGAAGTTCCCGCACCACGAGTTCTCCGCGGCTCATGCGGAAGCGGCGTTGGGTGTGGAGCGCATGGCGCAGTCTTATGTGCATACCGGCATGATCGGTTTGGACGGCACCAAGATGTCGAAGTCATTGGGCAACCTAGTGTTCGTCCACAAGCTCGTCGAGGCTGGCGTCGACCCTTCGGCCATCCGTCTCGGTGTCTTCGCCGGCCACTATCGAGCCGACCGTGACTGGTCCGATGAGGTCTTGAACACCGCGCAGGAGCGGCTGGAGCGCTGGCGGGCGGCTTCCCGCACGGCAGGTAACGTGGAGGAAGTCAAGGAGGTCGTGCACCACGTACGTCGTGCCTTGGCCGACGACCTCGATACGCCACGGGCCCTTGAGGCCATAGATCAATGGGCAGATAAGGCACTGCAGGCTGGTGCTCCGGATGAGGAGGCGTCCGGCTTGCTGCGCACTGCACTTAATTCTCTGCTGGGCGTGCGCCTCTAGACAACTTCAGGCATGATTTAGCTCATGACGATTCGCGCCGAATTCCAGCCCACCGTAGATGAGTTCATGTCCAACCTGCAGTCCTTTGCCACCGGGGATTACCTCAAGGAAGAGGAAAAGGAGTTCTGGGAGGCACCGTTCGATGCAACGGTGCTCCCAGATCTTCGCAGCATCCTCGAGTCCTTCCTCGATGATCTGGATAAGCTGCCCGATGATCCGGAAGGTGGGCTGTTGAGTTCAGCGGTGCGCCCCTCCGTGGACAAACTCGCCGCCTTCAACCGAAAGAATGCTGACGCGGTGCTGGAGCCGGAGGAAAAGGAGGAGCTCACGGAGCTTATCCACTCTGCCTCGGCGGCGACCGGCGCGGATGACGATGCCTTGGCACAGCTACCCGAACTGGATTTTTAATTGACTGATAGCGAGCAGGCTGCAGGTGCCACCCGTCCCGCAGCGATCTTCTGGGACATGGATGGCACCCTTACTAATTCCGAGCCCCTTTGGGAGCAAGCCACCTTCCACCTCTCCGAAACGCTGGGACGCCGGCTAACGCCGACGGAGCGCTTGGCCACGGTAGGCGCCACGTTCGAGGACACCTTGACCATCTGCGCCGATAAGGCGGGCGTCATGCTTCAGCCGGGAGATACCGAAAAGTACCGCCGGCTCATGTTCGACTATGTCAAGTCCCTTTTCGCCGAACACCTCGAGATTTTCCCGGGTATTCCGGAGCTGCTTGATGAGCTCAAGGAGTTGGGTGTGCCCATGATGGTGACCACGAATACCGAACGTTACGTGGCGGACTCCGCAATCGCGGCTTTGGGCCGACACTATTTCGTCGACACGATCTGCGGCGACGAGGTTCCCCACGGAAAGCCAGCTCCTGATATGTATGCCGAGGCTGCCCGCCGGGTAGGTGCTCGACCCCAGGATTGCCTCGTATTCGAGGATTCGGCGGCAGGTATGCGCGCGGCGGTCGCCGCTGGCTGCTCCGTCATTGGTCTGCCGGAAGGAGAGCACGTTACAGTCCCAGACGAGGTCACTGTCATCGCCGAACTGCGAGGCTGTGGGCACCGCCACCTGGAAGGTGCGACGGCGCGCGATATTTATGCGTGGTATCAGTGCTTGCGCTCACTGTAGCCGGAGAATTTCGGCCGGGGTGCAGAATTTTATGCAGCGGTGTGGAAGAATATTCCTTTGTGAAGAATTTTGAAAGCCTGTTTGAGGAACTGTCCCAGAAGATCGCCGAACGCCCCGAAGGCTCCGGCACCGTGGAAGCCTTCGATAAAGGAATCCACCACTTGGGCAAGAAAATCATCGAAGAGGCTGGCGAAGTGTGGATTGCGGCCGAGTACCAGTCTGATGAGGAACTCGCCGAGGAGATGTCGCAGCTGCTCTACTGGCTCCAAGTCATGGCCCACAAGCGTGGCCTGAAGCTCGAGGATATTTACACCTACCTCTAATCGGCTGCCCGGTACGAGGGCTTCCAGCACTTTCAACAACCAGCGCAATCAGCGTAGAAAGCACCGCACACTCATGATCAAAATCGCCGTCCCTAACAAGGGTTCTCTGTCCGAGGCCGCTCTGGAGATCCTCAAGGAAGCAGGATATAAGGGCCGTGGGCACAATAAGTCGTTGAACGTTGTGGACGAAGACAACGGCGTCGAGTTCTTTTTCCTGCGGCCGAAAGACATCGCCATTTATGTCGCACAGGGTGTCCTAGATCTCGGAATTACTGGCCGCGACTTGGCCCTCGATTCGCGCGCGAAGTTCAACGAAGTCTTGGATCTCGGTTTTGGCGCCTCGACGTTCCGCTACGCAGCACCAGCGGGGGAGCAGTGGGATGTTCCGAAGCTCCAGGGCAAGCGCATCGCTACCTCTTACCCCAACGTTGTGCGCAATCACCTCAGCGCGAATGGAATTGAGGCTGACGTCATTCGCCTCGACGGAGCGGTAGAGATTTCGATTCACCTCGGTGTCGCAGACGTGATCGCAGATGTTGTCTCAACGGGAGCTACCCTGCGCCAGCAAGGGCTTAAGCCATTTGGCGAGCCCATCGTTTCTTCCGAGGCCGTCGTGATCAAACGCGAGGGCGAAGAAGTCACAGCCGAAGAGAACGTTGTGCTCAGCCGCATCCGCGGAATCCTCAATGCACGCCACTATGTCATGCTCGATTACAACGTCGCGGAAGAGAAGCTCCCAGACGTCGAAGCTGTGACCCCCGGCTTGACTGGCCCCACCATCTCGCCACTGGCACGCGAAGGGTGGGTGGCCGTGCGCGTCATGGTGCCTCGCAAGCAGGCTAATCAGGTGATGGACGCGCTGGAAGGGCTCGGCGCCGAGGCAATCTTGGCCTCGGATCTACGAATTGCCCGCTTTTAGGGGGAGAATCCAAGCATTTTATTCGGGCCCCTAGCTACGATGGGGGCTGACCATCATCGTTCTTCGATTTTTATGCAAGGAGTCAGCCCCGATGGCAAAGACAACTAAGAAGGATGCTCAGCCGGAGGCCAAGGAGACCAAGGACGTAAAGTCTCAGGTCGAGGAAAAAGCCACCAACAAGGCTCCCAAGTCCCCGTCCAGCAAGAAGACGCGTACTGAGACTGATCTTCTCGGCTCCGTGGAGGTTCCGAGCGATGCGTACTACGGCGTTCATACGCTGCGCGCTATCGAGAACTTCCAGATTTCCTACGTGACCATCAACACCATCCCGGATTTCATCCGCGGTATGGTGCAGGTCAAGAAGGCCACTGCGATGGCGAACCGCCGTCTGCACGTCCTTCCCAAGAAGAAGGCAGAGGCAATCATCTGGGCGTGTGACCAGATCCTGGAAGAGGGCCGCTGCATGGACCAGTTCCCGTTGGATGTCTTCCAGGGTGGCGCCGGCACCTCGCTAAACATGAACACCAACGAGGTCGTGGCCAACCTGGCTCTCGAGCACCTAGGTGAGGAGAAGGGCGCCTACGACGTCATCAACCCGAACGATGACGTCAACATGTCCCAGTCCACCAACGATGCGTACCCGACCGGATTCCGCCTGGGCATCTACTACGCCATGGAGGACCTCATCGCGCGCATCGATGAGCTTCAGGCAGCGTTCCACGCCAAGGGCAATGAATTCGTTGACATTCTGAAGATGGGCCGCACCCAGCTGCAGGACGCCGTCCCGATGACCCTCGGTGATGAGTTCAAGGCCTTCGCACACAACCTGGCCGAGGAGCAGGCCATCCTGCGCGATGCCCAGAAGCGCCTGCTGGAGATCAACCTGGGCGCCACCGCTATCGGTACCGGCGTGAACACCCCGGCTGGCTACCGCCACCAGGTCACCGCCGCGCTGTCTGAGGTCACCGGTCTGGAAATCAAGACCGCGCGCGACCTTATCGAAGCAACCTCGGACTGCGGTGCCTACGTGCTCCTGCACTCCACGATTAAGCGCGCTGCGATGAAGTTGGCCAAGATTTGTAATGACCTGCGCCTGCTGTCGTCTGGCCCCCGCGCTGGCCTGGCAGAAATCAACCTCCCGCCGCGTCAGGCTGGTTCCTCCATCATGCCGGGTAAGGTCAACCCGGTTATCCCGGAGGTTGTCAACCAGGTCTGCTTCAAGATCTTCGGCAACGACCACGTCGTCACCATGGCCGCTGAGGCAGGCCAGCTGCAGCTCAACGTCATGGAGCCGGTGATCGGTGAGGCACTGTTCCAGTCCATCCGCATCATGGGCAATGCCGTGGATACCCTGCGTGAGAAGTGCGTTGAGGGTATTACCGCCAATGCTGATGTCTGCCGTGCTTATGTGGAGAACTCCATCGGTATCGTCACCTACCTGAACCCGTTCATCGGCCACCACAACGGTGACCTCATTGCCAAGGAGTCCCTGAAGACTGGCAAGGGTGTCAAGGAACTGGTTCTGGAGAAGGGCCTGCTCGACGAGGAAACCCTCAACAAGGTTCTGTCCGTGGAAAACCTCATGCACCCAGAGTTCCGCGGCCAGCTCTACATCGACGAATAAATCGTCGCCCAGCACTAGCGAGAGCGAATCGCTCATGCTGTACAGCACACGCCCGCGCTGCCTCAATGATGGCGGCGCGGGCGTGTGCCCGTTTTCAACCACACCGAGTATCGCACCCTCTCGAGCGCGAGCCGCCGGTGCGCACTTTTGTGTAAACGGACACAATCGGGCCTGAATACTCGCTAAAGCCACACCAATAGGGAAGAATAAAAACTGTCAGTTCTCGCGCCATGGTCGTGTTCTGACCGCCGCGCGAATTACCACCCATACTGCAGTTCAACTGCACATATTGGAGTTACACAATGGTTGTAGTGCACATCCTCATCGTCCTTGCGGCGATCTATCTCGGTGCCCGAATCGGTTCAATCGGCATTGGTATGGCCGGCGGCTTGGGCGTTCTACTTTTGGGCCTCACCGGCGTCCCCGTCACCCGCGAAGATATCCCCTTCGATGTCATCGGCATCATCATGACCGTTATCGCGGCCATCGCTGCCATGCAACGCGCCGGTGGCATGGACTATCTGGTCTACTTGGCAGAGAAATTCCTTCGTAAAAACCCGAAGAAGATCACGTTCTACGCCCCAGTCGTCACGTGGCTGATGACCGTTCTGGCAGGCACTGGACACACCGCTTTTTCCACGCTCCCGGTTATCGTCGAGGTAGCTAAGGAAGGCAAGGTCCGGCCCTCACGCCCGTTGTCCATCGCGGTTGTTTCCTCGCAGATGGCCATCTGTGCCTCACCTATCTCTGCGGCCGTAGTCTTGCTCGCCTCCCTGTTGGAGCCCATGGGTGTGGGCTATTTGCAGATCCTCGCCGTGGTCATTCCTGCAACGTTCCTCTCCATTTTCCCTGCCGCCTGGATTGCCAACCGATCAGGCGCTGAGCTCGAGGATGATCCCGTTTACCAAGAACGCAAGGCCCAGGGCCTGGTGAAGGTACCGCAGGGCTCCCACAACTACAGCCCGGTGCAGGGTGCCAAGACCTCCGTCATCATCTTCCTGGTTTCCATCGTTATCGTCATGCTGTGGGCCACCCTGACCTCCTCCCAGGTAGGACTCATCGAAGAGCCGACTCTGCCCCGTAACGAAGCCATCATGACGGTGATGCTCACCGCTGCAACCCTCATCGTCATGATCACCAAGATCTCCGCTGGCGATGTTCTCAACACCCCAGTGTTCAAGTCTGGCATGTCTGCCTGTATCTGTGTGCTTGGTGTGGCCTGGTTGGGCACCACGCTGATTAACCACTACATGGAGGACATCCAGGCCATTTCCGGGTCCATCATTGAGTCCGCCCCATGGTTGCTGGCTATCGTGCTCTTCTTTGCTGCGGCGCTGCTGTACTCCCAGGCAGCCACCACCAAGGCTCTCATGCCTGCGGCCCTGGCCCTTGGCGTCAACCCGCTGACCGCAGTCGCTGCCTTCCCCGCGGTATCCGCTCTGTTCATTCTGCCGACGTACCCGACCCTGTTGGCGGCCGTTGAAATGGATGACACTGGCTCGACCCGCATCGGAAAGGCTGTCTTCAACCACCCGTTCATCATTCCTGGCACTGTGAGCATCGCCTTGTCGGTTCTCCTGTGCTACGCCATCGGCGCAGTCGTTCTCTAGCATTATCAAAAAATTATTTGATTTTGCTCAAGACACTTCTTTAGCGCGCTAAGCTGGTGGGCATGACTACACAACCTTCTGATGTTGAGATCGCCCAAGCCCACCAGCTCGAACCCATCACTGATATTGCCGCCCGCGCCGGTATCCCAGCGCCCGCTCTTATCCCTTATGGGCAGAACAAAGCCAAGGTAGATATCACCCAAGTTGGGGATACCCCCGCCAACGGCAAACTCGTCCTCGTTACTGGTGTCTCGCCGACTCCAGCAGGTGAGGGCAAATCCACTGTACTTATCGGTTTGACCGATGCCCTCACCCAGCTGGGGAAGAAGGCTATCGTAGCGCTGCGCGAGCCTTCCCAGGGTCCCGTCATGGGCATCAAGGGAGGTGCCGCAGGAGGCGGCTACTCCCAGGTTGTCCCTATGGAGGACATCAACCTCCACTTCACGGGTGACTTCCACGCCATCTCTGCGGCAACCAATACTTTGGCCGCCATCATTGATAACCACATCCACCAAGGCAACGCCCTCAACATCGATCCGCGTCGCATCACGTGGCAGCGCTGTATCGACGTCAATGACCGCGCGCTGCGCAATGTCGTCACCGGTCTTGGCGGCCCGGCCCACGGTGTACCGGGGGAGACCGGTTTCACCATTACCGCGGCATCCGAAATCATGGCCATCCTGGGACTCGCCACCGACTTGGCAGACCTGAAGAAGCGCCTCGGCGACATCACCGTGGGTTACACCTATGACCAGAAGCCGGTCACTGCCCGCGAATTGGGGGCAGAAGGCGCGCTCACAGCGCTGATGCGCGATGCGCTGAACCCCAACTTGGTGCAAACCCTCGGCGGCACTCCGGCCTTCGTCCACGGTGGACCCTTTGCCAACATCGCTCACGGCTGCAACACGCTTCTCGCTACCCAGACCGCGATGCGCTTCGGCGATATCGTCCTCACGGAGGCTGGTTTCGGTGCGGACCTCGGCGGTGAGAAATTCCTCGACGTCAAGTCCCGCTTCGGTGAGCTCGACGTCGCCGGAGCAGTCGTCGTGGCGACAATCCGTTCCCAGAAGTACAACGGTGGCCAGCCACGTGAGGAGCTCACCACGGAGAACCTGGAGGCGTTGAAGAAGGGTGTCGTGAACCTGGAACGCCACGTGGAGAACCTCCGCAAGTTTGGTCTGACCCCAGTGGTGGCCCTCAACCTCTTCGGCAGCGATACCGATGCCGAGCGCGAGTTCATGCGCCAATGGGCGGCAGACTTTAACGTCGCGCTCGAAGAAGCAGAGGTGTGGGCGAAGGGTGGCGCCGGCGCCACCGCGCTGGCTGAGCGCCTTTTGGACAGCCTCTCCGAAGGCTCCTCTCACCAGCTTTACGATCCTGCCGATGGTATCGAGGCATCCGTCGAGACCATCGCCACGGAAATTTACCGCGCCGAGCGGGTGGAGTATTCTTCCAAGGCTCTCAAGGACTTGAAGTACATCAAGGACAACGGCTGGGAGAAATTCCCCGTCGTTATCTCTAAGACCCAGTACTCCTTCTCCGATGATCCCAGCCAGCTCGGCGCTCCGGAAAGCCACGTCCTCCACGTCCGCGAACTGCAGCCGCGCACCGGCGCTGGTTTCATCGTTGCCCTAACCGGTGACGTCATGACCATGCCGGGCCTGCCGAAGAAGCCCGCAGCGAACAACATCGATGTTGCCGCTGACGGTTCGATCTCTGGCTTGTTCTAAGCCGCGGTGCGGTCTACGCAGCGCAATCTACTCGGTCTGGTCGGGCCACCCGGGATACTCGGGTGGCGTTCCGCCAAAAGCCGGGCAGAGGTCTTGGAACGAGCACCAACCGCACAGCTTTGACGTCTTCGGCCTGAAATCTCCGGCCTTGCCATCGCCTTCGATTTTGGCCCAGAGCTCGCCTAGGTCGCGCTCGAAGTATTCCAGTTCCTCCGGTCCCGGCGTGAGGAACATAGAGTCCAGTACCTTGAGGTACATCAACCGCAACTGCGTGGGGATGGTGCCGAGCAGCCGCCAGTACACCAATGCGTAGAAATTCATCTGGAACTGCGCGTCCTGGGAATAACGGGGGAGCGGCTTCTTTCCGGTCTTATAGTCCACCACGCGCACTTCGCCGGTGGGGGCAACGTCTACGCGGTCGATGAAGCCGCGCACCGGCACGCCGTTGGGCAGAACGGTATCGACGTACATTTCGCACTCGTGGGCGTCGAAGCCCTGAGGGTTTTCCATCTGGAAGTAGCCCTTGATGAGCTCGCGCGCTTCGACGAAGAAGTCGAGTTCTTCGCCCTCAGGAACCAGATCGCGCAGCTCGGGATCGGATTCAAGCATCACCGCCCATTCTGGCTTGATCATCTTCACCGCGGCTGGGTAGTCGCGCTCCTCGCGGGATAGCTGGTGCATCTTTTCCAGGACGGCGTGGACCAGCGTTCCCTTGACCTGTGCCTTCGTCTTGGGCTCGGGGAGCTTGTCGATGGCCCGAAAGCGATAGAGCAGCGGGCATTGCTTGTAGTCGGAGGCACGGGAGGGGGAGAGGGCTAGTCGTTTCGGCATAATGTTTCTCAGCCTAGCGCATAGGCACCCACAGTCCTTCCGGCATGACCCGGCAGGTCGTGGCAAGCTGGAAGCATGAGCACTACACAAGATTTTCTCGATTTCATCGCCGCCAGCCCGTCCTCCTACCACGCGGCTGAGGAGGTAGCGCGCAGACTCGTTGAGGCGGGGTTTAGCCGCCAGGATGAGTCCGCCGAGTGGTCAGCCGAAGCGGGCGGCCACGTCATGGTCCGGGGTGGTGCGGTCATGGCCTGGTTTGTCCCCGAGGGCGCGAGCCCAGACTCCGGCTTCCGGATTATCGGCT
>NZ_CABTZR010000069.1 GCF_902489365.1 uncultured Corynebacterium sp. | reverse complement strand
TGCACCACGCGCGCGTAAATCATCCACACTGCCTACCGCAAGCCCCACAAGATCCAACCCCGAACTGCGGTAGGAGAAATAAGTCTCCAAATCCCCCATGGCCAAGAGACTAAAACACCACCACCCACCCCGCAACCGGAGCACTGTTAACACCTTGGGTACAAAGTTATCCACAGGGTGGGGATAACTCTGTGGAAAACGAATTCCACAGCCTTTCTCCACACGCTGTGGATAAGTGTTTTCACGCTTCCCACAGCCCGCACAAAAACTTCGAATTCAACCGATTAAGCTGCTGATCTGCGGTTATCTTGGCGCACACGTTCGGTAAATTACAAAAATGTAGTTATCCACATTGTGGATAATTTATGTGGAATTCTTTCGCACAAAGGTTTTGGTGGATAACACGCCCGAGTTATCCCCAAAGCCCAGCTCGCAACGCTGCCAACACGGCCGCCGCGACACCGATAAGCCATATCCCCAGCCACCGCAGCCACGCACGTTGGCGAAAGAGGAATGGCGCCAACAGCAGCCCTGTGAGCAAGCCACCCAAGTGCCCCCACACGGAGACGTTCTCCGCCACGAAGCTGTAGATGACGTTGGCTACGACGAGCACGATGGGCGCTCGCAGGTCTAGACCGCGGCTGCGGTAGACACCAATGAGTAGACCCATGAGCGCAAACAAGGCACCGGAGGCGCCCACTGTGGGCGTGTCAAAATCCATCCACAGCACCGCGGCCGAGGAGCCCACCACCGAGATAAGGTAGGCCGCCGCATAGAGCGCACTACCCAAAGCGCGTTCTACTTCCCTGCCCACAAAGAGCAGCATCACCATGTTGACCAACAAGTGCCCGGCATCAAGATGCATGAATCCGGCTGTGAGCACCATGGCGGGATGCGCAGTCACATCCGGCCCCCACAACGTCCAGTCCTGAGCCAAGGAGCTTTCGTAATACGGGGTAACCAGGGTCTTGGCCTGGATCGCCGTGACCAACCATGCCCCAATGCACAGCACCATGAACACCATGGTGACTGGCGCCGAACGGAGATAATTCTTCACGCAGACTCCTAAAACAACGAGCCCGCCACCACATCACGTGGCAGCGGGCTCGGATGAAAAGTTAAGAACGCTTAGGCGATCTCGATGGACTCGATGACAACGTCCTCAGCCGGACGGTCCATGCGGTCGGTGGAGACCTTAGCAATCTTGGACACAACTTCCTGGGAAGCCGCGTCGGTGACCTCACCGAAGATGGTGTGGTGGTTGTTCAGGTGCGGGGTCGGCGCCACGGTGATGAAGAACTGGGAGCCGTTGGTGCCCGGGCCGGCATTCGCCATGGCCAGCAGGAACGGGCGGTCAAACTGCAGCTCCGGGTGGAACTCATCCTGGAACTGGTAGCCCGGGCCGCCACGGCCGGTGCCGGTCGGGTCACCGCCCTGGATCATGAACTGGTCGATGACGCGGTGGAAAATAGCGCCATCGTAGAACGGGCCGGACTGCTCGCCCTTGGCGTTCTGGGTGGTGTAGTCCTTCTCGCCCTTGGCTAGGCCGATGAAGTTCTCAACGGTTACCGGTGCGTGGTTACCGAACAGGTCGATAACGATATCACCGTAGTTGGTGTGCATCGTTGCAGTTGCGGTCTTCTGAGTCATGCCAGCCATTGTATGGAAATTTCGCCGACCGCGTCGTTCCGGCACAACGCTGTGAGCGATCTGCGTAGGGTTACAAGCATGATCCGCGCCATTCTCTTCGATCTCGATGACACCCTCATGGACCACACCGCCGCGATGCACGCAGCCGTTGAGGAGTGGTTGCCAGGCGGGCATCACGAGCGCTTCGCGGAGATTGAAAAGAAGTGGTTCGCCGCCTACGAGCGCGGCGAGGTTTCTCATCAGGGCCAGCGGGTAGAGCGTTGTCGGGAGTTTTTGAACCGCCCAGAGATGACGGAGCAGGAGGCGCTGACGGAATATGCCAAGTATTTGGCCGCGTATGAAAAGCACTGGCAGGCGCTTGGCGACGCCCTCCCTACCCTCCAGCACGTCCTGTCCCGCGGCCTCAAAGTGGGCATTTTAACGAACGGGGCTCGTGAGATGCAGGAGGGCAAGCTGCGGGCAGGAGGGCTCGACCTGCCAGACATTGAGTTATTTCCCACTGTGGAGATGGGTCATCCGAAGCCGCACCGAGAGGCCTACCTTGAGGCTTGTCGGCGACTGGAAGTGGAGCCTGGCTCCACTCTGATGATCGGTGATTCGGTGGCCAATGATGTCGAGGGCGCCCGGGCCGCGGGGCTCAAGGCGCTGCACTTCGATAGGTCCGGAAACGGAGACATCGCCGCGCTCAGTGAGCTGACGGCGATGGACGGTTTAAATCCAGAGATTTAAACCCCTACAGGCTGGAGCGGACCTCGTCGCGGGCGAGGACCATGTTGCGTAGGGAGGCCTCAGTCTCCTCGTAGCCGCGAGTCTTCAAGCCGCAGTCCGGGTTGACCCACAGGCGCTCGACCGGCACGTTCTTGAGCGCTGCGCGGATGAGCTCGGCCATCTCCGCCACGGACGGGATGCGCGGGGAGTGGATGTCATAGATGCCCGGGCCGATCTCGGAGTGGAACTTCTCATCGATGTCCTCGAGCAGCTCCATGCGGGAGCGGGCCGCCTCGATGGAGGTGACGTCGGCGTCCAAGCCGGCGACGGCATCGATGATCTGGCCAAACTCCGAGTAGCAGAGGTGCGTGTGGATCTGGGTTGCAGGCTTCGCCTGCAACGAAACTACTCGGAAGGAACGCACCGCCCAGTCGAGGTAGGCCTTGCGGTCCTTCTCGCGCAGCGGCAGCAGCTCGCGCAGGGCGGGTTCGTCGATCTGGATGATGTCGATGCCGGCCTCTTCGAGGTCGCGAACTTCGTCGGCCAGCGCCACGCCGAGCTGGTCGGCGGAGACTGACTGGTGGACGTCATCGCGCACGAAGGACCAGGCCAGGATGGTCACCGGGCCAGTGAGCATGCCCTTGACATGCTTCTCGGACAGGGACTGCGCGAACTTCGCCCACTCGGTGGTCATGGCCTTCGGGCGGGAGATGTCGCCGACGACGATTGGCGGACGGGTACAACGGGAGCCGTAGGACTGGACCCAGCCGTTCTCGGTGACGACGAAGCCGTCGAGAAGCTCGGCGAAGTACTGCACCATATCGTTGCGCTCCGGCTCGCCGTGGACGAGGACGTCTAGGCCCAAGCGCTCCTGCAGTTCGATGACGGATTTCACCTCGTTGCGCAGTGCCTCGGTGTAGTCGGCATCGGAGAGCTCGCCCTTGCGGTGTGCGGCGCGCGCGGCGCGGATCTCAGAGGTCTGCGGGAAGGAACCGATGGTCGTGGTTGGCAGCTGCGGCAGGCCGAGGGCTTCCTGGGCCTTGTTGCGCTCGGCGAACTCCGGCTGGCGCTGAACCTGGCCCTCCGGCAGCTGCGCGGTGCGATCCTGTACTGCCTGGTTGTGGGTGCGGGAGGACTCGGCGCGAGTGCGCACGGCGCGGTCGGCCTGTGCATAGGCCTCCGGGGCGTCGAGCGGGCCGGCGGAAAGTGCTACGACCTCGCGGATCTTCTCGTCAGCAAAGGCGAACCAGGTGGCGACGTCCACCGGCAGGGAGGTTTCCGCCTCCACGGTGTGCGGCACGTGCTGCAGGGACACGGAGGTGGTTACGGTGACGCCTTCGCCGAGGCTCTCGAGCTTCTCGCGCAGGTCGCGGAGGTTGGCGGCCCAGACATTGCGGCCGTCGACCAGGCCGGCGGCGAGGTGGGTGGCCTCGGCGAGCTTGGCCACGCGCTCGAGGTAGGAGTTGTCTAGGGCCAGGGTGCCGACGGAAAGATCCACCTGGACTGCTTCCGGCTTGAGCTCGGCGACGGCGTCGAGGCCGGCGTTGAGGGAACCATAGGGCGTGGTCAGGTAAACCTGCGGGCGCTTCTCCGCGCCCAGGATGCGGCCGTAGGCGGTCTTGAGTGCGGCGGCCAAGGTGGCGTCGTCAGCGGCGGCGAGGTCGGCGACTAGGGCCGGCTCGGCGAGCTGGATCCACTCGACGCCGGCGTCGTGAAGCTCAGCCAATACGGTGAGGTAGGACTCGACTGCCTGATCGAGGTGGTCCAGAGGCTGCTTGGTGGCGCCCTCGGCCTGCTTGGACAGCGCCAGCAGGGTCACCGGGCCAACGAGGACCGGGCGCACGGTGTGACCGGCGGCGCGGGCCTCCTCGACGATCTTCAGAACACGCTGCGGGCGGGCGGTGAAAGCCTGGTCATCGGTGATCTCGGGAACGATGTAGTGGTAGTTGGTGTCGAACCACTTGGTCATCTCCAGCGGCGCGGTGTCCTTGTTGCCGCGGGCCAGGGTGAACTCATCATCGAGGCTCTCGCCCTGGGCAGCGCCCACGGTCAGTGCGGTCTCGAGGACGTGGTCGTAGTAGGCAACGTCAGCCGGAATGGCGTAATCCTCAGTGAGGCCCAGCTCCTTGAGGCGGGCGTAGGTGTCGAGGCGCAGGGAGTGCGCGGCGGATTCGAAGGTCTCGGCGTCGATCTTGCCGGACCAGTAGGACTCCAGCGCGCGCTTGAGCTCGCGGTGGGCACCGACGCGCGGGTAGCCCTCAATCGTGGCCTTGGGGAAGGATGCGGTCATGGGATGACTCCAATTCGATGTAGCAGGTCAGTCGTAATGTCTGGATTGTTGTGCGTGTAGATGTGCAGCCCGTCGGCGCCGGCGTTCATCACCGACTTCGCCAACGATGCCGTAATCTGCATGCCGATTTCTTTCTCTTCCTCGGGGGAGGTCGCTGCCGCGAGCTGGTCGAGGACCTTGGTCGGCCCATCCAGCCCGGACAGCTGGCACATTCGCTCCACCCGAGCCCGGCTCGTCATCGGCATAATCCCGGGGATGAGCGGAATGCGCACACCCGCCAGCCGGGCGCGCTGGGCAAAGCGGACGTAATCCTCCGCATCAAAGAAAAGCTGGGTAATAGCGAAATCAGCGCCCAGGCGCTGCTTGGCCAAAAGGACGTCGATGTCCTCGTCCGGCGTGGCGGACTCGGCGTGGCCATTGGGATAGCAGGCCACACCCACCGCCAAGCGCCCGGCCGCCAAGCGCGCCACGCGGTCCGATTCCCAGCGGCGAATGAGCCGGACCAGGGAATCAGCGTGCGGCAGGTGACCTTCGGGCATGCCGCCCTCCGGCAGATCGCCGCGGAGGGCGAGGAGGCCGCGGACGCCGGCGTCGACCAGCGTGTCGATCCAGCCAACGAGCTCTTCCTCTGTACCGGCGGTGCAGGCCAGGTGGGCCAGAGGACGCATCGCGGTATCGCGCGAAATCTTCTCAATAAACGCCGCGGTTCCCTCCAGCCACCCGGAGCGCTGGGAGCTGGTAACGGCGATGTAATCGGGGTTATACGCGGCGAGCGTGGCCAATAAGCGGTCAATCTTCGCAGCATCCGCGTCGTGGCGCGGCGGGATCACCTCGAAGGAGAGAGCGGTGCGCTTGAGCTCCCTAGGCGTATCTTCGCTGATTTGGTCTAGTGGCGCGGATGCGGAAAGTCGCGGAGACATGCTCACCTCCTCTGCAGGTTATCGTTGTTTATCGTCGGTGTTGATGTCCCAAAACGTACCAAGCTGTCCATTTCTCGCGAAAGCGTTCTAGCTTTGGTAATACCTTTAGAACCCAGTCAGCTGCGCCGTTAACGCAAACCCGCAATGAATAAAAACCCGCCTCATCCGTACAAAGCTGTCTATTTTCTTTGAACAGCTCGCGGCCTTTGCGCATATGGTGGCGGGACCTGCGCGCCGCCACTACGCTGAAAGGGAGTATCCAGCGCGAACGCGGACACACCCGGTTCGGCGCCGACAATCACTCCATAAACAGTTGTCCAACACAAATCACCTCAGTATTGACATAAAGGAGCACCTGAGCCCATGAACCCCGCCGCCCTGTCCACAGCCATCAGCGCCACCTCCGCCCTGGTGGAGCGCCTCAAGGAACGCCGCGAAGAGAAGGCTCGCGAGGCCTACTCCGTCCTAGAGACCGCCGCCGCCCGCATGGAAGAACGCGATGGCGACTGGTTCTCCGAGGCCCGCCGCGAAGCGGGTGCCGTAACCAAGGCCGCGCACTCCCGCCTCGAGCGCGCCCTGGAAGAGCTCAAGGAACGCAGCGAAGAAGCCACCGAGAAGCTCTCCGAAGCTGCCGCGGAGGCCCAGGACAAGGCCTCCAAGCAGTGGGAAAAGACCCAGAAGCAAGCAGAAAAGAAGACCTCCAAGGCCCGCAAGCAGGCAAAGAAGAAGGCTTCCAAGGCCGAAAAGAAGGCTCAGAAGCAAGGCGCTCTGCTGCAGAAGAAGGCCCGCCGTATCAGCGGTAAGGACAAGAAGAAGGGCTCGAAGGTCTGGCTGATCTCCGCGCTCGTTGCCGCCCTTGCGGCCATCGGCGGCGGCATCTACTACTTCTTCACCCAGAAGAAGGAGAAGGAGTCCGCCGTCCCGCCGCGCGTGGAGGACTTCTCCTCCCCGTCTGCACCGCAGGGCTCCACCTTGGTCTACACCTCCACCACTGAGGACGATGCCAAGAAGGAGTCCGACCTGGCTGAGGAAGGCGTCGTCGAGCGCGATGAGGAGCTGTTGGACTCCCTGGATGAGCAGTTGGCCAAGCACCGCGAGGAAGAAACCGCTATTCAGGACGCCGTCGAGACCGAAATCGAGGTCAGCAACGCTGACAAGAAGGATGCCGACACCTCCCGCATCACCGACGACCACGAGTCTGAGGGCAAGCACCGCCTCCGCACCGAAGAGGAGAACTAATCCCCCATCCTTGGGGGTGCGTGTTTCGTTGCCTTGATCTCACTCCTTTGCCTGCACGGGCCCGACCTGCTTGAATCGAGGGTTAATCGGCATCGATCGTGAAGGATCGGTGCCCGCGCGCAGTTTTGCGCCGCTACCCTATCAGCAGCAGGCAAGGAGATCAGGAATGAGCTTCGAATCACTCATCGTCAAGCTCAAGAGTGGGGACACCTTCTATTTTCCGGCCGGTGCCGTCAGCGGTGATCCGTCCACCCGCGTGGATAACCTGCGCTTTGCCATCGAAAACGGCACGCAGTTCACCTCCGTCGATGACTACGGCGTCGACCGCGAGTTCAACGGCTACGACGTGGACAACTACCACTTGGCTTAAGCCGCGCAACCCGTTACAGCGATCCTTCTTTGCTGTAATCTGAATCACCACCGTATGCGCATTCCGCTATAAGATGAGTCCTTATGACTCACTATCCACGCATGCGGACGTGGTCGTGGTACCTCCCCGATGAACCACCTACCGGGGAGGTATCCCTCACTGAGACCACCAACTTCTCTCGGCCCGGCGCCGCCACGTGGCGGATGCTAGGTGCCCAACGCACCGGCGTCATCGGCATCTTCATCGCCACCCTCATCAACGCACCGCTGGGCGCATTGGTCTCGGTCATCATCGGCCACACTACGCAGTATGCCTTTTCCGATCCCTCCTGGCGCACCGTAGCCTTGCCGCTTGCGGCCACCGCGGTCATCCTCTACGTCGCCTATATCTGCGAAGCCACAGCGGATGCTTTCACGGATCTGAGTCAAGCCCGCACCACCCACACGCTGCGCCTGAATCTTCTGGATAAGCTGCTGGGTGCCTCGACCGCCGGAATTAGCCCCGGCCGGCTGCTCAACACGATGGATGAGGATTCGCACTACATCGGCCAACTCAAGCAGATCCTCAACTTCCCACTGGTCATGGTGGGCTACCTCTTAGGCGCCGTGGTCAGCCTCGCCCCGGTTTCCTGGCAGGTCTCCGCCGCCCTGCTCATCGGTGCCCTCGCCACCGCGCTGGCCTCGTGGGCCACCACCAAGCCGCTGACCAAGGTTGCTGCGCACCGCCGCCAGCTGGAAAACACCGCGTTATCACTCGCCACGGACTTCGCCCAAGGTTCCCGCGTTATCAAGGGCCTGGGCGCCAAGGACATTGCCCGCCAGCGCTTTTCCGACGCCGCTCACGAAGCCCTAACCACCATGCTTCACGAGGCCAAGCTGTCCTCCCTCATGGCCTGGGTGCGGCAGATGGTCCCCGCCTCCTTCGCGGTAGGCATCCTGGCCTGGACCTCCTGGGAAACCTTCGAAGGCCACATTGCCCCCGGCGGCATGATGGCGATTACCATGCTGGCTCCTCCGGCATTGACCGCGCTCGGCGTATCGCTGGGCCTACTGACCGAAAACTGGGCCAGAGCACGCGCCTCCGTGGAACGTGTTGGCGAGCTGCTCGGCCAGCTCAATACCACTACCGAGAAGACAACCGGCACGCCCATCGAGCTCTCCCCTGGCCTGCACGTGTGGATGCCCACGACCGCCGAGGGCCGCAGCACCGTGGATTCCTGGGTGCGCTACCTCAACGACAACGGCGCTTTGTGCCCTCCGCACCGCATCTCCGTGCTGGAAGGCACCTTGCAGGACAACGTCGATCCGCTACGCGCTGCTACGACACCACAACGCCACGCTGCCTTGCACGCCTCCGCCTGCGAGGACATTGTTATCCGCCTCGGCGGGCTGGGCCCGGGCGGCGAACTTCCCACCGCACCCATCGGCGAAGCCGGCCTCAACCTCTCCGGCGGCCAGCGCCAGCGCGTCGCCCTGGCCCGCGCACTCGCACTCGATCCCGACGTTCTCGTACTCGATAACCCCACGACGGGGCTGGATTCGTTGACCCTGGCGGACGTCGCCAAGCGCGTGCGCGAACTGCGCGCCGACAAGACCACAGTGGTCATCACCTCCGCCTCCACGTGGGCCGCCAACGCCGATGAGGTGGTGGAGCTATGAGCAACCACCCCACCACCACAGACCGCGCGGATGCCCTCGCCCCCGCCTCCCCACAGGAGTCACTACGCTTCCTCAAAACCCTGCCCAGTGCCCCTAGCAGGCTCGGCATCGCCCTCTTCTTCGGCCTTTTTACCGTCACCGTCATCATGATGAACCTGGTCTCCCAGGTGCTCGGCCGCGTCGTCGACATCATCCAGGGCGTGGAGCTCCCCGTCCTTGGCACGGGACGCACAGCCATGGTCGGCGCACTCATCATCATCGCGGTCGGCTTCCTCGTGGAGGTTACCGGCCGCACCCTGGGGCGCTACCTGGTCACCTCCACCACCCGCCGCCTCTCGGTGGATCTGCGCACCTCAGCACTAGATTCCACCCTCGGTGCCCCCGTGCCGGCCGTCATGGAACTAGGTACCGGCAACATCATCACGCGCCTGTCCAAGGACATCGACACCGTGGTCATGGCCATCTCCATGATGGGTGACCGCCTAGTGCTCACCCTCTTCATGCTGCCGCTGACCGCGCTCATGATGATCTTCATCCACCCCGCCTACGCCCTGCTCTTCATTGCGGTGAGCTGCCTGCTCTACCCCTTCATCCGCGGTACCATGCGGGATATCCCCGCCATCGCCAACGAAGTCTCGTCAGTGGAGGCCTACCGTAATAACGTGCTGTTGGACACCATCCGCGCACTGGAGACCCTCCGCCAGTTCTCTCTCAAAGACTGGGCACACGCGCGCATGGAGCGCTACTCCTGGGACACGGTGCAGGCCTGGGGTGACAAGGTTCCGCTCATCAACCGCATCGTTGGCCAGGGTGCCCTCGCCTTCGCGGTGCTGCTGCTGGGCTCGGTCCTCATGTCCGTGCCCATGGTGATCTGGGGCTGGCTTACCCCTGGTGAGGCCACCGCCGCTGTGCTGCTGGTCATGCGCCTGGAGATCCATGTGTTCAACATCCTCTTCTTCGCCGGTGAAATCCAGCACTCCGTGACCTCCCTCGGCCGCGCCGTGGCCCTGGCCACCCTCGAGGACAGCGCGCACACCAGCGCGAACCAGAAGGGTACCAACACGAACCAGAAGGGCACCACCACGAACCAGGACACTCCTCGGCTTAGCGACGCCCCCACCATCACCATCGAGCACCTCTCCTACGCTTACCCCGGTGGGGCGCCAGTGCTTGACGACGTCTCCCTGACCCTCACCGCCGGCACCACCACCGCCCTCGTGGGCACCTCCGGCGCGGGTAAATCGACCCTCGCCTCCCTCGTCGCGGGCCTGCAGTACCCCACACAGGGCACCATCAGTCTCGACGGGATTGATACCGCCACGGTGCCGAATACCTGGATCACCGAGCACGTCGCCCTCATTACTCAGGAAGTCCATCTCTTCTCCGGCACGCTGCGCAGCGACCTGCTGTTGGCGAAGCCCGATGCCAGCGATGAGGAACTGTGGCGCGCGCTCAACACCGTGGGCCTTGATGAGAATTCGCGCTGGCTACCCGAAGGCCTGGACACACTCATCGGCGCCGGCAACGAAGAGATTGGCGCGGAGGCCGAGCAACAGCTTTCGCTGGCCCGCATGATCCTACGCCAGCCGCCAGTACTCATCATGGATGAGGCCACCTCCGAGGCCGGCTCCGAGCACGCCGAGGTACTCGAGCACGCCGCCAAGGCCGTCACCAAAGACCGCACCTCACTCGTCGTTGCCCACCGCCTGGACCAAGCCCGCGAGGCCGACCGCATCATTGTCATGGAACAAGGCCAGATCGTCGAGGACGGCACCCACGCCGACCTCATCGCACTGGGCGGGCGCTATGCCTCGGCCTATGCCCAATGGGAGCATGGGAAATAGGTGAGAGCACAGCAAGCAGAACCAACCGGGGAATAGTCTCGCATCTTATGCGACTATCTGCTTGATTGCCCGTCGAATCAACTCAGACCGGGTCACCTTTTCCTTTGCTGCAACCCGGTCAAGGTTTGTTAACTCTTCCTGCGTCAGCCTTACAGCCACAACTTTCGCAGGCTCAGAACCTCGTCCAGGACGCCCACGCCCTCGCTTTTTCAACTCCTGCGGGTCATAACCTCGCTCGGCTTCAGCGACCCAGGCATCCAATTGCTTATCAGTAACTTTCACAGGCATGGGATTATCGTATAACGAAAAGTTGTCTTTGGCACCGCCTAGAGAGTCACTAGAAAAGTGCAAGCCCAACCTCCGCTGACAACGATTCTACGAATTTTCCTCCCCGTCATCGGCTCTTGCCACTCAGCGCAACTACTTTTAGCCCTTACCATGGACTCATGCATCTTCTTTCCCTTACTGAAGCCGACCGCACCTATCTAGCCCGTATCAACTTCCTTGCCGATACTTTCGGCGATGAGCACAAGGAACTCCCTGAAGGTTTCGAGGAAGGTTTCGACTATTACCTCGGTGGTTGGGAGCCTTCCCGCGGAGGTTTCATCGCCTGGGAGGGCCACGTCCCCGCCGGTGGCGTGTGGCTGAATTGGGGCACGGCTGAGCGCCATGGGTTTGGCCACGTGGCGGAAGGAATTCCGGAGCTCGCTTTGGCCGTGGAGCCCCGCTTCCGGGGCCAGGGTGTTGGCACCCTGCTGATCGACGCCGCCACCAACCTCGCCCGCGAAATGGGCGCCCCGGGCATCTCGCTCTCAGTGGCTAAAGACAATGACCGCGCTCATCGCCTCTACCTCCACCTGGGTTTCGAACCAGTCAGCGAACGGGACGGCCACATAGTCCTAGTCAAGCGCTTCGACAGCAACGCCAATGCCAAGGACATCGACGAGGCCACATCAGACGAGGCTTAAGGGACATTTCGTGTGGATAAACCGGTACGGATTTCCGGGGCAGCCTGGGATAATGCGGTGATCTTGATTTTGAATCGGTTCCAACAGCCCGATCGATGAAATCAACACCGGATAGTCCTAGGTCTGTGATAGG
>NZ_CABTZR010000068.1 GCF_902489365.1 uncultured Corynebacterium sp. | reverse complement strand
CATGCGCCTCACCACCAACGCATAACCACCAACAACGCCTGAGTGAGACACCGCTACCGGATACTCACTCAGGCGCTACCAGATACTCACCACACCGCTACCATTTCAGTCTTCTGAACATCTGAAAAGCCTGGTTGCTATTGGTAAGGGGGAGCGGACAAAACGCTATACGCGAAGCGTGGGCGCATTCATGCTCCTTATCGGTCTTGCTGTCGCTGGAACCAATGCCTTGCAGGCAATGAACTACTTGCGCAGGCAAGTTGACGAGGGCCCTGGTCTACGTCCCCCTCGGGGCGGGCGCCCGCGTAAAGGCCGAGCACGCGAGGACATGCTGAGCATTGCGGGCGCTAATGCCCCGCCTCAGATTGGAGAAGCCGCATAAGAGGTCACGAGCCTTGCTGGAACTCTCCAAGAGGCCGTGGCCTTAAACCCGTGGTCAGGTGCCGGAAATAGCCCGTGAAGCGGGCAGTGACAGGGCTAATCGAGTCGAAAACCACCCAAATAGGATATGAAAATAGCGAACCCCTCGACAATTCTGACGAAACGTCGAGGGGTTCGCTTCTACCAAGCAGTAATGCAAATAAACGCAGGTCAGTTGTGCAAATATTCCTTCGCCTCTAGCTTTTGAAGTTTATGAAGAGTTTTGAAGATTGCCCCCCCACCTAAATGGTGGAGGTGCTTTCGTCGTTTTAAGGGGCTATCTCAAAGTCAAAATCCCGCAAAAATCCCGCAAACCCTCGAAAACATGCAAACTATGCAAAACATAAAAAGCCCCTGACCTGCACAAACGTAAACATACAGGCCAGGGACAACCCCTAAAAACTAGCAGTCGTAATACATCTCAAATTCCTGCGGCGTCGGACGCAGGCGCACGGGAGTGATCTCGTTCTCGCGCTTGTAATTGATGTAGGTCTCGATGAGATCCTCAGAGAAGACATCGCCCTCGGTGAGGAACTCGTTGTCTTCCTCAAGTGCCGCGATGGACGCCTCCAGGGAGGTCGGTGCCTGCGGGATGGACGCAGCCTCTGCCGGCGGCAGCTCGTAGAGATCCTTATCCACCGGGGCGTGCGGCTCGATGCGGTTCTTGATGCCGTCGAGGCCTGCCATCATCATGGCGGCGAAACCGAAGTAGGGGTTGCCGGACGGGTCCGGAGCGCGGAACTCGATGCGCTTGGCCTTCGGGTTGGAACCAGTAATCGGGATACGGATGGCGGCCGAGCGGTTGCGCTGCGAGTACACCAGGTTAATCGGTGCCTCGAAGCCCGGAACCAGGCGGTGGTAGGAGTTCAGAGTGGGGTTAGTGAACGCCAGAACCGCCGGTGCGTGGGCCAGGATGCCGCCGATGTAGTAGCGGGCAATGTCAGACAGACCGGCGTATCCGGCCTCATCGTGGAAGAGCGGCTTGCCATCCTGCCACAGGGACATGTGGGCGTGCATACCGGAACCGTTATCGCCGGCCAGCGGCTTGGGCATGAAGGTTACGGTCTTACCGAACTGCTCTGCAGTGTTCTTGATGATGTACTTGAAGGTCTGAATATCATCAGCTGCGTGCAGCAGGGAGTTGAAGCGGTAGTTGATCTCGTTCTGGCCGCTGCCCACCTCGTGGTGGAAACGCTCGATGACAAAGCCTGCCTTCTGCAGCTGCTCCACCATGGCATCGCGGACCTCGCCGTGCTTGTCGACGGGTGCCGTCGGGAAGTAGCCGCCCTTCACACGGGTCTTGAAACCGGTGTTCGGGGTGCCGTCGAAGTTGGTCTCGGAACCGCGGTTCCACCAGCCTTCATCGGTATCGACCTCGTAGAAACCGTGGTTAACGTCGGTGCCGTAGCGCACGGAGTCGAAGATATAGAACTCAGCTTCAGCGCCGAAATTACAGGTATCCGCGATGCCGGTGGAGGAGAGGTACTCCTCAGCCTTGCGGGCGATGTTGCGTGGGTCGCGGCTAAACGGCTCCAGAGTAAACGGGTCGTGGACGAAGAACTTGATGTTCAGGGTCTTCGCGGTGCGGAAAGGATCCACGAAGGCGGTCTTCGGATCCGGCAACAGCGTCATATCGGACTCATCGATGGTGGTGAATCCGCGGATGGAAGAGCCGTCGAAGGCGAGGCCCTCGGCAGCTGCGTCCTCAGTAAATTCCTCGGCAGGAATGGAGAAGTGGTGCTCTGTGCCGGGGACGTCCGTAAACCGGATGTCAACGAACTTGACGTCCTCTTCCTTGATGAATGTGATGACGTCCTGGATTGTCTCAAAGGACACGGTGGTCTCCTGTTGGTTGACGTGTAGTACTCCCGACTAGTTTACAGGTATTGGTTGCATCACTGGGACGCGTGGGGCACCTGTAGGCAAATTTTCTGCTTGGCAGAGCCGACGGCTAGATTGGTGGGCATGGCTGATAACAACGATGGCTTTGAGCACGGGCAGTGGCCTGGGAAAACAATGGGCTTGCCCAAGGAGGGCTCAGGTTCCCTGGCTTCTGTAATGCGGCGCACGTTTGGCGTTCTCATTGACTGGCTCTTGGCAATGCTGATAGCCAATCTCCTCGAGCTCTTTACGAATTCACTCGGTGGCCCGGCATTCTTGGGCTATGCAGTGTGGGTAGTCATGGGCATCGTGTGCGGTTGGCTCTTCGCCCGCACCCCGGGCATGGCGCTGCTGGGGATGGGCGTCGCACGTCTTGATGTGCCGGGCTCTTCCGTTGGCTTGTGGCGGGCCGCGGTCCGCACGCTGCTGACTGCTGTGCTCTTCCCCGCAGCGATGGTGGATGCCGACGGCCGCGGCCTACACGACCGTGCCACCGGCACCGC
This sequence comes from uncultured Corynebacterium sp., assembly GCF_902489365.1. Taxonomy (GTDB): domain Bacteria; phylum Actinomycetota; class Actinomycetes; order Mycobacteriales; family Mycobacteriaceae; genus Corynebacterium. Next base: position 8,987 of record NZ_CABTZR010000068.1, on the reverse strand, counting down.
CGTCATCATGGCTTGAGGCTGGTTCTGCACGTCTTCCGGCTTGTTCTGCATGGCTAAAGGCTTGCTCTGCGCCAGCCGGTCGTGCTCACCACAGACACCCCCACATGGTTCCCCTCAAAAGGTTTGTTTGGGGGCAAACGAACCGTCTTTATATCGCTAGATGGTTTACTTGGCCTCAAGCAAACCATCTGAGTAGAACCGTTTGCTCAAGCTAAGGACGGTCCTCTCGCGAAGAAGATGCCGCAACCTAAAGGGGTCCCTTCCGAAATTCTCGGAAGGGACCCCTTTGGTATGGAACGAGGTGGCTTACTTGCCGCCCTTGCGCTCCTGCATACGGCGCATGCGGCGGTTCATGCCCGCCATGTTCTGAGCCTGGCGGGGCATTGGGCCCTTTGGCAGGCCCGGGGTGGTGCCCGGAAGATCATCCATGGCCTCGATGCGGCGAATGTTCTCGTAGGTCTCGTTTTTATTGTAGTTGCGCGGCAGCTTCATGATGTGCGTGCGCAGCTTGGACACCGGTACCTCATCCTCACCGTTGCCCACGAAGACCTCGTACACCGGTACGCCGCCAGCTAGGCGGTCGACGCGCTTCTTCAAGCGGTTGAGAGTAGGGGCGACGCGCTTGCGGTCACCCTCGACGACGAAGATGACACCGGAGTTACCGATGACGCGGTGGACCAGATCCTGCTGGCGGGTCGCCGCCACGCCCGGCTTGACCTTCCACACCACACCAACGGTGTTGCGCAGCTGCTGCTCCAAAGCCCAGCCGGCGACACCGGGCTGGTCTTCCACCTTCTTGTACATATCGCGCTCAAGGCGGCGGGTAAACAGGAACATGGCCAGGATGGCACCGATGCCCAAGCCCAGGATGAGCATGAACCACTGGCCGTTGAAGAGCATGCCAATAAGGAAGAAGAGCAAGCCCATGCCCAAGAAAGCAGCCAGCATGATGGGGATGAGCGCCTTGTCCTGCTTGCGCTGCATGTTGAACGCTTGCCACATCTGTGACCAGTTCTGCTTGCGCCGAGCGCGCTTTGCCGCGCGCTCCTGCTTCTTCGCTTCCTTGAGCGATGCCTTGTCGTCGTTAGCCATGGCTCCTACTTTAGAGGTCAGAGGGTGAAAAAGAGAATCGAACTAGCGAATGGTGGACGCCGCCGAGTTCCGGTTCGCTGCACCGGCCGGGGTCTTGACCATGCGCGTGGTTACTGGAGTCTCCTTGGAGGGGCCGTACTTCTCCAGAAGGGTGGAAGCCTCCTGGGCGGTAGCGCCTTGAGAGGTCTCAGCCAAGTGCTTGAGGTTTTCCGGCAGCTCGAGGCCGCGGGCCTCCATGGCCTGCACGTAGAGGCGGCCAGCGCGGTAGGAGGAGCGCACCAGCGGGCCAGACATGACGCCACCGAAGCCCAACTCCTTGGCCAGCTTGGAGTGCTCCACGAACTCCTCTGGGCGCACCCAGCGCTCGATCGGGTGGAAGCGCGGGCCAGGGCGTAGGTACTGGGTAATGGTGATGATGTCGCAGCCCACCTCACGCAGGTCGCGTAGTGCTTCCTCGATCTCTTCTGCGGTTTCGCCCATACCCAGGATGAGGTTGGACTTGGTGATCAGGCCAAAGTCGTGGGCCTGGCGGATGACGTCCAGGGAACGCTCGTAGCGGAAAGCCGGGCGGATGCGCTTGAAGATGCGCGGCACCGTCTCCAGGTTGTGGGCGAAGACCTCGGGGCGGGCCTCAAAGACCTCCTGGAGCAGGTCCGGCTTACCTGAGAAATCCGGGGTGAGGTTCTCCACGCCCGTGTGCGGGTTAAGCTCATGAATCTTGCGCACCACCTCGGCGTAGAGCCAGGCGCCTTCGTCAGGCAGATCATCGCGGGTAACGCCCGTGATGGTGGTGTAGTTGAGATCCATTTCCTGGATGCTCTCGGCCACGCGGCGCGGCTCGTCGCGGTCCAGCTCTTCCGGCTTGCCGGTAGCGATATCGCAGAAATCACAGCGGCGAGTGCATTTGTCACCGCCGATGAGGAAGGTGGCCTCGCGCGATTCCCAGCACTCATGAATATTGGGGCAGCCGGCCTCCTGGCACACGGTGTGCAGGGAAGCGCCAGACACGCGAGATTTCATGTCCTCATAACCAGGGCCGGTGCGAACCTGGTTGCGGATCCAACGTGGCTTCTGTTCGATGGGCGACTCCGCATTCTTCTTTTCAATGCGGAGCATCTTGCGTCCTTCAGGCTTAACAGTCACGAAACCTCACTTTACGTGTTTAAACTAGCTCTTCCTAATACAAGCCCTGCGCGTGGCGGCTTTATTCCACCGAGGGTAACCGCTATTTTTCTTGCGCGGCTTTGCGGGCCTGGCGGGCCTTCTCGTTGGCCACTTTGATGGGATCAGGGGCCGAGGCAAAGGTGTGGTCGGCCACCGTTAGTTCGCCTGAGAGGGCTTTGAGGAGTGCGTCGAGAAGCGGCGCTTCCGCCTCCTCCATGGTCACCGGACGGCCCAGCTCAAGTGACAGCGTAGACACATCCGCATCGTCGATGCCGCAGGCTACGATGTGCTCGTAGTACTCCAAGGTATTGGTGCAATTGAGGGCGAGGCCGTGCATGGTCACGCCGCGGGTAACGCGGATGCCCAAGGCGCCTAGTTTGCGGTCGCGCTTCGGGGCGGCCGGATCGGCGGCGCGGGTGGTGGAGGGGACCCATACGCCAGAGCGGCCATCGATGCGCCCGGCAGTGGTCACTCCCAGTTGGCGCACGGCTTGGATGATGGCTTCCTCGAGGCGGCGGACGTAATCAACGACGTCAACCGGCTCCGCCAGCTTAATAATGGGGTAGACCACCAGCTGGCCCTCGCCGTGCCAGGTGATGCGCCCGCCGCGGTCAACATCAATGACCGGTAGGCCATTATCGGGCATATCCTCCGGCTGCGTGCGCTTACCGGCGGTGTAGACGTTGGGGTGCTCCACCACGAGGATGACATCACCTTGCGTGCCTGCCGCCCGCGCTGCCGCGAGCTCAGCCTGCAGATCCCAGGCCTCTTGGTAGCCCATGCGGCCCAAGCGGCGGATCTCCAGTGGCTCATCGGACGCGCGGATGGAGCGATCAGCGGGAAAGAAAGGTTCGCGGGGAGCAGTCATGGATACCCATGCTAGTCCCCGCGAAGATTCAGCCAGACAGGGGCTGAATGCGCGCTGCTCAAGCGCAGATTTAGGCCACGCCGTTGGCGGAGGCGTACTCTTCGGCGGTCATCAGATCGCCGACCTCGGTGACCTCGACCTCGAAGAGCCAGCCCTCACCGAAGGGATCGTTATTGATGACTGCGTAGTCATCGTGCACGCCCTCGTTGACGGCGGTCACGGTGCCGGTGACCGGGGAGTAGAGGTCAGACACGGACTTGGTGGACTCGACCTCGCCGCAGGTCTCGCCATGCTCGACGGTATCGCCCACGGCCGGAAGCTCAGCGAAGACGACCTCACCCAGGCGGTCAGCGGCCACGGAGGTGATGCCGATACGGACGGTAGAACCAACGACGGAATCAGCGGTGGCGTTGATCCACTCGTGGTCCTCGGAGTAGGAGAAATCGGAAGGAAGGTTAGCCATGAGAAGTGGTGTCCTTTCGGTAGTTGACTTCAGTAGTGGAGTTTACTTATCGCGCTTGTAGAAGGGCAGCGCGGAGACTTCGAAGGGGTAGCGCTTGCCGCGGATGTCTACCTCGACGGCCGCACCTGGCTGGAGTCCAGCGGCGGTATCGATGAGCGCGAGTGCCACTGGGTGCCCCAGGGTGGGGGAGGGCTGACCGGACGTCACCGTGCCCACCTTGTTCTCACCAACGAAGACCTCCGCTCCCGCACGGGCGGCGCGGCGCTGGGAGGAGACAAGTCCGGTGATAACGGCCTGCGGGCCCTCCTCAGCGCGCTGGCGCAGCACCTCAGCGCCCACGAAGTTCTGCTCCTTCTTGGCAAAGGCGCGGGACATCCCGGCTTCTACCGGGGTGATGTCGCGGGTGAGCTCGTTGCCGTAGAGCGGCATGCCGGCCTCCAAGCGCAGGGAGTCGCGCGCTGCCAGGCCGCAGGGCTTAATGCCGTATTCCTCGCCGGCCTTGAGCAGCTCTTCCCACAGCTCCGGGGCATCGGAGTTGTAGACGATGAGCTCGAAACCATCCTCACCGGTGTAGCCGGTACGGCAGATAAACGCGTACTTGCGGGCCACCTTGCCGGTCATCGCGGCGTAGTAGGGCAGGTCCACTACTGCCTGCTGCTTGGTGTCCTCAACCAGCGGGACGAGGATCTCCAGCGCCTTCGGGCCTTGGACAGCAATCATGGCTACGTCGCGGGACTCGTTCTTGAGATCCACGTCGAAGCTCTCGGCGCGCTCGTTGAGCGCCTCCCACACGGTATCGGCGTTGCCGGCATTGGGCACGACGAGGAACTTAGTTTCCTCCAAGCGGTAGGTGATGAGGTCATCGATGATGCCGCCATCCTCCGCGCAGATCATCGAGTACTTCGCCTTGCCCTCCTTAAGGGTGGCAAGGTTGGAGATGAAGCAGTAGGAGAGGAAATCGGCGGCGTCCGGGCCGTTGACCCAGATTTCACCCATGTGGGAGAGGTCGAAGAGGCCAGCGGCATTACGTACCGCGCGGTGCTCCTCAAGCTCGTTGTCATACTTCAGCGGCATCTCCCACGGTCCGAAGGGCGTGAAGGTAGCGCCGAGTTTCTCGTGCTCAGTATGCAGCGGGGAGTGCAGGTAGTCAGTCATTGATTAAACCTCCTGGTTGTCGTCGGAGTAGTCAAAAGCTTCTGGCGGCGGGCAGGTGCACACCAGGTTGCGGTCACCGTAGGCCTCGTCGATGCGGCGTACCGGCGGGAAGTACTTGTTAGCGCGCAGGGAGGTCACCGGGTAGGCGGCCTGCTGGCGGCTAAAGGCATAGTTCCACTCGTCGGCGGCGACGGATTCGGCGTTGAACGGTGCATGGTGGATGACGGAGTCTTCGTAGGCCACTTGGCCGTCGATGATCTCTTGGATTTCAGCGCGGATGGAACGCATGGCTTCGATGAAGCGGTCCAGCTCACCCAGATCCTCGGACTCGGTCGGCTCCACCATGAGGGTGCCGGCCACCGGGAAGGACAGGGTCGGCGCGTGGAAGCCGTAGTCCACGAGGCGCTTGGCCACATCGGCGGCGGTGACGCCGGAGGCGTCGGTCAGCTCGCGCAGGTCAAAGATGCATTCGTGGGCCACCAGGCCGGCATTGCCCGTGTAGAGAACAGGGAAGGAATCCTTCAGGCTCTGTGCCAGGTAGTTCGCGCCGAGGATGGCGTGGCTCGTAGCGTCGGTCAGCCCCTGTGCACCAATCATGGCCAGGTAGGACCAAGAAATGGGCAGCACGCCGGCGGAGCCGTAGCGCGATGCGGTGGATGGCACGCCGGTGCCATCCTTCGAGGGCTGGGACGGGTCAAGCTCCGGATTGTTGGCGTCAGTGGGCAGGAAGGGCACCAAGTGCTTGGCGACGCCCACCGGGCCCACACCCGGGCCACCTCCGCCGTGCGGGATGGTGAAAGTCTTGTGCAGGTTGAGGTGGGACACATCGCCACCAAAAGCACCCGGGCGGGCCCAACCGGCTAGCGCGTTCATGTTGGCGCCGTCGATGTAGACCTGGCCGCCGGCTGCGTGGACCTTGTCGCAGACCTCGCGCACCTCGGGGTCGAAGACGCCGTGGGTGGAGGGGTAGGTAATCATGATGCCGGCGATGTGTTCGCCGTGCTGCTCAATCTTGGCGTCGAGGTCGGCGACATCAATGGAGCCATCATCGGCGGTTTTGACCACCACGACGCGCAGATTGGCCAGCGTCGCCGAAGCGGCGTTGGTGCCGTGCGCGGAGGCCGGAATGAGGATGACATCGCGGCCGTGATCGCCGTTGGCCACGTGGTAGCGGCGAATGGCCAGCAGGCCGGCCAGCTCGCCTTGGGAGCCGGCGTTGGGCTGGATGGAAACCTGGGCGTAGCCGGTGATTTCGGCGAGCCAGGACTCGAGTTCGTCGATCAGCGCGCGCCAACCAGCGGTGGTCTCCTCTGGCGCGAAGGGGTGGATGCCCGCGAACTCCGGCCAGGAGATGGGTTCCATGGCGGAGGTGGGGTTGAGCTTCATCGTGCATGAGCCCAGCGGGATCATCGTGCGGTCGAGCGCCAAATCCTTGTCTGCCAAGGTGCGCAGGTAGCGCAGCATCTGGGTCTCGGAGTGGAGGGAGTTGAAGATCTCGTGCTGCAGCGGCTCCTCGGAGCGCTGGACGGAGGACGGAATCTCGAAGGAGGCGGCGGAGCCAGACGAGGCTGGCTCGGACGCAGCGGAGCCGAAGGCGCCGGCGAGGATGTTGACGTCCTCAAGGGTGGCGGACTCGCCGAAGGAGACCGAGACCTTGTCGGAGCCGATGGCGCGCACCAGGTAGCCCTGCTCCTGCAGCTGGGCCTTGATGGTGGCGGCATCCACGCCGGTGACCGTCACGGTGTCGAAGAAGTCACGGGAGACAATCTCCTTACCCGCGCCGGTGACTGCCGCAGCGAAAGCGGATGCGCGGTCATGCACGCGCTGCGCAATCTCCTTCAGCCCCTTTGGGCCGTGGTAGACAGCATACATGGAGGCCACATTGGCCAGGAGGGCCTGGGCAGTACAGATATTGGAGGTGGCGCGCTCGCGGCGGATGTGCTGCTCGCGGGTTTGCAGCGCCAGACGATAAGCGGGGCGGCCAGCGGCGTCCTTGGACACGCCCACGATGCGGCCCGGAAGCTGGCGCTTGAGCTTATCCGTGACGGACATGAAGGCCGCGTGCGGGCCACCGAAGAAGAGCGGGACACCGAAGCGCTGCGAGGAGCCGAGGACGACGTCTGCGCCCATCGAACCCGGTGCTTCCAGAAGGAGCAGCGACAGCGGGTCGGTTACGACAGCAGCCAGGGCGCCGCGGGTGTGCAGCTCCTCGATCGCAGCGCGCGGGTCGACGATATCGCCCTCGGTGCCGGTGTAGGCCAGGACGGCGCCGACGAGATCTTCGCCGACGATGCCATCGCGAACATCAGCAATCTCGACCTCCAGCTCGATGGCGCGGGCGCGCTCAGCGGCCACGGCCAGGACCTGCGGATGCAGGCGCGAATCCAACAGCACACGGCGGCCCTTCTTCACTGCGCGGGCCATCAGGCCGACGGCTTCGGCGGTGGCAGAGGCTTCGTCGAGAAGCGAGGCGTTGGCGATGGGAAGGCCGGTCAGGGACTCGATCATGGTCTGGAAGTTCAGCAGTGCCTCGAGACGACCCTGCGAGATCTCCGGCTGGTAGGGCGTGTAGGCGGTGTACCACCCGGCATCCTCCAGCAGGCCACGGCGAATGACCGCCGGGGTGAGGGTATCGGAGTAGCCCTGGCCATAGAAGGACTTCAGCACGACGTTCTGGGAGGCGTACTCGCGCAGCTTCGCCTGCGCGTCATCTTCGCTCAAAGCCTCCGGAAGGTTGAGCGCCTCGGTGGCGCGGATGGAGGTCGGCAGGGCAGCATCGACGAGCGCGTCCACGCTGTCATAGCCCACAGCCTTGAGCATCGTCTCACGCTCGGCTGCATCCGGACCGAGGTGACGAGAGATGAAATCCATATGGTGAATCTCCTTCGTGGCAATAGTTTTTGTGACCTAAACTGCCCACAAGTATAAGGCGTATGCCATGACACTAACCCCGGTTACCCCTGATTCGGAGATATAGCGCCGCGGCAGTCAGCGCCGCGAGGGCGAGCCCAATGATGAAGGCGGTGGAATAGCCCGTGACGGGGCCTAAAAGCGAGAGGATGAAGGGTGCAAAAAATCCCAGATAGGTGAGCGAATAAAACACCCCCGTTGCTGCGCCGAGTTCCGCCGGGTGGGCGATGGCTTGCGTTTCCGCGAGCCCGCTGAGCATGCCAATTCCATAGGAGCTGCCCATGATGATGGCCGCGAGGGGGAGGAGGAATACTGCCCAGCCGTGGTGTGCCGCCGCTACGACGGTGAGACACAGCACCATACCTATCGCAGCCAGCACCATGCCGTGGAACGCGGTCACGCGGATGCGTCCCGCTAGCTGTTGGATCACCACGCCGCTTCCCATGGTGAGTAGCGCGCAGAGCCCAGCAATGAGAATGGGGTGGCGTAGGTGCTCACTGAGCTGCGAGGGGAGGAAGACGAAGGCGGTGGTGGCGGAGCCGAAGACCCACGGCGCGTAGGCAACGACCGGTAGATAGCGGGGAGTAAGCAGACTGGTGGGGATTAAAGAACGGCGCCGTGATTGTGAATGAGGCTGTGGCTGTTCGGTGCGCTTTTCGGGCACCGTCCACACGAGTGGGACCACGACGAGGGCAAGTGCGATGTGTAATAGATAAGGAAGGACGGTGGGCCAGGGGAGGAATTCCGCGGCGATGCCGGCGACTCCAGGCGCGGAGGCGAAGCCGGCCGACAGGGCAATGGAAGAACGCTTCGCACCAACGCTGAGGTGGGTGCTGAGCTCCTTAATCCAGGCGGCGCCAGAAGACATGGCCAGTCCCACTGCAGCCCCGGCACACAGGCGTCCGATGAGCAAGGGGAGGAAGGCGCCGCCTGCGCCGCCAAGGAAGACCAGCGAGCCAGCAGTGGTGGTGAGGACGGCTGGGCGCATAATGGCTCGGCGCCCTAGCGAATCCGAGAGAGGACCGCCAATGAAAAGTGCCACCATGATGCCGAGGGCGTAAATGCCAAAGAGGAAGGTCGTCTGCAGAACCCCCAGGTCGGTGGTGACTTGGTAGACCACGACCATGGGGGCGAAAAGATTGGCGCCGCACGCGACGAGGAACATGCCTAGAGCTACGCGAAACCAGTTCTGAGAAACCATGCACTACAGCCTAGTGTGCTGAGTCACAGTCAGGTGGGTACTTGGAGTGAAGGTGGCGCACGGAAGGCGCCTATCTGCCAAAGTTCCTGAACTCGCCGCAGGCGAGTTCAAGAGTTTTGGCAACAACGGCAGTT
>NZ_CABTZR010000067.1 GCF_902489365.1 uncultured Corynebacterium sp. | reverse complement strand
CATGGCAATCTCATCGCGGCCCACCACATCGCCCGAGTTGGAGATGTTGTACACGCCATACTCGGCGTTGGTCTTGAGCAGGTGGATGATGCCCTTGGCCAGGTCCTCGGCAAAGGTGGGGCGCCCGCGCTGATCGTGGATGACGGAGGGCTTAACACCCTTATTCGCCAGCGAGCGCATCGTGGCCATGAAGTTAGCGCCATCGCCGAAAACCCAGGAGGTACGGATGACATAGTGGCGCGGGGCGGTTTGCGCGGCGGTATCGCCCGCGGCTTTCGACGCCCCGTAAGCCGAGAGCGGGGAGGGCATTTCTTCCTCCGAGTGGACTTCGTGGGAGCCATCAAAGATGTAGTCGCTGGAGACGTGCACCAAGGTCAGGTTATTCTCCGCCGCAATGCGCGCGAGCTTCGCCGGTGCAGAAGCGTTGACCGCCCAGGCCGCGGCGCGATCGTCCTCCGCGCCGTTGACATCGTTATAGGCCGCGCAGTTGATGATGGCTGAGTACTGCTTCCATGGGCGGGCAGGTGGGTTGGTGATGTCGAAATCCTCGTGCCCACAGAACTCCATCGCGCCCAAGCCAGCGGAGGGCAGGAATTTCTGCAGTGCGCGGCCCAGCTGCCCGTTGGCGCCGGTGACCAGGATGCGGCGAGGGGGCATGGGGGAGACGTCGGCAAGCGCGGGGTGCGCTTTGTCTTTGTCGGAGATCTCCGTTGGTTCTAGCGGCCAGTCCACCATGCTCAGGTTGACGCAGGTGTACTCCGCATCCGGGGACCAGTGGTCATTGACCAGGTAGGAGTAGGCGCAAGCCTCCAGCGCTTGGAAGCCGTTGGCCACGCCCCGCGGCACGAAGACCGCCACGTCCTCGCGCAGCTCGTGGGTTACCAGCTGCCCGAAGGTGGACGAGCCCTCACGCAGATCGCACCACGCGCCGAAGGCCCGGCCGGAAGCCACGGAGACGAGCTTGTCCCAGGGCTCCGCGTGCAGTCCGCGCGTAACCCCCTTCTCCGCATTGAAGGAAACGTTGTTTTGCACCGGTTGGAAGTCTGGCAAACCTGCCGCCACCATCTTCTCACGCTGCCAGTTCTCCTTGAACCAGCCGCGGTTATCGCCGTGGACGTCGAGCTGAACAATGAGCAAGCCTTCGATGGCCGTTGACTGCACCTTCATGGATATCTACTGTCCTTGCTTTGCGTAGTTGGCTTCGACTTCTTCCTTGCCCGGGCGCCACCAGTCCTCGTGTGCGCGGTACCACTCGATAGTGGCGGCCAGGCCCTCCCGCAGATCTGTGTAGCGCGGGCTCCAGCCCAGCTCGCGGCGCAGCTTGCTGGCATCCATGGCGTAGCGCTGGTCATGGCCCGGGCGATCCGCCACGTGTTCAAAACGCGCGTGGCCGTCATCCGTAGCGCCCATCAGCTCACAGATCATTTCGATGACCTGGCGGTTATTCGTATCTTCCTGGTCAGCGCCGATGTTATAGGTCTCACCGATGCGCCCACGGTCCAGGATGGCAAGCACCGCCTCGTTGTGATCATCCACGTGAATCCAATCCCGCACCTGCTCGCCCGTGCCATAAAGCTTGGCGGGCTGGCCCAGAAGCAGGTTGGTGATCTGCCGCGGGATGAACTTCTCAATGTGTTGGTAAGGGCCGTAATTATTGGAGCAATTCGAAATGGTTGCCCGCAGCCCAAAACTGCGCACCCACGCGCGCACTAGGTGATCTGAGCCGGCCTTCGTGGCCGAATAGGGCGAAGAGGGGTTATAGGGAGTCTCCTCGGTGAAGTAGGTATCGGCGCCAATCTCCAAGTCACCAAAAACCTCATCGGTGGAAACGTGGTGGAGGCGCACATCGTGGCGGCGACAGGCCTCCAGCAGCACGAAGGTGCCCATGATATTGGTGTGGAGGAAGGGCGAAGGATCCCGCAAAGAGTTGTCATTGTGGGATTCCGCCGCGAAGTGCACCACGGTATCGGCCTGGGCCACGAGCTTGTCGACGACCCCCTCATCCGCCACGTCCCCCACCACCAGGGTGGCGTCCACGCCGTCGAGGTTGGCGCGGTTGCCCGCGTAGGTGAGCTTGTCCAAGACGGTGATGTCCACGTCGGGCCGTTGCTGGGCTACGAGCCTCACGAAGTTTGCACCAATAAAGCCGGCACCGCCGGTAACAAGCATCCTGCGCATGGTGAACAAGTCTAGACCGGGAACTTGGGCAGCGCGGTGTGGTTGAGCCACTCGTCCAACAAAGCATCGACCGCAGCGGGATCTGCCGCCTCCTTTTTCACACGGCTGATGAGATCCTCCGGGGTGACCACGGAGTGCTGGGATGCGGTGAGGTAATCCCGGACCGTGCGGAAGAAGACCTCGTCGCCCACGAGGCGGCGAAGTGCGTGAACAGTCAGTGCGCCGCGCTTGTAGACGCGGTCATCGAACATGTCGCGCGTGCCCGGATCACCGAGCATGATGTCCTGCTTCTTGCGTGCGAGCACCTGGTAGTGCGAACGCGCCGATTCATGCACCGGGCGGCCATGCGCGTGCTCGAACCACAGCCACTCGCAGTAGCAGGCAAAACCTTCGTTGAGCCAGATATCCTTCCACTCGCTAAGTCCGACGGAGTTTCCGAACCACTGGTGGGACAGCTCGTGGGCGATGAGGCGCTCAAAGAGGTGGTCACCCTTCACGTGGTTGGAGCCGAAAATTGACAGGCCTTGAGCCTCCAGCGGGATCTCCAACTCATCATCGGTGATGACCACTTGGTAGTCGGGGAAAGGGTAGTGGCCGAAGAGCGAGGAATAGAAGTCCAGCATTTCCTGCTGTTGGGCGAACTCTTCGAGGACTACCTGCTTGAGGCGAGCCGGCGCCCAAGCGCGGACGTCACGGCCCAGGTCAATCTCTGAGTATTCGCCGATCTGCACCGTGGCGAGGTACGTGGCCATGGGGTGCTTGACGCGGTAGTGCCAGCGCGTCATTGAGCCGCCTGCGCTGCGGCGGGAGACCAGCTTGCCGTTGGAAATCACCACGAAAGGATCGTCAGCGGTGATGCAAATATCGTAGGTAGCCTTTTCTGACGGGGTGTCATCGCAGGGGAACCAGCTGGGCGCACCGTTGGGTTGGCTGGCCACAAGGGATCCGGAATCTGTTTCCTCCCAGCCGATTTCGCCCCACGGCGTGCGCAGTGGGCGTGGCGAGCCGCCGTAGCGAATGTGCAGCTCAAACTCTTGGTCCTCCGCGATGGTGTCGGCAAAGGTCAGCCGCAGTTTGCCGGCGGACAGGCGAAACTTGGCCACGCGGGGTGCGTGTTTCGCCGTGATGCGGCGAGCCACCATGGCGCCGCCGAGGTCGAGTGTGAGCTTGTCCAAGTCCTCCAGTGCACGAATGTGGAGGATGGCTTCGCCCTGCAGCATGTTGGGTTCCACGCGGTAGGTCAGGTCCAAGTCATAGTGGGTGACCTCGAAGCCGATGTTGAAATCCACCCTCGTGTAGCTATCCCGAGTAAGCGCAGCCTGGCTGCGAGCGGTGGAGATATGCGAAAGGGCGGTAGAAAGCAGCTTCATAATGCCGCTATCCTACCGCCCTGTCTGACTTATCCGAAGCCAGGGGAGCAAGCACGCCGCGCCACACCGTGGCGCGTCACGCTCCGCTCACTTTTTAGGAGTTGAAAGCTTCCTCAAAGGTGGGCCAGGACTTTACGAGGTCCTCGCGCCAGCCCGGCCAGGAGTGCGTGCCCACGTTGCGGAAGTTGTAGGTGGCTGGAATGTTCTGCTTGTCCAGCTTGGCCTTGAGCATGTGGGTGCAGTGGTTGACCGCGGCCTCAATGACGCCGCCTTCAATCTGCAGCTGTGCCGAACCCGCGTAGGCGGCCAGCGGGCTGTAGCCCTTGTTCATGTAGTAGGACGGGGTATCCTGCTCACCCGCGAAGCCCGAGGCGGAGGAAATGTACAGCTTGGTGCCGCGCAGTTTCTCGGAGTTCATCAGGGCATCGTTGTAACGGTTGTACCCAGAGCCCATCGGGCCCCACATCTGCTCCGGTTCTCCGCCGCCGCGGTTCACGGTGAGGCGCAGGAACTGGTACTCCGTGGGGTAGGCGGTTGCAGCGCAGCCAGCGTAGGAGCCAACCGCGTCATAGAAGCCCTGGTTGTGCTGCGCCAGCAGCAGGGAAGACGTTGCGGACATGGACATGCCGGCAATGGCGCGCTTGTTGCTTGCATTCAGGCGCGACTCCAGCGGGCCAGGCAGCTCCTTGGTCAGGAAGGTCTCCCACTTCTGTGGGCCCTTGAGGTACTTGCCGTTGGGTTCCTCCAGCCAGTCGGTGTAGTAGGAGAAGGCACCTGCCTGCGGAACGACAACGTTGACGTCCTTGTCCGCGTAGAAGTCCACGGCATCGGACATGTACAGCCAATCGGAGTCCTGCTCCGCGGAGCCAGCGCCGTTGAGCAGGTACACGGTCGGGCGGTCCGGGTTCTTGGCAGGGATAACAGCCAGCGGAATCACACGGCCGTTCATAGCCGGTGATGTAGCCTCCAGCTTGAGAACGCGGGAGTCATCTTTGAAGTGCTCGTACCACTTCTGGCTCTGCACCTCCGGGGTGACGTTCAGGTCCGAGATGGTGGACAGTGGCGTGTCACCCGCAACCTGCTGTGGGGTGATAGTGGCGGCACCCGCAACGGGGCCGACAAGCGCGGCAGCGCTAAGCGCGCCGGCGGCGAGGAGAGAGCTAAGACGCTTCATTACATTCCTTATTTAGCAATCAGTAGTGCGAGTTGAGCTTACTGTTCAACGGCCTCTGGGTCTACGGGCCGGGAGTCAGCAGGGGTCTTGGGATCAGCCTCGGCCTCTTCCATATTCTGCTTATCGGCATCCTCAGCCTTGGCGTTAGCGTCCGCGCTCACCGCGTTTTCCGACGCCCGCGTGGAGACCGGCTCCACCGGCAGGCCAAAGGCACGAGCGAAGGTGGGCCAGGAGGAGTTGATGTCATCGAACCAGCCCGGCCAGGAGTGGGTGCCGGTATCGCGCAGGTTGAAATCTGCGTCGACACCCTCGCGCTGCAGTTTTGCCTGCAGGTCGTGGGTGCACGCGTTCATCGCTGCCTCGATGACGCCGCCTTCCACCACCAGGGTGGAGGAGGACTTCAAGGCTCCGGCCAGACCTTGCTTTTCAATCCTGGACGAACCCAAATCGTTCATCCCGGCCAGGCCCGAGTTAGCGGAGACGTAGACCTGGGAATTGCCCATGTTGTTCTTTGTGGCGTTGATGAGACCATCGTTGTAGCGGTTGTAGTCACCGCCCATCGGTCCCCACATCTGCTCGGTGCTTCCACCGCCACGATTTACAGTCAGCTGCGTGTAGAAGTTCGGCAGCGGAGTTGAGGTGGCCGCACAACCAGAGAAGGACCCGATAGCGTCATAGAAGTTGGGGTTGTGCTGGGCCAGGACGAGCGAAGAGGTAGCAGACATGGACATGCCTGCGATGCCGCGCTTGCCGTTGGCGTTGATGTGCTTTTCCAGCGGTCCCGGTAGCTCCTTGGTGAGGAAGGTCTCCCACTTCTGCGGGCCCTTGAGGTAGCTGCGGTCCGGAGTGGTAACCCAGTCGGTGTAGTAGGAGAATGCGCCTGCCTGCGGGATGACGACATTGACGTTCCGGTCGCCGTAGTAGTCATCGAGTTCTTGGGTGCCCTCCTTGTTGGGATCCAAGTCTTCGCCCGCGGTGGCTACCAGCCAGTCCATGCCCTGCTCGGCACCGCCAGCACCGTTGAGCAGATAAAGGGTGGGGCGGGAAGAATCGAAGGTGCCGTCTGGGGTGACCACTGCGAGAGGAACGGTGCGGTCCATCGCTGGTGCGGTGGCATTGAGGGCCTTGACACTCTGGCGGTAGTCTGGGAACTTCAGGACGTAGCCCATCCACTGTTTACTGTCCGGGATTTCACCGATCTTAACGTGCTTAAAAGTGATGTTCTTACCAATGGCGTCTTCATATTCTTGGCGGGACGGCGACGGGTTTCCGGTGGAATCCTTGGGCAGGTACTTTTCGATCTCCCCGTAGATGTCAAGCTCGGAAATGGTGGACGGTGTGGCATCACCGCTGATTTGTTCCGGGGTGACCTCGGATGCGCCCGCGGCAGGGGATGCTACGGCGCCAAGTGTTAGGGCGGTGGCTGCCGCTAGCGTCGTGAGAGAGCGCGCAATCTTCATGGAATCTCGCTTTCTAAGTGATGAGCGGAAATGTAGGGGCAAGTGTAAAAGATGCTCCGGACACGCCACCCATGAAATTGGCAATAGTGCTGGTAGATAGGAATATCAGCACCCCAAGTTAAGGGTAACGTGTTCAAACATACCAAGTTATTAAAGTTAGTGGTGGTATTGAAGTGAAAACCGTGTCATAATCTTTCCGTGCGTTATCGTGGGCCATGTAACGCAATGGTCGGCCCATTCGTTAGTCGAACCAGATGCGGAGACCGTTACTCCGGCGGCCGTCCTTCAATGTAGAAGGAGGCAGCGCCGAATAGTGGCACCGCACGAGGCCGTGAAGGCTGTTTGAACACCAACAGAAAGAAGAAGAATGAACCTCTTTGACACCATCCTCGTTTCCATCAACCAGGTGCTGGGCCAGTTTGCTCACTCCGGCTCCTCTACTTCCTCCAAGATTGCCCTGGATTGGGGTCTTTACTAAACAGCTGCGGGGCATGCGGCCCCACGTTTCCCTCCCCCTAATCGCCCCCTCGGGTGGTTGGGGGTTATTTTGTGCGTTGTGTGCCCTCTACGCATCAGCGCACTGTGGCTTGCGTGTCAGGAATGTTATGGACTGCTATGAGGGCACAGCATGGGGGTGGTGGGACAGCGGGCACAAAGTTACGTATCCTATAGGGCGTGACTAATGAACATTTTGACGTTGTAGTACTCGGCGCGGGCCCCGGCGGCTACGTGTCCGCCATCCGCGCTGCCCAGCTGGGCAAGAAGGTTGCCGTTATTGAGAAGCAGTACTGGGGCGGTGTCTGCCTCAACGTGGGCTGCATCCCGTCCAAGGCTCTTCTTAAGAACGCTGAGGTTGCACACACCTTCAACCATGAGGCAAAGGCCTTTGGTATTTCCGGCGATGTTTCCTTCGACTTCGGTGTTGCGCACAAGCGCTCCCGCAAGGTCTCGGAGGGCATCGTCAAGGGCGTGCACTACCTGATGAAGAAGAACAAGATTACGGAGATCAATGGCCTCGGCTCCTTCAAGGACGCCAAGACCATCGAGATTACCGAGGGTGATGACAAGGGTAAGACCGTTACCTTTGATAACTGCATTATCGCCACCGGCTCCGTCGTCCGTTCCCTGCCGGGCGTGGAAATCGGCGGCAACATCGTGTCCTTCGAGGAGCAGATCCTCAGCGATGAGGCCCCAGATTCCATGGTCATCGTTGGCGCAGGCGCCATCGGTATGGAGTTTGCTTACGTTCTGGCCAACTATGGCGTAGACGTGACCATCGTGGAGTTCATGGACCGCGTCCTTCCGAACGAGGACAAGGATGTATCCAAGGCCATCGCCAAGGAATACAAGAAGCTTGGCGTGAAGCTTTTGACTGGTTACAAGACCACCGCCATCACGGATAACGGTGACAATGTCACCGTTGAGGTCGAGTCCAAGGACGGCTCCAAGACCGATACGCTGACCGTGGATCGCTGCATGGTCTCCATCGGCTTCGCCCCGCGCACCGAGGGCTACGGCCTGGAGAACACCGGTGTCGAGCTCACCGAGCGCGGCGCCATCACTATCGATGACTACATGCGCACCAACGTTGAGGGCATCTACGCCATCGGTGACGTCACCGCGAAGCTGCAGCTCGCTCACGTGGCCGAGGCGCAGGGTGTTGTGGCCGCTGAGGTCATTGCCGGCGCTGAGACCCAGCTGCTGGGTGATTACATGAACATGCCGCGCGCCACCTTCTGCAACCCGCAGGTTGCCTCCTTCGGCTACACCGAGGAGCAGGCTCGTGAGAAGTTCGCTGACCGCGACATCAAGGTCGCTACGTTCCCGTTCTCCGCTAACGGTAAGGCTGCCGGCCTCAATGAGACCGCGGGCTTCGTCAAGCTCATCGCTGACGGCGAGTTCGGTGAGCTCATCGGCGGCCACATGGTGGGCTCGAACGTTTCCGAGCTGCTGCCGGAGCTGACTCTGGCGCAGCGCTTCGATCTCACTGCAGAGGAGATCGGACGCAACGTTCACACTCACCCGACGCTGTCTGAGGCTATGAAGGAAGCGGCCGAGGGTATCGGCGGCCACATGATTAACCTCTAAGAGCTAAAACAAGAACACTCCCCCTCATCCCATCGAAGTGAATCGGTGGTGGTGAGGGGGAGTGTTGGTTTTAGCGCCGAAGCGCGACTGGCCTTAGCCGAAGAGGTTGGAAGACAGTTCGAACGGTGCGTTGACGATCGTGAGCACGAGCCTCTGGATCTGGCCAAGGAAGTTCTCGCCAAAGCTGGACATAATAATAATCCTTTCGGTTGGTGATTATCGGTCGCTGACCATGATAGAACAACCGAGTCGGGAAAATCCATCAGATTTGGCTATAAAAACTTTGGAACGGGGTTTGTAGGACACCGTGTAGCGCCGAGGGCTCGGGTCATACTTCCAGCTCATGGGTGTTAGGTGGGTCCCTTGCTAGCCTCACATCATTCTTCGGTGGCCTTCGCTCGATGGAGAGTGCTCCCCAGCTTTTAAGATTCATCTGCGTTAACGGCGTAAAGGTGGATGCTTTTAAAATATGCGCGATTACGCCGTTAACTAACTTTCGTTAGTAGGGTGCCACCGCAGAGCGGTGGGCGTCGATGGCGAGCTGTTCGTTAATGGCGGGGAATGCTCGCTGGGAGCAATTCTGGCGCGGGCAGGTGCGGCAGCCGGCGCCAATGGGAGTGGCGGCGGAAAGGGTATCGAGGTCTAGTCCCTGGGCGTACACGGTGCGATTAGCGTGGCGTGCCTCGCAGCCCAAACCGATGGAAAAGAGCTTGTTCGTATCCCCAAAACGGCCTTGTGGGTAGCTCACCGTTCGTGAGATCCATAGGTAATTGCGCCCGTCTGGCATCTGCGCCAACTGGCGGGAAATGGTGTTCGGGCGTGAGAAGGATTCGTACACATTCCATAGTGGGCAGGTGCCGCCGGAGTTGGAGAAGTGCACGCCGGTGGCGGATTGGCGTTTAGACATGTTGCCGGCGCGGTCAACGCGCACGAAGGTAAAGGGGATGCCGCGCTTGTTGGGGCGCTGCAGCGTGGAGAGGCGGGAGGCGATCGTTTCGTAGCCCACGCCGAAGACATTGCAGAGATACTCCACGTCGTACCCCGACTGTTCGGCTTCGCTATGGATGAGGCCATACGGGAGAAGCGTGGCCGCAGCGTAATAATTGGCGATACCCCGCTTGGCCAAGTTGATGGAGGCCTCTGAAGTAAACGGTTCCTCCTCCACGACCTCGTCGAAAAGCGCGCCCGCTTCGAGGAAGCCAAGCTCGGCCGCCATGCGGAAGGCGCGCTGGCCGACGCTCAGCCGGCTGGCAAGGCGAAGGGTCCCGCTGTCCTTGTCGAAGCGGTGCAGCGTGCCATCCATGCGATCGGTGGTGAGGATCTCCACGCCGTGCTGGGTGGTGAGCCTGTTGTCCAGAGCCTGTTCGATGTCGCGGATGTGGAACGGGACGACGTCGAGCTCTGCGGAGATCCTCTCTGCATGCTGATCTAACTCATCGAGATAATTCTGGCGGGCATAGAAGAAATCCCGAACCTCATCGTGTGGCATGGACAGCGCCTGGTTGCCGTCGGATCGGCGGGTATCGGTGGCGAGGGAAAGCTTGTCGCGGATATTGCGGTAGCGGCGGTGGATGTCGACGAGCGTGCGCGCAACGGTGGGGTGGTTGTAAACCAGTTCGGACAATTCCTGTAGTTCCACGGGGGAGGGGCAGATTTCTTGGTCCTGGACGACATCCTGAATCTCGGCGAGTAGGCGCGAGTCATCGTCACGGGAAAAGAAAGTGGCATCCACACCAAATGCTTCAGTAATCCTGAGCAAGACCGGAACGGTGAGGGGGCGTACGTCATGTTCAATCTGATTAACGTAACTAGCGGAAAGTCCCAGCGTAGCGGCGAGGGAGGCTTGGCTGAGATCACGTTCGCGGCGCAGTTGGCGCAGGCGCGAACCTACGTATGTCTTGCTCATATGAGCTAGGTTACCTAGTGCCTTTCGGTCATAACAATAGTTTTGCAAGGAATGTGTGAAGCATTTTAACTCCGCTGCGAAGTGGGGGTGTTAGCGGGGCGTGAAGGGGTAGTGAGGGGTGTATACCAAGCGAAAGTTTGACACCTAAAGGGGTAGGGTCGTCACTCGAGTCACACCCTGTGACAAAAGTCTCAACTATGAAATGTTTTCGCAAGGTTAATATTGCGTAAAGCGAAGTGATCAAGGTAGACCGGCATAAGCTGGGGGACACTTAAGGCAACCCTTGCCTTAACTTGTTTCTGTCAGGGGCCTGTAGGTGGGGGAGGGGGCGTTAAAAGCAAAGGGATAAGTAGTGGTCAGCGCGCAGTCCTGCGTAAGGTAAGGGCGACAATGGAGGTGTCATGTCTGTAAAAAATCCTGACCGTGAAGCCCTTGCTCACGGCCGCATTACTAATGAAACGATTCGTCCTAAGCCGGGAATTCCGTCCTGGGCTTTGAAACTGACGATGGCAATTACCGGTCTGTTCTTCGCGCTGTTCGTTGTGGGACACATGGCCGGCAACTTGAAGCTCTACCTGCCGGCGCACAACGGTGAGGAAGCCCTCGATGCCTACGGCGCATTCCTGCGCAGCATGGGTGATCCGCTGATTCCGAGCGGTCACCTTCTGTGGATCATCCGCATCGTTTTGCTGGCGTGCGTGATCGCCCACATTTACGGTGCCTTCGCGCTGACCGCTCGCTCCAAGGCATCCCGCGGTAAGTTCAAGCGCACCAACCTGATGGGCGGCATGGATTCCTTCGCGACGAAGACCATGCTGGTGACCGGCGTCGTGCTGCTCCTGTTCATCGTCTTCCACATCTTGGACCTGACGATGGGTGTTCAGCCGATCGCTCCGGAGGCTTTCGCTCATGGTCACGTGAAGGCCAACATGATCGCTACCTTCTCCCGCTGGCCGGTGACCATCATTTACATCGTCGCCATGCTCTGCCTCTTCCTGCACCTGACCCACGGTATCCGCCTCGCGGCTTCCGACCTGGGCATTACCGGTGCTAAGTGGCGCGAGGTCTTTGTCATCCTGGCGTACATCGTCCCGGCCGTCGTGTGCCTGGCCAACATCGTTATGCCGTTGTCCGTCGCCCTGGGCTGGGTCAGCTAAAGGAGTTTTGAACCCATGACTAACGCGAATCCTGTGTCGAACGCGAACACTGAACTCAAGCGCGAGCACCCGAACTTCTCGCACCCGCAGTCCATCGTCCCGGGCGTTAAGCCGGGCCGCATCCTGGAGTCCCACGAGCCGCACGGCGTCCCGATGAAGGACATGTGGAGCTACCAGAAGGACCACATGGAGCTGGTCTCCCCGCTGAACCGCCGTAAGTTTGAAATCATCGTTGTCGGCACCGGCCTGGCTGCTGGTTCCGCTGCGGCTGCGCTTGGCGAGCTGGGCTACAAGGTAAAGGTCTTCACTTACCACGACTCCCCGCGCCGCGCGCACTCCATTGCTGCGCAGGGTGGTGTGAACTCCTCCCGTGGTAAGAAGCTGGATAACGACTCCACCTACCTGCACGCTAAGGACACGGTCAAGGGCGGCGACTACCGTTGCCGCGAGAACGACTGCTGGCGCCTGGCGATGGAGTCCCCGAAGGTCATCGACCACATGAACGCTGTCGGCGCACCGTTCT
>NZ_CABTZR010000066.1 GCF_902489365.1 uncultured Corynebacterium sp. | reverse complement strand
TGAAGCTGCCTGCCTACTCGGATGGCGGCCCGCACTCGCCGATTGAGGTGGGTAAGACCTGGAAACCCGAGTGGGAGATCACCCAGCCGGCGGCCACGCTGTGGTACCACCCGCACCCGCACATGGCCACGGCCACGCATGCCTACCGCGGGCTGGCGGGCATGTTCCTCATCGATGACGACGTTGCCGATGACCTCGACATTCCACAGCACTACGGTGTCGATGACATCCCGGTAGTCATCATGGACGCGAAGTTCACCGAGGACGGACAGATCGATGAGAAAAGCGATAACACCCTGGGCCTTCTCGGAACCACGCCCGTGGTCAACGGCATCACCAATGCGCGCTTCGACGCCACCACGCGCCGGGTTCGCCTGCGTCTGCTTAACGGTGCCTCCATGCGCTTCTACACACTGGAGCTGAGCAACGGCCCCTTCCATGTCATCGCCACGGACACTGGGCTTCTCGACGCCCCCGTCGAAGCCGACACCCTACTCCTTGGCCCCGGCGAGCGCGCCGAAATCATCGTGGACCTTGAGCCCGGCGAGGAGGTACAGCTGCGCTCGGTGCCGCGCAAAGATAACTTTGGGGTGCCCAAAGACAAGGATGCGGCCGACTTCGGCTTCCAAGATTCGTTCGACCTGCTCACCATTTCCGGGCCGGAAGAGTCCGCGCCCGAAGCCCCCGCCCTGCCGGCAACGCTTGACCCCGCCGCTGCGAAAACCCCGTCCACGGAGAGCCTTGAAGAGCGTGAGTTCGTGCTCAACACCTTCATGATCAACGGCGAGCAGATGGACATGGCGCGTGTAGATACCGTCATCGACCACGACGCCCCGGAGATCTGGACCGTGACCAATGAGAACTCTGATTGGCCGCACAATTTCCACATCCACAACGCCCGCTTCAAGGTCCTGGACTGGGACGGCGATGAGAAGATGAATGTGTTCAACTCTGGGTGGAAGGACATTGTGAATCTTCCGCCGAAGGCAACCGCGCGCCTGCTGGTGGAGTTCGGCCACTTCCCGGATAAGACCATCCCGTACATGTACCACTGCCACATGCTGCTGCATGAGGACGAGGGAATGATGGGGCAGTACGTCATGGTCAACAAAGGTGAGAAGCCCGACGTGCGCGTCAAGCCAGCCGCCTTAGTCTTCGACCAAACCGCCGCCACGCACTCCACACACGCCGGCCAGGTGGTGGACTCCTCCCGCAGCCCCTATGCGACGCCGGAGGCGCAGGCCCAACCCTTCACGATGCTCTCGTAGGCACGGCCCGCTAGCCGTGTAGTTAGTCTCAGTGTTGGCAAAAGTGCAGACCTAAAAGTGCAGACCTGCTGGTCGTCGCCAAGCAGTGCGTTTGCGCTTCACGACGCCCACCTGCGTGTCTGTACTTCCAGGTCTGCACATTTGGATACGGCGGCTGCCGAGGAGGCTTGAGTAGGGAGCTCTGGGACGACACGAGCCTGGCGATAGTGTGAACTGAAACAAATCCACCATCAATATGTGAGCAGTACGCTATGGTCAGTATCTGTGATTCAGGACGTCGACCCACTCATCCATTCCCTGTACCAGGTCTTTGACCTCATTGGCGTGGTGCTCAACGGCATCATTGGCGGCACGATTGCACGCCGTAGGGAATTCGACATTATTGGCTTCGTCTTTCTGGCGCTCTTTTCGGCGCTGGCTGGCGGCATGATCCGTGACATGCTGATCGCCAGCGGTCCGGCAGCGGCTATCTCTGATCCGCTGTATCTCACTTTGGCGTGCGTGGGCGCGCTCATTGCGTTCTTGACGGATTTGAAGGGCAAGGCCTGGGAGATCTTCCTCGAGCACGCGGATGCTGTCATCTTAGGCGTGTGGTGCACGACTGGCTGCGTGAAGGCGCTGACTTATGGAATGCCGTTTATTGCCTGCGTATTCTTGGGCGTCTTGACCGCAGTGGGCGGCGGAATGGTGCGCGATGTTGCTTCCGGCCAGATTCCCTCGGTCTTTGGCGGCAGCCCGCTCTATGCCGTGCCGGCGGTGCTTACAGGAATCGTGATGGCATCCTTCGCGTATTTCGACCAGTTTGCCCTCGGCATGGTCATCTCGCCCTTCGTGGGCTTTGGCCTAGCAGTTATGGCGTATTGGCGCGGATGGGTGCTTCCGCGAGCCGGCATTGCTCCCTTGAACTACACCGCGGCGCAGGTGGCATCGATAGCGCGGAAAGCTGAAATCAGGGGCTTTAGGCGAGGGAACAGAAAACGCAAATAGGTTCTCGTGAGATTTGAACCTATCACTTGCTCAATACGGTCAGTACCACGCGGCCCCAGAGGCCCTCGTCCAGCGCTTTCTCGATGTGTTCCTTCGCTTTTCAACATACGCGTCATCGCACTGTCGAACCATGCACGGTGCCCGGGGCACGCAGCTGCCCGCTACGCTGTTTGGTCCGCGATAGTGCTTTCGGACCAAGATCTTTACTGCGCTCAACCTGCTTCTCGATCACTTCTCGGGCGACTGCCACCGCGTGATGCTCATGTATCTTAGGGGCGCATAGCTAGATGTCGTTATCCACCCCTTGTTGCGTAGCTTGTGAGGAGGGTACAGTTTCGGACCTGCGCTGCATAAACCAGGACATCAAGATTAATCAATTTAATCCTTATCCTGTTTCAAGGTCTTGATTTCGGCTTCTAGAGCTTTCATGTCTATTTCGTTGACCTTATAATCGAGTTGGCTCTGGTAGGCATTCCATTCTTCCTCAGCTTTGTTTACTGCCTGCTTGTGCTTCCTCTTCCCGTATCCTTTGAGGACTTCGCGTTCATTGAAGACGAGCCAGGATTCCGTTTTTTCCACCCAATCTTTCAAGAGCATGGTCTTTCCCATCTCGGCTTGGTCTTCTGCATAGTCTAAATACATTGTGGTGAGCCTGCGCATACGCCTAGCTTCGTCTTCGGTAAGGAAGTTTTTCGCAATGCCCATGTCGCTCCTGTGAGGCGATTCTCCGCCCCACGTCGTGAGCCCAGCGTATGGCTTGGTGCGGTCTGCGCGTTCCCAGATTAGCTCTGCTGCGGTTCGGCCGTGGGTGGCGAAGTGGAGTCGGTTTTGAATCCCTGCGAAGAATTGTTGGACTTCTTTAAATGATTTCTTTTCTTGGTAGTCAGCGCTGGTTGCGGCTATGACGTCACAGATTTTGCGGAAGAATTGGCGTTCGGAGACTCGAATCTCTCGAATGGTTTCAAGTAATTCGTCGAAGTGGGTGTCAGCACCATCGTTTTTGAGTTTTTGAGCGTCGATAGCAAAGCCCTTGGTGAGGTATTCGCGTAGAACTTCTGTGGCCCATTTTCTAAATTGTGAGCCGCGTGGACTTCGTACGCGGTAGCCAACGGCGAGAATCATGTTTAGGTTGTAGTGATTAACGGACCTGGTTTGACCTGGTACTTTCAAAAGTTGTTTGAAAGTAGCTTCTGCACCTAATTCGCCTGAGCGTGTGATTGACTGAATATGATGCGAGACGGAAGCTGTGGTGACGTCGAAGAGATCGGCCATCTGCTTCTGGGTGAGCCAGGCGTCGTTGTCTTTTAGTTGGAGTCTTACGTGTGCTTTACCATCTTGGGTGGTGTACATAGCGACTTGGTCGGGGGCAGTCAATGGTATCCTCTCCTCGTTTTCTCGTACTTCCTGCTTGTTTAGTGACGAGTCGGCAGCGAATTTGTTCGGCTCGCGATCTAGCTCGCGGACAGCGCTGTCATCCTCATCCTGCAGTGAAACAGAGGCACCGGACATGGGGCAGGATACGGGATATATTCACGTTCGAGCACGTCGTCAAAGGTTTCTGCCCAGTGGGCGAGCATATTATTGGTGCGGCGCGCTACAAATGCGATTACCTGTTGGTCTGTAAATGCCCGGAGCGGTTTCCACAGGTTCCGAGATATCGCCAGCGCAATAGCCCGCAACCTGCAAAGAAACAGGTAGACGGGCTATCCTAATCGGCTTCCCCACCAGGACTCGAACCTAGAATGACGGTACCAAAAACCGTAGTGTTGCCGATTACACCATGGGGAAACGCGCTCATATTATGAGCGCTGGGGGACATGTTACCTGACGGGTGTGTATCAGACCTAAACAGGTGGCCAACCTTCTTTATCGCCGTGCTAGTGGGCTACTTTTAGCTGGTGCGGGCCATGTCCAGTGGGGGAGATACAGTAGAAGGCATGGTTCGACAAAGGATGACCGGGCGTGAGCGCCGTGAGCAGTTGATCTCCATTGGCCGTGCGGCCTTCGCGGAACGCGGTTTCGATGGCGCCAGCGTGGAGGACATCGCGGCACGCGCCGGTGTGTCCAAGCCGGTGGTCTACGAGCATTTTGGCGGCAAGGAGGGGCTCTACGCCGTCGTCATTGACCGCGAGCTCGTGGCTTTGGAGAAGGTCGTGACGGAATCCCTGCAGACGGGTTCCTGGCGCGAGCGCATCGAGCAGGGCGTGGTGGCGCTGCTGACCTACGTGGAGGAGGAAACCGATGGTTTCTTGATCCTTGTGCGTGATTCCAAGCCAGGGGATGAGCGTAGCTTTTCCACGTTGTTGAACACGGCGGTAAATCAGATTGCGCATATCCTCGGTGAGGCCTTCGAACATCGCGGGCTCGACCCCGAGCTGGCGGTGCTCTACGGTCAGGCGCTCGTCGGCATGGTGGCCACCACAGCTCAGTGGTGGCTGGATGAGCGCGAGCCTTCGCGTGAGACAGTTGCCGCGCACATCGTTAATCTGTGCTGGAATGGTCTTTCCGGCATGGAAGCAGCACCGAAGTTGAAGGGAGCCAAGTAGGTGGCAACGCCGATGCTGGGCGGGCTTCTCAAAGTAGCCGCCTCAGATCCGAAACTTAAAGGCCTCGCCTCCCAAGTGGGGGAAGCCTCATTGCACATTACTGGCATCGACCAGGCACGCCCGTGGGCCATCGGAACGCTGGCACATCATGCGCCGGTGCTGGTGGTGACTGCCTCCGGGCGTGAGGCGGAGGATCTCACCGCGGAGCTGACGGCCATGCTGGGGGATAAGGTCGCCTACTTCCCGGCATGGGAGACGCTTCCGCATGAGAGGCTGTCGCCGGCCGCGGATATCGTCGGCAAGCGCGCGCGTGTGCTCGACCTAGTGGGTGCAGGCAAAGCCCAGGTCGTGGTGACCTCCGCCCGCGGGTACTGCCAGCCCATCTTGAGCAAGGTGGAGGGCCGCGCGCCCATCTTCCTGAAGGAAGAGGACGAGCATGAGCTTTCACACATCCTGTCGGAGCTGGAGTTTCGCGCTTATAAGCACGTGGATATGGTGGCCAAGCGCGGCGAGTACGCCACGCGCGGCGGCATTCTCGATGTTTTCCCCACCACCTCCGATTACCCGGTGCGTGTGGAGTTCTGGGGCGATGAAATTACGGATATCCGCCAATTCTCTGTGGCGGATCAGCGCGCCATCCCGGAGATTGAGGTTGGCGAGGTTGCCATCTATCCCGCCCGCGAACTGCCGATCACCAATGAGGTAGCCGCGCGCGCCCGCGAGCTGGCGCAGAAGTTTGGGGGCAACGCGGCGCTGGCGGAGCTGTTGACCAAAGTAGGGGAGCACATCCCGGCCGAAGGTATGGAGGCTGTGCTGGCCGTGCTTGCCGACGCCCCCTTTGTCACCCTCCCCGAGCTCCTCACCCCGGGCACGCACGTGCTGCTTGTGGCGCCGGAGAAAATCCGCACCCGTATTGCAGACTTGGAATCCACCGATGCCGAGTTCTTGGCGGCCGGTTGGGAAGCCGCCGCGATGGGCGCGGATGGTCCGCTGGCGGCCGAGGGCTTGGACACCTCGGCGTCGAGTTATCGCTCCTATGAGTCGTTGGAGGCGACGTGCCGGAATATCGAGGCCCCGTTGTGGACTTTTGCCCCACCGGGGATGTTTGCGGCGGCTGAATCGGAGACCTTGCCGCTGGATTTTGAGCCCGGACCTACTCCGCGCGGTGATATCTCAGAGATCGATGCCATGATGGCACAGCTTCTGGCGCACACCACGGCCGGCGGGCGTGCCGCCTTCATCGCGCCTGCGCAGGGTGCTATCAAGCGCATGGTGGAGCGCTTTGCGGAAAAGGGCATCCCCACGAAGGTGGCCACACCTGGCTGGGAGCCGAGCCCCGGCGAGGTTACTCTCTACCAGGCCTTGTCCCATGCTGGTCTGGTGTTCCCGAAGGTGCGCAAGCTCAAGGACGCTGAAGCGTTGCCGCTGGTCGTCATCACGGAAACGGATCTCACGGGTAACCGTGTAGGCGATATTGCGGGCGCTAAACGTCGCCCAGCAAAGCGCCGCAACCGCGTGGATCCTCTCGCCTTGAAGCAGGGCGACTACGTGGTGCATGAGACCCATGGCATCGGCAAATTCCTCAAGATGGCCGAGCGCACCGTACAGTCCGGTGATGAGACCTCACGCCGCGAGTACATAGTGTTGGAGTATGCGGCATCCAAGCGCGGCCAGCCGGCCGACCAGCTGTGGGTGCCCATGGATTCGCTGGATTTGCTGAGCAAATACACCGGCGGTGAGGCACCGACGCTGTCCAAGATGGGCGGCTCGGACTGGAAGAACACTAAGAAGAAGGCGCGCGCTGCGGTGCGCGAGATCGCCGGTGAGCTGGTGGAGCTTTATGCCAAGCGCCAGGCAGCACCGGGCCACCAGTTTGGTCCCGATACCCCGTGGCAGGCGGAGATGGAGGATAATTTCCCCTTCGTCGAGACGGAAGACCAGATGCTGGCCATCGATGCCGTCAAGGAAGACATGGAATCCACGGTGCCGATGGACCGCGTGGTCGTCGGTGATGTGGGCTATGGCAAGACCGAGGTGGCCGTGCGCGCAGCCTTCAAGGCGGTGCAGGATGGCAAGCAGGTGGCGGTCCTCGTGCCCACGACCCTTCTGGCGCAACAGCACGCCGATACGTTCCGCGAGCGCATGCAGGGCTTCCCGGTGGATATCGAGGTGCTTTCGCGCTTTACTTCGGCCAAGGAGTCCAAGGAGATTCTCGCCGGTTTGGCGGATGGTTCCGTCGATATCGTCATCGGCACGCACCGCCTGCTGCAGACGGGCGTGCAGTGGAAGAACTTAGGCCTCATCGTGGTGGATGAGGAGCAGCGATTCGGCGTGGAGCACAAGGAGCACATCAAGGCGCTCAAGGCCAGCGTGGACGTGCTCACCATGTCCGCGACCCCGATTCCGCGAACCCTGGAGATGTCCATGGCGGGCATCCGCGAGATGTCTACGATTCTGACACCACCGGAGGACCGCCACCCGGTCCTGACTTATGTGGGCGCGTATGAGGACAAACAGGTGGCCGCGGCTATTCGCCGCGAGCTGCTGCGCGATGGCCAAGTGTTCTTCATCCACAACAAAGTCGCCGACATCGAAAAGAAGGCCCGTGAGCTGCGGGACCTGGTGCCGGAGGCGCGCATCGTCGTCGCGCACGGGCAGATGAATGAGGACGTTCTCGAGCAGACCGTGCAAGGTTTCTGGGACCGCGAATTCGACGTCCTGGTGTGTACCACCATCGTGGAAACCGGTCTGGATATCGCTAATGCGAATACCCTCATCGTGGAAAACGCCCACCACATGGGTCTATCGCAGCTGCACCAGCTGCGCGGGCGCGTGGGCCGCTCCCGCGAGCGCGGCTATGCCTACTTCCTCTACCCGAAGGGCGCCACGCTGACGGAGACTTCCTATGACCGTCTGGCCACCATCGCCCAGAACAATGATTTGGGCGCGGGCATGGCCGTGGCCATGAAGGACCTTGAGATGCGCGGCGCGGGCAACGTCCTTGGCGCCGAGCAGTCCGGCCATATCGCCGGCGTGGGCTTTGACCTCTACGTGCGCCTCGTCGGTGAGGCCGTGGAGACCTTCAAGGCGCTCGCGCGCGGGGAGACCCCCGTGGTCACGGACGAAGGACCGAAGGAAATCCGGATCGATTTGCCGGTGGATGCCCACATCCCGGAGTCTTACATCAACTCCGAGCGCCTGCGCCTAGAGGTTTACCGCAAGCTCGCGGCCTCCAAAGACAACGCTGATTTGGGGCACGTGGTGGAGGAAATGCAGGACCGCTACGGCCCCGTCCCGGAGCCGGTCGAGCGCCTGCTTGCCGTAGCGCGCCTGCGCCACCAGGCCCGCCGGGCCGGGGTCAGCGACATCACGGTGCAGGGCACGCGCATCAAGGTCCACCCGGTGGAGCTGGCGGATTCCAAGCAGGTGCGCCTCAAGCGTCTCTACCCGGGCTCGAATTATCGTGCGGCGGCCAAGGCCATTCAGCTCAGCTTCCCCAAGGCAGGACGGAATGTCACGGACCCTAAGCTGCGTGACATTGAGCTGCTGCAATGGGTGGCGGATTTCCTAGCGTCGATGTTTGAACTCGAGCACGTTGACGTCAGTGGTGCTAAGACTAAGAAAAACGTTGTTAGCGTAGGAGAGAAGTAATGGACGCCGCGAACAACCGCATTGGCTATCCTCGGGCGAATCAACGGATCGTCATGGTGGCGGTGTGGATGTTCGCGGCATTGATCAGCATCCCCGTCTCGCTGGTCATAAAGTTCAGCGGTGAGAACGGCGGTTGGCTCACCTTCATGCTGATGATGTTTGGGATTTTCCTGGTGGGCGTGTGGGTGCTGCTTGGGCTGCTCCCGCTATTCATCCGCAGTGACTATGAGAGCAAGCTGGAATGGGCCTGGGTGTCGATGGGGCTGGTGTTCATCGGATTCATCCTGGGCAACGCCAACCTGCCGGATTTCGGAGACATCGGACCGGCCACCGTACCGACGTGGTGGTTTGGCAACGAGGAAGCGGCCGCGATCGCCGGCGGCATCCTCCTCGTTATCAGCGGCATCGGCCACGTGATGTGGCTCGCAAGCTGCATCACGTACGCGGTGCTCTCGCACCGCTCAGCACCTGAGGTGTTCTAGAGAACGAGGCGCCCGGTGCTCAAGCCCCACACCGCAGCGACAGCGCCGACAATTACCAGCGCTACCACGAACCACTCAAAAGAGTTGAACACGCGCTCCTTCTTGTACAAGCGCGTAGCCACGTAAGGGATCATGCTCGGGACCACAGCCAGCGCGCCAAGCAGCACGTAGACCGGGTCGGCGGCGTAAATGAGCCAGACTGAGTAAATGAAGGCGACGAGGCCAATGTAGAGGTGGCGGCGGTTCTCACGGCGGCTCACCTCCGGGCCAGACAAGTCGAAGCGCACCCCGGCATGCGGGTGGGTTAGCCCCTTGCCGCGCACCGCCAAGAGCACCAGGTACAGCGAGGAGAAGATGTAGGGCAGCAGGTACATGATGGTGGCCAGCTGCACCATCGCGTTATAAGAGGTTTCGTTGAGGAAGAACACGATGACGAAGAGCTGAATCGTCAGCGTAGAGATCAGCTGCGCTACCCACGGCGCGCCGGCGATGTTCACGGTGCCGATCTTGCGGGGGAGAAGACCATCGACCGCCATCATGACGATGGGCTCCGCGCACAGCATCTGCCAGGACACATAGGCACCCAGCACGGAGAGACACAGGCCGAGGGAGATGAGCGCGCCGCCCCATTCACCGACCGCGGCGGTGAGCACGGAGGCCATCGAGTTATCCGGAAGCGCTGCGAGCTCCTCCTGGGTGAGGACGCCGAAGCTCAGCGTGGACACGGAGACCAGCAGTGCCAAGACACTGATGAAGCCGATGACGGTGGCGCGGCCGACGTCGGCACGCGTGCGGGCCTGCTTGGAGTAGACCGAAGCACCTTCCACGCCGATGAAGACCCACACGGTAAAGAGCATGATGCCCTGTACTTGCTCGAAGAGGGACTTGTCGGAGGCTGTGCCCCAAAAATCCAGGGTGAACTTGTCCCAGCTAAACCCCACGAAGGCAAGGATGACGATGAAAGCCAGGATGGGCACGATCTTGGCCACAGAGGTCACCATGTTCATGATGGCCGCCTGCTTAATACCGCGGGCCAGCACCGCAAAAATTCCCCAAGACAGCAACGAGACCGCGATGGCAGAGACCCAGCGGTGGTCGGCGTCAAAGAGGGGGACGTAGTGGCCAATGGTGTTGAAGAACAAGGTGGCGTAGCCGACCTGCGCCATCACGGAGCCCAGCCAGTAGCCCCAACCGGAGGTAAAGCCGATGAAATCACCCAAGCCGGCGCGGACATAGGAATACACACCGGAGTCGAGGTGCGGTTTGCGGTGGGCCAGGATTTGGAACACGAAGGCAACGGAGAGCATGCCCACGCCTGCGATGAGCCAGCCGATGAGCATGGCGCCCGGGCCGGCGACGGAGGCGATGTTTTGCGGGAGAGAGAAGATACCCGCGCCCACCGTGGAACCGATGATGAGCGCGACAAGCGTCCACGGCGTCACTGAGTGCGTGCGCGGCGATTCGGTGAGATTGGAAGTGGTCATTGGTTAAAAATACCCCTTAAGGCGGGCTTTTGTGCAACTGCGGCGAAAGCTCATGGAGCCCGGGACCTATACTCGTTGCTTATGACTGTCCTGTTGTTAGATCCGCGCTGGCCTACCCTAATCCCTCTGGAGGCCGTTGGAAAACTGCAGGGACCTGTTGTTTTCACCGATGAAGTACCGGTAAAGGTGCGGTGGAATTTCGACCAGCTCCTGTGCGGTGAGGATCCGGCAGGCCACGGTGTTGTGGTGAGCACAGATCCGTCCCACCCGCAGGTGCGTGCGCTTATCGACGCCCACGCGGAGCTCATCCTTGCCCCCTCCCTGGAGGAACCGATGTGGCAGGCGCGCGAGGTGATGACGCGGGCCCGGCGTATCGGGGAGTGGGAACGTGATCAAACCCATGAGAGCTTGCTGCCGTATCTGGAGGAAGAGTCCGCGGAGTTCGCGGAAGCGGTGCGGGAGCGCGCCTCTGACGCCGAGCTACTCAAGGAGCTTGGTGATGTTTTCTTACAAGTCCTTTTCCATGCCGAGATCGCGGCGCGCCGCGGGGCTTTTAGCCTCGATGACGTCGCCATGTCCTTCGTCAACAAAATGCGCTCCCGCGCGCCCTACCTTTTTGACGGCACGGAGGACGTCGTTGGGGTAGAGGAGCAGGAGCGCCTGTGGGCCGAAGGCAAGGCCCGCGAGAAGTACTAGCCCTTCTGGATAATGGAGGACAGCAGGGGAGCGTAGTCGGCGATCGTGGAGGACAGGCCAGTGCCGCCGGTGGCGATGGTGTCTTCCTTGACGATCTTGCACTCGAGGGCGCGGTCAGCGGTCTGGCCGGAGTACTTCACAGCGGCGAGGGCCAGCGGGCCGAGTTCCTCGGTGTTGCCCAGAGCCATGAGGTTCTTCGACAGCTGGTTGCGGGTGGTGTCCGGGCCGAGCAGCTCGCCCTCGGTCGTCTGATCGATCAGCGTCAGGGTGCTTCGGAGGTTGTTGCAGTCAGCATTTTGGATGCCCTGGGAAAGGAAGTCACCCAACTCCTCGAGGGACGCGGCGGACGCGGTGGCGGGCACGACAGCACCCAGGGTGACAACAGCGGCAGCGGTGGCAGCGATACGACGGATGGACATGGAACTCCTTGAGATTGAAGAAAGGGCGTTGAAAGAACGTGCAGGACCGGCGTAGGCGCGGCGGACCGTTCATCGGTGCAGTGTAGCGCACAATGTTATGCATGGGAATACTTTGACATAATTATCCGAAATATTTTTGCTTAGCTAGGTTACTTCCGTCGCCAAGCGGCGCCCTCTGTGTCGGTCTGACCCGCCTGTGGAACTGTCTGTAGTATTCACCTTTATGACACAGGGGCTACGGAGGATTGGGGGCTGTGGCCTCGGTATTGTCTTGGCCATCATTCTGATCATTTCCCTGGTGGCGTGGAGTCTTTCCTTCCTTGACAAGCCTTCCCCGTTCCGGCAGCTGTCCCCCGTTCCGGAGGATCTTCCACCCGTCGGTGGGGCAGAGGTGCCCAATATTGACGTCGAAGCGCCAG
This sequence comes from uncultured Corynebacterium sp., assembly GCF_902489365.1. Lineage (GTDB taxonomy): Bacteria > Actinomycetota > Actinomycetes > Mycobacteriales > Mycobacteriaceae > Corynebacterium. Next base: position 108 of record NZ_CABTZR010000066.1, on the reverse strand, counting down.
GGCGCACCGCGGACAAGTTGACGTGGTGGTCTGATCAGCTTGCCGACGCCACCAGCATCCCCGCCCAAGCTTTGCGGGCCTATGGCAACGCCGAATTGATCGCGCGGC
>NZ_CABTZR010000065.1 GCF_902489365.1 uncultured Corynebacterium sp. | reverse complement strand
CCCCGCCAGCGTCATACAGGGCCGGGCGGTGCAGGCCGGGGGGCCGTCACTAAGCGTCAGCGTCGATGGAGTCCGCGCCAAGCGGCCGGTCAAGCGAGTGACGTTCTACCGTCACCTGCGGGACCTACAGATAGTGCGGCCCTAATTCACTTCCCAGCCTTCGAACAACTGCCCTCAACTGCAGCGCCACTATCTGGGAAAGCGGGCACGATTCTCGGGTTGAATGTAAAACGAAAGGAGGATTCGGCCAGCATTACCTTTTCGGCACTAGGCTCGAAACCGAATCCTCACCGCATGCGCATTGTGCAATGCACCTAGGCGGTCTGCGGAAGACTCTACCACTCCCTGTATTCCCTACGAAGCCGCTTGAAAGCGCACACATACCTCGGTTTTTGTGCAGTTGAGGCGTGGGCATTTGGCATAGCCTTTCAGCTTTAGTCCTCTTCCCGCACCTCCGGCGGGTAGGCCGGGTGCTTGGAGGTGGGCACCAGCTGCGCCACAGCGGACTCACGCGACATGCCGCACACCATGAGCAGGTCCACGATGACGGAGCGGGTCTGGGCCAGCACAGCATAGGCGGAGAGCACTGCTTCCTCGCCGGCGACATCCATCGAACAGCGCGCAGCCAACTGACGTAGGCGTTTGACTATCTCCGGGATGGCATGCGCCTCATCCACGCGGCGCTCATGCGCAGTTTGGTGGGTATAGAGATCGGAGAGCTCCATCGTGATTTCGGCTAGCTCGTCGATAAGCCCCACTTGCTCGGCTGTGGCCTGGTCGCCGTCCTCGGCGAGAACGAGGGCGCGGCGGGACAGCACGCGGGTACCGCGGACCACGTTATCGACCGGCGTGAGGATGCGCTCCAGCGAGCGGACGGTGCGCTGCGAGCTCCACAGGAAGGGCGAGAGCTTTGCGGTCTCTGCACCGCCCTTGGTGGCGTTGAGCATGTTGTTGATATCGTCCTGCGTGCCGCGCACGGCATCGCGTGCTTCCTGGATGGTTGTTGGATCATTGTTCGCAAGGCCCTTGGAAACATCGGAGAGAACCGAGGCCGTAATACCCAGGACCTTCGAGACTTCCGAACGGCCCGCGCGCAAGGGCGAGGAAGGAATTAGCACGATCATCGTGAGGCCGATGACCGCGCCGATGATGGCGTCAATGGCGCGGGAAAAGCCGCCCATTTCTTCCGGTGGAAGAATGGTGGCGATAAGGATGGCGGCGATGACGATCTGATTGCTCACCAGCTGCGAGCCCGTGACGAAGGATCCGATCACCAGCGCCAGACCGATGATGATGGTCATGTGGATGGGGCCGGTCCCGAGGGCGTCGACAAGCAGCGTGCCCACCAGCACGCCCACGATGCCGCCGATCGACATGTCGACGGCGCGCTTGAGGCGGTCACTGCCCGATAGACCAAGGATGATGATGACGGCCATCGGGGCAAAGAAGGGCTGCTCGTGGCCGAAAAAGTCATGCGCAACGTAGAACGCCAAACCGGCACCGAGGGTGCTCTGAATCATGAACACCAGGCGGTTGCGAATGCGCGTGAAGCGCGACTTCAGAGATCTATCCACCAACCGCAGCTGCTCGCGGGTAGTCCTTCGGACGCGTTTGGCTCTCGGTGACGAATTCGACGATGACTCTTGCGCTTCCATGATTTCGGTATTTTACGCGTTCTGCTTATGGGATTGGGTACACAAAAGCCACCCCTCGCGGGTGAGGGGTGGCTTAGTGAACTGTGCCGACGTTGCTCGACTACCAGTGGGGGCCAGCGTCAGCTGGGCGTTGGTTTACTTAGAAACGGTCTTGCCCACGGAGTGCAGGTCCTGGCAGGCCTCAACCACGCGGTCAGCCATACCCTGCTCAGCCTTCTTAAGGTAGGAGCGCGGGTCGTAGACCTTCTTGTTGCCTACCTCGCCGTCGATCTTGAAGACGCCGTCGTAGTTAGCGAACATGTGGCGTGCAACCGGGTTGGTGAAGGCGTACTGGGTATCAGTGTCAACGTTCATCTTGATGACGCCATAGCGCAGGGCCTCCTCGATCTTCTCCTTCTCGGAGCCGGAGCCACCGTGGAAGACGAAGTCGAAGGGCTGGGAGCCTTCCTCAAGGCCAAGCTTCTTCACGGCGGTCTTCTGGCCCTCATCCAGGACCTCCGGGCGCAGCTTCACGTTGCCCGGCTTGTAGACGCCGTGGACGTTGCCGAAGGTGGCGGCCAGCAGGTAGCGGCCCTTCTCGCCGGTGCCGAGGGCGTCGACGGTCTTCTCAAAGTCCTCCGGGGAGGTGTAGAGGTTAGCGCCGGCCTTGGCCTGAACGCCGTCCTCTTCGCCGCCGACGACGCCAATCTCAACCTCGAGGATGATGTTGGCGTTATGGGCCTTTTCGAGAAGCTCCTGGGCGATCACAAGGTTCTCATCGATCGGGATAGCGGAGCCATCCCACATGTGGGACTGGAAGAGCGGAAGCTCGCCGCGGTCAACGCGCTCCTGAGAGAAGGCGATCAGCGGGCGCACGTACTCATCCAGAACTTCCTTCTGGCAGTGGTCAGTGTGCAGCGCAACGTTAATGCCGTAGTGCTTAGCAGCCTCATGAGCGAAAGCAGCCAGTGCCTTGGCGCCGGCAACCTTGTTCTTCACGGACAGGCCGGAACCGAACTCGGCGCCGCCGGTGGAGAACTGGATGATGCCGTCGGACTCAGCCTCGGCGAAGCCGCGGAGTGCGGCGTTGATGGTTTCGGAGGAGGTGCAGTTAATTGCCGGGAATGCGAAGCCGCCCTTCTTGGCGGTATCCAGCATCTGGTTATAAACCTCAGGGGTTGCAATAGGCATGAAATTCCATCCTTTGGAGTTGCTGTGCAGTAAGCCGTGCCGTCCCACGTCCAGCGAAACAACACGTTCCAACATCCAAGTATGCCTGTTGTTGTGGTTTTCCGCCGCGAGATGCGATGTGACCTCACTTAAACGCTGCTTCGCGGGGACGGTAAGTCCCCGCCTATCTGGGGAAACGCTGCTATTTCTTGGACTCTGACTTGTACTTCACAATCCGGGTGCAGGCCTCCAACAACATCCAACCGGACAACTGAACGGACAAGTCGCGCTCAGCCACGCGGATAATGCCCATCTTCTGGCTCAGTGATGAGGGGCCGAAACCGTAGTTATGAGGCAGCTTCGCATCTGCGGTCCAGTCGGAGCCGAAGATGGGCAAGCCATCCACCTCCAAGCGGTGTTCCCACACCGATTCCGCCGAGGCCGTCACGAGGCGGGCAGCCAGCTTCTTAGTTGCGCGGTTGGCCGGGGAATCGCCCGGCAAGCGCACCGCTACGTCCGCCAGGTAGCGAGCAAGGATGCCTTTGAACAAGCCCCCGTCGCCGTCGCCAGTCTGCCAATCGATGACGCCCGTGTACGTCGCCATGCCCGTAGCCACCGCTTGGACCAGGCCGCGGATGCGGGTGGTGTAGTCCATCATGTCCGCAGCGAGTTCGGCCTCGTGGACAGAGTCGATGTCTTCCACGGAGCGCAGGCCGCTCTTTTCCCGCAGCGCCAGCACGATTTCCAAGCAGGCGCCGAGCACCACGCCCTGGCAGTAGGGGTGGATGTTGCGGACGATTTCCTGCCCATCCATACGCATGCGGATGCCGTCCATGACGAAGCCATCGTCATCAATGAGATGGTCATAGATCCAGTCCACGATGTGGCGAGCTTCCTCAACACGGCCCATGCGAGCCAGCATGATAGCGCCCGGCCCGTTCGAGGGGACGTTAAGGAAGGTCTCGCCCTCACGCCACGGCAGCACACCCACCTGGGTATCGATGCCATCGCGGATGTTGTGCTGCAGGCTGCCCAGCTTCTTGTGAGGGCGCATCTTTTTAAGCTCGCCAGCGCGGGCGATGGCCAGGGCCATCCAGGCCTTGTCGTCGTAGTAACGGTTCTTTGTCAGTGGCTGGAGATTGCGCACGTGGACGCCGCGGATAGTGTTGGCGATGAGTGTGCGGCGCGCCTTGGTGTTCTTGCGCAGGGCGGCGTCGACAAGACAGTCCAGGTAGTGTGCCTGCCACCAGTAATGCCAGTGGACGAAGAGTGACTCCTTGGTGGTGGGTGGCCAACTCACCACGGCAAGGTTGGTTCGGGGCAAGCCCCACACGGCTTGCGCGTGGCGCTCATTGATGGCTGTCTCCGCAAGGTCAGCACGGTGGGACCATTTCTCTAACACTTTTGTCTCATCATTCTCATAATGTGAATTTGTCACCTAGATGTAAACACAGTGCGCGGGATCTCACCAAGCTTTTGATAAATCCGCATGCTGCCGAATCCATGCATGCATGGCAATGCCCGCGGCCACGCCCGCGTTGATGGAGCGAGTAGACCCAAATTGCGCGATGGAGCAGGTCATTACTGCTGCATCCTGGGCCTCCGGGCTAACCCCCGGGCCCTCCTGCCCGAAGAGGAGCAGGCAGCGCTCGGGCAACTCCGCAGTCTCCAATGGAACACACCCGGGGGTGTTATCGATGGCCACGACGGTCAGGTCTTGGTCAGCCGCCCACGTCATCAACTCATTAACATCCGCGTGGTGCATGAGGTGTTGGTACCTGTCGGTGACCATGGCCCCGCGCCGGTTCCAGCGGCGGCGTCCCACGATGTGGACGGTATCGACGGCAAAGGCGTTGGCGGTACGCACCACGGTGCCGATGTTGGCATCGTTCTCGAAATTCTCGATAGCGATGTGCAGGGCATGTCGGCGCGTGTCGATATCCTCCCGGATCGCCTCGCGTGTCCAGTAACGGTAGGCGTCGACGACATTACGGCGGTCCCCCTCCGCGAGAAGCTCGGGATCGTATTTCTCCGCTTCGGGCCCTTCGGGCAGCGGGCCTTCCCACGGGCCAACACCGTGACGGCCCTCGTTCCACTCGGTGGGACCTTTGGCCTCCGCCTCTTCTTCGGGCTTAGGCAAGGTCAAGATCCTCAAGGCCCAGCAGGTAGCGGTATTCCAAGCCCTCGGCGGCGATAGCTGCGCCAGCGTCGGTGTTGCGATCCACCACGGTGGCCACGCCGACGACCTCGGCGCCTGCCTTACGAAGAGCCTTCACAGCGGTCAGCGGCGAGTTGCCGGTCGTGGTGGTGTCCTCAACGACAAGCACCTTCTGGCCTTCGACGTTGAAGCCTTCGATCTGGCGCTGCATACCGTGCTTCTTGGCTTCCTTGCGGACGACGAAGGCGTCGATGTCGCGGCCATCGGCGTGCATGATGGACAGCGCAACCGGGTCCGCGCCCATGGTCAGGCCACCAGCGGCGGCGTAGTCCCAGTCGGCGGTGAGCTCACGCAGCAGCGAACCGATCAGGCGCGAGGCCTCGTGCTGCAGGGTGGCGCGGCGCAGGTCCACGTAGTAGTCGGCCTCCTTGCCGGAGGACAACGTGACCTTGCCGTGGACGACGGCCAGCTCCTTCACCAGTTCTGCTAGACGTTGCTTCTTCTGCTGATCCAGGCTCATCGCTCGCTCCTTAAAGTCTGTGGCTTTCTAGCCGTGAAAATCCGCCCTGTATTTTACCCTCTTCCCGCACGGTTGCCCGCGACTAGTGCTGGTGCCCGGCTGCGGCGCCTAGCCGCGGCGGCGGGCTGGCGGACCTAGTCGAAGATGGACGAGCCGCCGTCGAAGCGGCGCGGCAGGCGGGCCTGATTGTTTTCGTGGGTGGGGCGTTCGTGGCCATCGGCAATCGCATCCACTTCATCCGCGCCCAGGCTGGAGTGGTCAATGGTGCCGCGCGCCTCGCTGGTGCTGCGGCTCGGCATGACCACCGGTTCGGTGGGGCGCTGGATGGTGGGCGCGTCGAGAGAATCATCGCGGTCCGGGACTGCAGTGGGCCCGGTAGGTTCGGGCTGCGGGGGCTGCGGGATGTCGCGGCTCGGGTCGAGTTCATCGACGCGCAGGACCTGCGTTGCCTCAGAGCGCGGCGGAAGGACGCGGGCGGCATCAGCCAGCAGGGCTAGCGGTTCCAGCAGCTCTTCCCACTCCGCGCTGCGGGCGTGCTTGGTGGTTTGGGCAAGCACCCACTCCCCTTCCATCCACACGGCGGTCACGGCGGCGGGTAGGCGGTGTAGCGCCGCACTGACGCGGGGATCGATAAGGCGCTGGCCCACGCCGGCATCGGAGGCGAAGACCTCAAACCCTTCCTCCTCACGCACGTACACGAGATCCTCAGAAGGGTTGTCCACGGTCTCCCCTGCCCGGCGGAAATCCACCACGATGTCGGAGGCCGCGCCGGTGCGCATGGCCATGACCGGGATCGTGCCTATATCGAAAAGGAGGGTCTCGTGGTTGCGGAAGTTTCCGGCCACGATGTCCCGGGGCTCCTGGCCGCGGGCGGCCGCGCCGCGGCTCCACTCATCGGCCAGGTAAGAATCATGCTTGGCGTACTCCCAGCCGCGCTGCTGGCCAAAGGCCTTGCGCTCGCGGCGGGCGCTGCCCGGCACGAAGTACTTGGCGCGCTCTGCACGCTCCGCAAAGCTGCGCGCTGTAGCCTGCGGTTCGGTGAGTTCGTTCGGCTCTGCGGTGAGTTCTTCGGGTTCTTCGGGCTCGTTGGGCTCAGCAACGGGTTCGTCGGAAGGTTCGACGTTGTGCTCGGCAACGGGTTCCGGCTCTGCGGTGAGCTCGGGCTCCGGGGTGGAGGCAACCGGCTCGGCGTCGACTGCCGCGTCGTCAGCCGTATCGGTAGCAGCGTCGTCAGCTGCATCGGTAGCTGTATCGGCAGCGGCGTTGTCAGCGGGGTCGCCGGCGGAGAAAGCGGCGCGCTGGCGCTGGTCCAGCCAGAGCACGATGAGACCAGCCACGAGCGCGACGGCGGCGAGGGATAAGAGTACGAAAGGCATCACTGATCGACTCTAATCGCCCGGCGCGCCCGATCCGCGCTGACGCGCTGGTCACGCACAGGTTTGGGCGCGCACCACTGGGCGGCGGGTGCGGGCGCTAGACGTGCTCGCGGTCGCCGCGCTCCACTGGGTTCTTCGGGTTGGCTGCCCACTGTGACCAGCCACCCACGAAGTGGCGCAGGCCGGTAAAGCCCACGTACTCCAGCACGGCGATGGTGAGTGCGGAGTGGTTGCCGGAGCCGGAGTAGATGATGGCGCCGTCCACGTTCTCCTTGGTCACGCCGTGGTCGTCGAGGATCTCCAGGATCTCCTCCTTGGACTTCCACACGGTGATGTCTTTCGTGTGGAAGAGGCGCTCCGGAAGATTAACCGCGCCCGGGATGTGGCCGGCCTTCAAGTCGAGGTTCTCGCGGCGGCCGGCGAAGCGGTTGCGCGTGCGAACGTCGAGAAGCAGGCCCTCGTGTTCCTTGACCTCATCGATGGTGACCGTGGGCATCGACCCCGGCGTCACTTTAAGGTTTGAGGTCATGCCCAGGTTGCCCGGGCCGGTGAGCGTGGGCATCGCCTGGGCGCGCCAGTTGGACAGGCCACCGTCGAGAATGCGGACGTTGCGGATGCCCGCCCAACGCAGTGTCCACCACGCGCGGCCGGCAAAGAGTCCGCGGCCCTCGTCGTAGACCACGACTTCGCTATCCTCACGCAGGCCCCAGTGATCGATCCACTCTTGAATCTTCTCGGGCTTTGGGAGGGGGTTGCGCCCGGCCTTGGAGCCGGGCAGGCCCACGAAGGCGGAGGCGGCGTCGGCATACTGGGCAGTCGGAATGTGGAGGGAGGAAAACTGATTGAAGGCCTCGCCTTCCCCTGGAGCCCAGAGGGAGGCAAGGATGGTTGTCTTGTCACCGCGGTAAATCTTCTCACTCAGCTCGTGAGGGGAGATCAAAATGCTCATGCCCCCAGATCATAGGGGCATGAGCGGGTGGTGGCGACCGGTGAGCGCGGTGAGCGCGGTGAGCGCTAATCGTGCTCACCGGTTTAAGCGCCTTAGGCGGCGGTTTAGGCGGTGCGGGCAGCTAGCTCGAGGCGCTCGCCGCCGTCGGCAACGTCAACGTGCACGGTATCGCCGTCCACGATGTCACCGGCCAGCAACTTCTTGGCCAACTGGTCACCGATGGCCTGCTGGATCAGGCGGCGCAACGGGCGGGCACCATAGGCCGGGTCATAACCTCGCTCGGCCAACCACAGCTTGGCTGCGTCGGAGACCTGCAGCGTCAGGCGACGGCCGGACAGGCGCTCGGCCAAGCCCTTGAGCTGGATGTCCACGATGCCAGAGAGCAGATCCGAGGTCAGCGGCTCAAACATCACCACATCATCAAGACGGTTGATGAACTCCGGCTTGAAGCTGCGCTTGACGGCCTCCATGACCTCCTCCTTGGTACCGCCGGCACCCAGGTTCGAGGTCAGGATGATGACCGTGTTGCGGAAATCCACGGTGCGGCCCTGCCCATCGGTCAGGCGGCCCTCATCGAGCACCTGGAGCAGCACGTCGAAGACATCCGGGTGGGCCTTCTCAACTTCGTCGAAAAGCACCAGCGTGTAGGGGCGGCGACGCACCGCCTCCGTGAGCTGGCCGCCGGCATCGTAGCCCACGTATCCCGGAGGGGCACCGACAAGGCGGGCGACGGAGTGCTTCTCACCGAACTCGGACATGTCGATGCGAACCATCGCGGATTCATCGTCGAAGAGGAAGTCCGCCAGAGCCTTCGCCAGCTCCGTCTTGCCCACGCCCGTCGGTCCCAGGAAGAGGAAGGAACCGGTCGGGCGGTTCGGGTCAGCCACACCGGCGCGGGCGCGGCGCACGGCGTCAGAGACCGCGGTGACGGCCTCCTTCTGGCCCACCACACGCTGCCCCAGCACGGACTCCATGTTGAGCAGCTTCTCGGTCTCTCCCTGCAGCATCTTGCCGGCCGGGATGCCGGTCCAGGCGGAGACGACCTCCGCGATGGTGTCCGGGGTGACTTCCTCGCTAAGCATGGTGTTGTGCTGCTGCGCGGCCTTCTCCTCGGCGGCAGCCAGGTCCTTCTCCAGCGGCGGGATCTTGCCGTAGTTGATCTCGGAGGCCAGGGCTAGGTCACCATCGCGCTCCGCAATCTCTGCCTGACGGCGCAGATCCTCGAGTTGTTCCTTGATGGTCTGCACATCATCGATGGCCTTCTTCTCATTGGCCCAGCGGGCCTTGAGCTCACCGAGCTTTTCGCGCTCATCCGCCAGCTCCTGCTGAAGTGCAGTCAGGCGGTCCTTCGAGGCTGCGTCCGACTCCTTCTTCAGGGCCAGCTCCTCAATCTCGAGGCGGCGCACAACGCGCTCCAGCTCATCAATCTCCTGCGGGGAGGAGTCAATCTCCATGCGCAGGCGGGAGCCAGCCTCATCGACTAGGTCGATGGCCTTATCCGGCAGGAAGCGGTTGGTGATGTAGCGGTGCGAGAGCTCCGCGGCGGACACCAGGGCCGAGTCCTGGATGCGCACGCCGTGGTGCACCTCGTAGCGCTCCTTGAGGCCACGGAGGATACCGATGGTGTCCTCCACAGAAGGTTCGGCGGCGTAGACCTGCTGGAAGCGGCGCTCCAGGGCGGCGTCCTTCTCGATGTACTTGCGGTACTCATCGAGGGTGGTGGCGCCAACCAAGCGGAGCTCGCCGCGGGCCAGCATAGGCTTAATCATGTTGCCAGCATCCATCGAGCCTTCGCCCGTAGCGCCAGCGCCGACGATGGTGTGCAGCTCATCGATGAAGGTGATGATCTGCCCGTCGGAAGCCTTGATCTCATCGAGGACGGCCTTGAGGCGCTCCTCGAACTCGCCGCGGTACTTCGCGCCGGCGACCATGGAGCCAAGGTCCAGGCTCAGCAGTGTCTTGCCCTTGAGGGATTCCGGTACGTCACCGGCCACGATGCGGCGGGCCAGGCCCTCCACGATGGCGGTCTTACCCACGCCGGGCTCACCGATGAGCACCGGGTTGTTCTTGGTGCGGCGGCTAAGAACCTGGACCACGCGGCGGATCTCCTGATCGCGGCCAATCACCGGGTCAATCTTGCCCTCGCGGGCGCGGGCGGTGAGGTCCGTGGCGTACTTCTCCAGGGCCTGGAACTGTTCCTCGGGGTTCTCCGAGGTCACTTTGGCCGCACCGCGCACCGAGGGGAAAGCGCCCTTGAGTGCGTCATAGGTAGCGCCGCGGGAGGTCAACAGTTCAGCAGCATCAGACTTGGAGCCTGCAATAGCTGCGAGCAGAACCTCGGTGGAAACATACTCATCGCCGAGTTCACCGGCCAGCTCCTGGGCGCGGGTGAGGACGTTGAGGGCGTCGCGGTTGAAGTTCGGGTTCGCCATGTTGGCACCCTCGGCCTTGGGGAGGGCGTCGATAAGCTGGCGCGCCTCCTTGAGAACCGTATCCGGGTCCACGCCGGTGGCCTTGAGCACCGGGGCGGCGATGCCGTCCTTCTGCTCGAGGATGGCTGCTAAGAGGTGTGCCGGGCGGATGTCCGGGTTACCGTTGGCGGAGGCCGTCTGCAGCGCTTGCTGCAGGGCCTCCTGAGTTTTAGTGGTGGGGTTAAAAGAACTCATTGTTGTGTTTCTCCGTTTCTACTGTTTATCCACCCCCCTGCGGCTACAGCAGGGAAGGTAGCTTCACTGTCTATAACGCTACAGAACTTGAGTCTGTTCCACTCAACTAGAACTTTTTTAGATCTTTCACCCCCGCCGGGTTGAGCATGGTCCGCTCAAGTCTACGGTGCGCGCCTTTTGCCAGACGCCGTTTGTCAGATGCCTCCAGCATGTCGGGGAAGACACGCAGACGTTGCGTTGCGAGGCTTTCTGCGCGGCGCGGATTGCTAGGGGTTGCCCGCGGTGTCAGTCGACAGGGCTAGGGGTTAGCGGCTGCTACTTCCTGGGGAAGGCCGTACTTAAACGATGCTAAGACGACGGCCGCCACGGAGTAGTAGAGCGACCACCTCTCGTCGAGGTCGATGTTGCGGAATTCACCCACCGAGGCCAGGTGACACATGCCGTCAGCACCGGCCCACAGGATGAAGTTCTTAATGTAGACCAGGCGGTCTTCCGGCTCGTGCCCGGCCTCCCGCAGGGCCTCACGGGCAAAACGCATCAGCAGCGCAAAGGACTCGCTCATCTGCGTCTGTTCCTCGCCGTCCTCACTCAGCGGGACCACGGAGCCAGACGCTGCACCAATGCAGGCGCTGTAGCGCTCTGGATGCTCCACCGCGTAATGAAAATAGGCCACCGCTACGCACAGGAGCTTATCGACGGCCGAAGCCCCTTCCGGCAGCCGCTCCAAGAGGTAGAGGATGCTGTCCGCGAGTTCACGGTCGGTCTCCTGCTCAACGGTTTCACGTAGAACGAAGTCATTATCCACCAGAGAGGCGACGAAAACATCAGAAACACCGAAGTACTCGGCGACGTTCTCGATGGTCACCGACTGCATGCCAACCCACGCCGCCAGCTGGATAGCGCGCTCCACGACGGCCGCGCGGGCCTGCTCCGCGGGAAGCTCTGTCAGATCCTCGATGGCGGTAATATCCAGGGAAAGGTCCCGGTCCGGCGTGAAGCCGCTCAGCAGTGCGCGGTACTCCTGCATCGGGTGACGCAGATCGGGAAGCTCCAACGTCTCGGCCGTCATGAACAGGGTTCCAATGAGCGCCTTGCACACCTCGCGCAGGTTGAAGCGCCGCACCACCGAATGCTGGTGCCGCAGCACGCCAAGGACGCTCAAGTGGGCCATGCCGTGGACGGTGGCCCAGCTAGCAACGCTCAACTTTGCCAAGGTCTGGGGGCACACGTCCGGCCCGACCTCAAGCTGTGCATCGTCCGCGATGAGCGCGATGTTGTCATAGATCAGATCCAGCGCGCGGTTGCCCGATCTGTTTCCCTGCAGGAGGGACTGCCACTCATCTTCAAAGACGCAGCCCTTCTGCTCAAACAGGTAGCGAAAAAGCTCCGGTTCGCGCTCGGCGTACTCGTAATAGGCCTCCGTGAAGGTGGTCAGCTTGGTGAAAAGATCAGCGTAGCCAGGAGCGGCGTCGAGCGTCTCCTCCAAAAACTTGACCTTGCGCTCGGAGGCATAGTCCGGGATAGCGGCAACGATCTGCTCACGATCCGAGAATTCCGCGCGAACCTCGGCGGGAGTAACCTCCGCGAGCCTCGCCACCGAAT
>NZ_CABTZR010000064.1 GCF_902489365.1 uncultured Corynebacterium sp. | reverse complement strand
GGCCTGCTCTTCAACGACCTGGTCAAGGAAGGCAAGATCAAGGCCCCGATCGTCATCGGCCGCGACCACCTGGACTCCGGTTCCGTGGCTTCCCCGTACCGCGAGACCGAGGCCATGCTCGATGGCACCGATGCCGTGGCCGACTGGCCGCTGCTCAACGCCATGACCGCTGTTTCCTCCGGTGCCACGTGGGTATCCATCCACCACGGCGGCGGCGTGGGTATGGGCCGCTCCATCCACGCCGGCCAGGTCACCGTTGCGGACGGAACCGAGCTGGCGGCCGCCAAGCTGCGCGCGGTGCTGACCAACGACCCGGGCATGGGCGTTATCCGCCACGTGGATTCCGGTTACACTCGCGCCAAGGAAGTCGCCGACGAACGCGGCGTGCGTATCCCGATGGAATTCAAGGCCCGCGACTAGACACGAGAGGAAAAGAAGATCATGTCCACCCTGTTTACTGGAATCTCAGAGCTGCGCACGGTGTCGGAGGCAGGCACGCTTGCCGACGCCTCCCTCATCGCCAACACCGACGGCACCATCGCCTGGATCGGCTCTGCCTCCGAGGCCCCGGCCGCGGATGAGAAGGTTGATCTTGGCGGGCGCGCAGTTCTGCCGGGCTGGGTGGATTCCCATACCCACATGATCTTCGACGGCGACCGCTCCGCTGAGTTCGAGGCCCGCATGGCGGGCGAGTCCTACCAGGCCGGTGGCATCGCCGTGACTATGGATGCCACCCGCTCGGCGGGGGAGGGGCGCCTGGAAAAGCTTCTGGTGGAGCGCATCGCTGCCGCCCGCCGCGGCGGAACGACGACTTTGGAGACGAAGACCGGTTACGGCCTTAATACTGAATCCGAGGTGGAGGCCGCTAAGGTGGCCGCCCGCCACATCGATGACGTCACCTTCCTCGGTGCGCACCTCGTGCCGCCGGGAGCAGAGGCCGAGACCTACCTCGATGAAGTGGTCGGCCCCATGCTCGATGGGGTGGCCGAGCACGTGCAGTGGATCGACGTCTTCTGTGAGCGTGGCGCCTTCAACGAGGAGCAGTCGCGCCGCGTGCTGGAGGCAGGCAAGGCCCGCGGGTTGGGCGTGCGCGTGCACGGCAACCAGCTCGGGGAGGGCCCAGGCGTAGCACTCGCCGTGGAGTTGGGTGCTGCCTCCGTGGACCACGTCAATTACCTCAGCGATGCCGATGTTGAGGCGCTGGCGTCTTCCGATACGGTGGCCACGTTGTTGCCGGCTTGTGATCTGTCCACGCGGGAGCCGCTGGCACCGGGGCGCAAGCTTATTGATGCCGGCGCGACCGTCGCCATCGCCTCCAACCTCAACCCCGGCACCTCGTATACCTCCTCGATGAACTTCTGCGTGACCACGGCTGTGCTTCAGCAGCACCTCACGCTCGATGAGGCGATTGCCGCCGGCACGCTGGGTGGTGCCACCGCGCTGCGCCGCCAGAATGTAGGCGAGGGCAAGGATGCGCAAGGCCGCCCGGCCAAGGGCTCGCTGGTGGTCGGTGCTGCTGCTGACCTGCACGTGCTTGATACCCCGAGCGCTATCCACCTGGCTTACCGCCCGGGCATGCCGATGACCTGGAAGACCTTCGTGGGTGGCCGTGAAGTCTAGAACGTAAAGTCTTGCACTCTAGAGTGCAAGAATTTGTAGTCTGCGGTATTCTGCAGGCATGATGTGGACGGTTGATGAGCTCGAGGATTACCTCGAGCACTGTCGCCTTTTGCAGTCGGATACTACGACCGTGGAGGTAAAGTCGGGACGCGGAGGAATGCCGCAGTCCCTCGGGGCTACTCTGTGTGCCTTCGCCAACATGCCGCGCGGTGGCACCGTCATTATCGGAGTGGCGGAACCCGACTTTGCGGTGCACGGCGTGGACGATCCCGGCGCCATCGAAAGCGCGCTGGCGGATCAGGCACGCACCCTAGTGGAACCCGCGCCCTTCGTTGAGACTCAGACCCTGTACGTCGAAGGGCGAGCTGTCGTGCTTGGACACGTCGAAGGCGTGCTGCCGCACCAGCGGCCGGCACTCTATCGGGGTCGGCCTTACCTGCGAATGGCGGATGGTGACTACGTCATGAGCGCCAATGACCTTCGCATGGTCGAGGTGGATAAGCTGCACGCTCGCGAGGCCATTGCCTATGACTCAGCACCGGTTCCCGGGTCAAACCTAGAAGTCTGTGATGCTTTGGTGCTTAAGGAGGCGGTGGCGGAGCTGCGCAGCGCCACCCCTCGTTTGCGGGGTGCGAGCGATGCCGAGCTGCTGGAGCTATTCCGCGTGGTTGATTCCCAAGGGCAGCTGAGTGTGGCAGGTTTGTACGCTCTGGGGCGCTTTCCGCAGGGATTCTTTCCCGACCTGCATATTTCTGCGGCCGTGCAATACCCAGCGGGGGAAGAAGGACCGCGTACCCGGAATCTGGAGGAATTCTACGGCCCTGTGCCGGATCTGGTGGATGGAGCCGTGGCGTGGGTGCACAGGAATATCGACACTGACTTGGTCTATGGCACAGATGGCCACCTGCGCGAGGTTCCAGAACTACCGCTGGAGGCTGTTCGTGAAGTCATTGCTAATGCCGTGGTCCACCGCGACCTTGGCCCAGAAAGCTTAGGCGCCGGCAAATTTGTCACTGTCCGGCTGACCCGCCAAGCACTGATTGTGACCAGCCCCGGTGGATTGCGGGGCATCTCCGTGGAAGAGCTCAGGGGAAAGATGCTGTCACCCGTCGCTGTGAACCCGCGCCTATACACATTGAGCACGAAGCTGCGGCTTGAGGACGGCGAGCGTGTCATTGAGGGCCAGGGCGGAGGAATGCGGGTGGTTTTTGAATCGCTTCGGAAAGCTGGATTGCGTCCGCCCACCCTCATCGACACTGGTGTGCGCTTCACCGTGATCCTCTGGAGGGCGGGGCGAGGCGATGACGAACATGACGCGGCACCGCACGGCGCTAACGCTTCCTCTCTGTCTGCTCCGGAGCCTGCGAGCATAGGCAGTGAGGGCAGTGTGGTGGAAGACGGGCTCGTCGCCAAGCTTGGCGGAAACCCCGCACTTGTGCTTGCTGCGTTGCGCCGGAAGGGCGAGCTCTCGCTCGTGGACATCGTAAACAGTACGCAGCTCACCCGCGGCCAGGTGCGTTACGCGCTGGGCAAGCTTATCGAGTCTGGGCACGTCATCATGCGCGGCAAACACGGTGACCGCGCCACGCGTTACGCTGCGAAGGAGTAGCCCGTAGTGGAAAAGCTCGGGTAATTCTTCGGGGCGAAATAGCTAATTGGATGTTGGTACCGTACTCTGGTGTGAGCAATGAGCATTACCGATAACGCCACCGGCGGCGTCAACGAGCCGGAAGAATTCAATAAGTCGGAATCTCAGGAAAACTCGCAAGGTGGCGAAGCATTGGACGCTTCGCAGGTGTCGAACCAGGACACCGGGGCTGCGAATAACCCTGAGGACACCGGCGCTGAAGAAACTTCAGCCAACGACAACTCCCAGGGTTTTGCACACCTCGGCCTTCCCGATGACGTTCAGGAAGCCGTGTCCAAGGTGGGCTTTACCAAGCCATCCCCGATTCAGGAAGAAACCATCCCGATCCTCATGGAGGGCCGCGACGTTGTCGGCTTGGCCCAGACGGGTACGGGTAAGACCGCGGCCTTCGCGCTGCCGGTTCTCTCCCAGATCGATACCGAGGCCCGCTACCCGCAGGCTTTGGTCCTCGCGCCCACTCGCGAGCTGGCCCTCCAGGTAGCGGACTCTTTCCAGTCCTTCGCGGACCACTTGGGCCGCATCGAGGTCCTGCCGATTTACGGTGGCCAGGCTTATGGCATCCAGCTGTCCGGTCTGCGCCGTGGCGCCCAGATCATCGTGGGCACCCCGGGTCGTGTCATCGACCACCTGGAGAAGGGTTCCCTGGACATCTCCCAGTTGCGCTTCCTCGTCCTCGATGAGGCGGACGAGATGCTCAACATGGGCTTCCAGGAAGACGTTGAGCGCATTCTTGAGGACACCCCGGAAGACAAGCAGGTCGCACTCTTCTCGGCCACCATGCCGAACTCGATTCGCCGCCTGTCCAAGCAGTACCTCAACAACCCTGCCGAAATCACGGTGAAGTCGGAGCGCCGCACCAACGACAACATCACGCAGCGCTTCCTGCTGACCCCGCACCGCCACAAGATGGATGCCTTCACCCGCATCCTCGAGGTCATTGACTACGACGCCATCATCGTCTTCTGCCGCACCAAGCACGCGACCGAGGACGTGGCCGATAGCCTCAAGGAGGCTGGCTACAACGCTGCTGCCATCAATGGTGATATTGCCCAGCAGCAGCGTGAGCGCACCGTCGATCAGCTTAAGGATGGCCGCCTCGACATCCTGGTGGCGACCGACGTTGCCGCGCGCGGTCTCGACGTGGACCGCATTACCCACGTGGTCAACTACGACATCCCGAATGACACCGAGTCCTACGTGCACCGCATCGGCCGTACCGGCCGTGCTGGCCGCACTGGTGAGGCCATCCTGTTCGTCACCCCGCGTGAGCGTCGTATGCTGCGCTCCATCGAGCGCGTGACCAACGCCCGCTTGGAGGAGATGGACCTTCCGACCGCGGATGAGGTCAACGCCAAGCGCAAGGAGAAGTTCTTCGCTTCCATCGGCGCTTCGCAGGAGGACAAGCAGTTCGAGTTCTTCCGCGACATGGTGCGCGAGTACTCCGCGGCTGAGAACGTGGCGATGGATGATATCGCTGCCGCCCTGGCCGTGCAGCTGCAGGGCGGGACGGACTTCCTGCTCAAGGAGCGTCCGGTGACCAAGAAGGACCGTCGCGAGCGCGATCGCTTCGAGCGCGACGGCCGCGGGCGTGACCGTGGTCGTGAACGCGGCGGCCGTGACCGCGGCCCGCGCCGCCCGGATGGGGACTTTGAGACGTACCGGCTGGACGTCGGCAAGCGTCAGAACGTGCGCCCGGGTGCGATCGTGGGCGCGCTGGCCAATGAAGGTGGCCTGTCCTCTAAGGACTTCGGCCGCATTACCATCGCGGTGGGCCACACCTTGGTGGACCTGCCGAAGAACCTGGACCCGGCAGTGCTGGACCGTCTGAAGGACACCCGCATTTCCGGTCAGCTGATCAAGATTCAGAAGGATACCGGCCGCCCTCCGCGCCGGAACTTCGATGATGACCGTGGACGCGGCGGCTACGGTGGACGTGGCCGTGGTGGACGCGGTGAGCGCGGCGGATACCGCGACCGTGACCGCGGTGGACGTGGCCGCGACCGTGGCGGGCGCCGCGGCGGCTGGCGCGACTAGTCTCCGCCAGGCACCGCAGCGGCCTTAACGCTGCACGAGAAAACCTCCCAAACTCTCATTGAGGGCTTGGGAGGTTTTGCTATTGAGGGCTAAACCGGAAAGTTTAGACGTACATCAGGATGGCGCACACAACCCACAGCAGGTTGAAGATGCCGGAGAACATAGCCAGCTGCTTCTTCAGTTTGGCCACATCGGCGCTGCCCGGGCTAGCAATGGCAGCCATGGCCTTGTTCTGCTTCGGGATAACTACGACGAGCAGAATTACCCAAGCGATGACGGAGAGCAGAAGGGCAATGTGGAACTGGACCTGGGACTTGTAGGCATCCAGGTCAGTAAGGAAGACAGCCAGACCGATGACCGGAACAATGGCGGAAATATAGCCATAGGTCGAGGTGATCTTGTTGAGGATGCCGGCTGCACCAGCGGCCGAAGCATCACCAGCGCCAGCCTTTGCCAGCTGTGCTGGGAAGGCGGAGGTGGAGATACATACGGTACCGACCAACAAGATAGCGGCGAAGGCGTGGAGGAAAATGAGCAAGCTAGTCATGGGGAGTGCGCTTTACCTTTCTATACGGGGCTTTTCCCAGCGAAAGTCTAACGGTGCTGTGAGATGAAATCGAATCGGCACTGGTGGCGCATGACCGCATAATCGCGGGCAGGCAGCGGTAGTTGGTACTTGCGGGCCACAGCGGCAAGGCGCTGCGAATAGTCGCAACGATCAGTCGGTGGGAGCCAGTCCGCCGGCAAGGAATCGGACTTGGCTTGGTTCAAATTGCGGGCGGTAGCGACGAGGTTGAGCGGATCATTGGCGAAGGCCATTTTCTTATCACGCGGCCAGGCTGACGCGCCGAGATCCCAAGCGGCGGAGAGCGGAAAGACGTGGTCGACTTCCACGCGCTGCGGCGCGGGCGCGCGGGCATAAGGATCGTAGAGAGTGCCGTCGATGGTCTGCGCGGCTTTGACATTATCGCGGGTTCCGGGAGTCCAGCCGCCGAAGTCATCGCGGTCGTAGCCAGGGGCCTCCACGCGCGCAGGCACGGTAGTCACACCCAGGTCGGGGCCGGGGATGAGGTGGTAGCCGCCGTAGGCCAGCGTGGCTATGGAGAGGAAACCGATATAGGCCGCGCGCAGGTTCATGCAGTTTTAGACTGTGCGGCGGGACGTGGGGTTCCCACAGAGGCGGGAAGTTTGTGAGTACACAGACTGGCCAGCTGAGGCGGCCACAAGGCGAAACCCCGCCGCCCAGCAGTGTCGTGCAGTGCTGGGAGCGGGGTTCGGGAAGAAGAGGATAGGGCGAAGGCTACTTCTGAACCTTCTCTGCGGCCTCCTCGAAGTCCAAGTCATCGTTCTTCTCAACGAGCTTGGCCAAGCGGGTAGCCTCCTCGAACTCCTGGGTGACCTTCTCATCCGGGGCCTTGGTGGCCAGGGAAACGCCGACAGCCACGAGTAGAGCGGAGATGAAGCCCGGAACCAGCTCGTAGAGGGTATCGCCCAGCGGGCTCATGCCCCAGCCGATGGCCACGATCGCACCGGTGAGCATGCCGGCGATAGCGCCGGTGGAGTTGAGGCGCTTCCAGTACAGCGACAGCAGGACGATTGGGCCGAAGGCGGAGCCGAAGCCAGCCCAGGCGAAGCCGACCAGACCCAGGATCGAATCCGACGGGTTGATAGCCAGCACAGCAGCGACGATGGCGATGGCCACGACGGCGGTACGGGAGAGGTTGATCAGAACCTCCTGGCGTGGCTTCTTCTTAGCGAAGATGAGGTAGAGGTCCTCGATGAGGGAGGTGGAGACAACCAGCATCTGGGAGGACATCGTGGACATGATGGCTGCGAGAACAGCGGTCAGAACCAGACCAGCAAACAGCGGGTGGAACATGACCTGAGCCATGTCCAGGAAGATGGTCTCGTAGTTCTCCTGGTCAGTAATGGAGTGGTTGGTCTCAGTGAAAAAGACCGTGCCGGAGAGCGCCACAAAGATGGCTCCGATCAGGGAGATGCCCATCCAGCTCACGCCGTAGAAGCGGCCCGCGCGGGCATCGGAAGGCTTGCGCAGGGCCATGAAGCGCACGATGATGTGCGGCTGGCCAAAGTAACCCAGGCCCCAGGCCAGGTTGCCGATGATGACGGCAGCGGAGACGCCGGAGAACAGGGAGAAGTAATTGGGGTTCTCAATCACGCCACCGGTGGCGTAGGGGTTCTCAGCGGCGAAGCTGAAGATCTCACCCGGGTTATCCAAGGAGAAGAGCACCATGATCGGCACGATGATGAGGGAGGCGAACATCAGCAGGCCTTGAACGGTATCGGTGTAGGACACCGCCAGGAAGCCACCGACGAAGGTGTAGAAGACCGTCACGGCTGCCACGACGAGCATGCCGACCATGTAGTCGCCGCCGAAGCTGGACTCGAAGTAACGGCCGCCGGCCACCATGCCGGAGGAGACGTAGAAGGTGAAGAAGAAGATAATGATGGCCGCCGCGATGATGCGCAGCAGGCGCGACTTATCGTGCAGGCGGTTTTCAAAGAAGGAGGGCACGGTAATGGAGTTGCCGGCAATTTCGGAGTAGGAGCGCAGACGCGGCGCGACCCACTTCCAGTTGGCCCAAGCACCGATGAGGAGGCCGATGGCCATCCACAGCTCGGACATACCGGTCAGGAACAAAGCGCCCGGCAGGCCCATGAGCAGCCAGCCAGACATATCGGAGGCGCCGGCGGACAGGGCGGCGACAAACGGGTGGAGGCCGCGGCCGGCGAGAACGTAGTCGTCGTACTCATCCGTCTGCTTGTAGCTCCAGAAGCCGATAGCGGCCATGGCAAGCAGGTAGATGATCATCGCAACGACATACCAAGTGGAGTCTTGCACTGATCTCTCCTTGAGATTGAGATTAAAAAATAGGACCTAACCACGCTAACGAGGCACAAGCTCCTACCCAACTGAAAATTGGCTGGTTGACCAGTATTTGGTTACCTTGGTCACAGCTTATTGTACGGTCTTACTGGCGTTACGTCGTTATGTAACGAGACTATAACGATTGTCTATTTAGGCAGGATTCGGGAACTTTCTGCGACCCCGTCGCCCAAAAGGCATCCTGCTAAACTGGCCCCTATGGCTTCTTACCTGCTGCATGGCCTCTGGCTGCCCGTCTCCGGCCTGAGTCTATGGATCGAACAGGTCGAAGGGCACAAGATCATCATGCCCTCAGCAGTCCCGGAGGGAACCTTTCCGGATACGGTCGATAGCATCCTGAGCAAGAAGACCTTCCGCAACCGAGCGCGAGTCTCGCTGCGCACACCGAAGGGCAAGGACGTCTCCCTCATGGTTCCCATGGCCATGTTCGCCCCGGATGAAGCGGTAGAAACATTGGCCAAGCTGGAATACCTCGACACCGATAGCCAAGCGGCCACCCCGGAGCAGCGCGCGACCATCGCGCCAGATCTCCTGTGGCTCATCCGCGCCTACCGCGGGCTTTACCGTTTTGTACGCGCCGGCCGCGTGACCATCCGCCTGTCCTACCAAGCCGGCGAGTGGTACCCGATGTGGCAGCTGGCTTCCGGCTTGGGGGAGCGTAGCTGGCTGGCGGAAATGCTAGCCTCCGCGCCCGGCATCCTCTCCATTAATAACCGGGCTCTCTCTGATGATTTGGCGGATGAGCTCACGCACTGGATTGCCTATACCCAGCTGCGCCCGCAGATCGACGCCCCGCGCGCCGCGCCGTGGCATGACTTCGCCCAGGCGCTGTTGAGAACTTCGCCCGTGAAGAAGGGGCGCGCGCAGCTGCTGCGCGGACTCAACGAGTGGAAGGATTCCATTACTTCCGTCGACCTCCAGCTCGTGTTCCTCGTGGAGGAGCCGCCAAATGACACTGTCTCCGTTGAGGATGCAGCGTGGCCCATCCGCCTGCTGGTGCGCTCCGGTACGGACTCGCCCCTGCCGGTGCGGCAGGAGCAGTTGGACCGGGGGAGCGTCGAGAAGCTGCGTGAAGCCCGCCGCCATGCTTTTGATGTGGCTCCGCGGCTGAAGTACTACTCCGCACCGGCGAGCCGGAATTCGGGTGACTGGGACGTCTACCTGACCACGGAACAGCTCGTGGATTTTGTCACCCACGACGCCGCCGCCCTGCGCAAAGCCGGCTTTACCGTGCTGCTGCCCAAGTCCTGGTCCCACATGGAGACCAAGGCCAAGTTGGAAACCACGGAGGTGCGCGATCCAGCTGATGCCGCCACCAAGGCGCACATCGGCATGGAGAAGTTGTTCAGCTATGACTGGAAGCTCTCGGTGGGTGATACACAACTGACCGACGCCGAAATGCAAGAGCTCATCTCTTCCAAGTCCGGCCTGATTCGCCTGCGCGGCGAGTGGGTCATGGCGGATACCCAGGCCCTGAACAAGATCTCGCAGTATATGCGCGAGTTGGCCGATACCGCCCGCAAGCGCGCCCTAAAGGAGCTCGAGCAGCTCGCCGCGACCGCCGAGATGGCCCGCCAGCTGGAACAACCCGGCTGGGAAGAACTCGTGGCCGAGGTGGAGCGCCGCCGCAAGGAATTCAACGAGGGCGAGCAAGAAGAAGCGGTAACGCTTGCGGACCTGCGCGAGATGGCCTTGAAATCCATGGCGGAGGACCCCGTCGCTTTCACCGGCTCCGAGTGGCACACGTCGTTGCTCGGCGGGCTAGATAGTACTGCGCCCGACCGCGTGGAGATCCCCGATACGGTCCATGCCGAGCTGCGTGAGTACCAGCGCCGGGGCGTCGACTGGCTGTATTGGATGTCCCGCAACAATATCGGCGCGGTGCTGGCAGATGATATGGGTTTGGGCAAGACACTACAGCTGTTGTCCCTGCTGGCGGTAGAAAAGGCCGCCCATGAGACTGAGGGGGAAGCGGAGGCGTGGAAACCCACCCTGGTGGTTGCCCCGACCTCCGTGGTGGGCAACTGGGCTAGGGAAGCCACGCGCTTCGTGCCCGACTTTAAGGTCATGGTGCAACACGGCACCGGGCGCCTGAAGGGCGAAGAGCTGGTCACGGCGGCGCAGAACGCCGATATCGTCATCACTTCCTATGGCACGGTCAGCCGTGACTTCCTGACCTTGAGCAAGGTGGAGTGGGATCGCGTGGTCCTCGATGAAGCCCAAGCGATCAAGAACGCCTCCACGCGCTCCTCCAAGGCCGTGCGCGCCATCCCCTCGCGGCACCGCGTGGCGCTGACCGGTACGCCGATTGAGAACCGGCTGTCGGAAATGCGCTCCATCCTGGACTATTGCAACCCCGGGATCCTGGGCTCTGCTTCCTTCTTCCGCAACCACTTTGCCAAGGCCATCGAGCGCGAGGGCAGCGATGTCATGGCGGAGCGCCTGCGCTTGCTCACCGGCCCGTTCATCCTGCGCCGCCTCAAGACGGATCCGAATATCATCGATGACCTACCAGAGAAATCCGAGCAGATCATCACCGTGCGCATGACCGATGAGCAGGCCGCCCTCTACAAGGCCCTCGTCAATGACGTGGAGCAGGCCCTGGCAAAGAAGAAGGAGGGCATCTCGCGCCGCGGCCTCATCTTGGCATCGCTGACCCGCATCAAGCAGATTTGCAACCACCCAGCGCACTTCTTGGCCGATGGCAGCCCCGTGACCATCAAAGGCAAGCACCGCTCCGGCAAGGTGGAAGAGCTCATGCGGATCATCGACCAGGCCATCGAATCCTCGGAGCGCGTGCTGATCTTCACCCAGTACAAGGCCTTCGGTGACGTCCTCCAGCCTTACCTCTCTGAGCAGCTGGGCTGCGAGATTCCCTTCTTGCACGGTGGGGTGAGCAAGAACCGGCGCGACCAGATGGTCGAAGAATTCCAAGCCGAGGATGGCGCGCCCGTCATGCTGCTCTCGCTCAAAGCGGGCGGTACAGGCTTGAACCTCACGGCGGCGTCGATCGTCGTGCACATGGACCGCTGGTGGAACCCGGCGGTGGAAAACCAAGCCACGGACCGCGCCTTCCGCATCGGCCAGCAGCGCAACGTGCAGGTGTACAAGATGATTACCGCCGGTACCTTGGAGGAATCCATCCAGGACATCCTCGACGGCAAGACGCAGCTGGCCGGTGCCGTCGTGGGCGAAGGCGAGGGCTGGCTCACCGAACTGAGTCCCGAGCAGCTGGCGGATCTCATGAGCTATAGGGGACAGGAGAAGTAAATGGCACCGAAGAGACCTGAGGACGACAACGTCATCTACGCCAACTTTGGCACCCGCAAGCGCGTGAGCACGCCGGAGGAAGTCAACCGGGTCGACCGCGTGCGCACCATGCAGCCGGCGGCCACGCGCCTGCTCAACTTTGTCAACCAGCAAACGGATTCCGGCCGCATTCGCCGCGGGCGCCAGTACGCCACGGAGGGCCATGTCGTGGGCCTTGACGTGCGCAATGGCGCAGTGCACGGAAAGGTCGCGGGCTCCCAGAATGAGCCTTTCGCGGTGCTCATCCAGGTGCCCTACCGCAATAACGAGGACATCGGGCGGCTGTCGGAGATGTTCGCACGTACCCCCAATTCCGTAGCGAAGGCCAAGGAAGGCATGCTTGCCGACGCCTCCCTCGACATCCTCATCGCCGAGTACCCCGACGACCTCCGTTTCTCCTGCACCTGCCCCGACCCGGAGTACGTGTGCAAGCACGTCGTGGCGGTGGCAGACCGCCTTGCCGCGCGCATGGATGCTGACCCCGCCGTTATCTTTGCTTTGCGCGGCCTCGACGTCGCGCGCTTAGAGCAGGCGGTGATGGAACAAGCCAAGGCGGCCTCGGAGGATTCCTACTCCGCGAGCGGGGCCGCGGACCTCTCTCAGGAGGAGCGCAATGCCTTGTTCTGGGAGGGGCGCGAGTTGCCGCCGTTGCCGGAGCCGAAGACTGCTCCTGCGGTGGATGATTCCGACCCGGAATTGCTGCGCAAGGCCATGCGTTCCGTGAGCCATACGAACATAGATTTGCTTCGGGCGG
>NZ_CABTZR010000063.1 GCF_902489365.1 uncultured Corynebacterium sp. | reverse complement strand
TGGTGCGCTTGCACTAGTCATCGAGTATGACGGCACCCCGATCGGAGACGTCGCACTGTGGCTCACAGATAAGGAGCACCGCCAGGGCGAGATCGGGTGGGTTCTGAACCCGGCACACGGTGGGCAAGGATTCGCTAGTGAAGCCGTTCGCGCGGTACTTGCCCTCGGGTTTGACCATTACCATCTCCACCGCATTACCGCACAGATGGATGCCCGCAATAGTGCCTCGGCAGCACTTGCTAACCGCGTTGGGCTCCGGCTCGAAGCGCATCACGTCCAGGACTGGTTTAGCAAGGGTGAATGGACCGACACCCTCGTTTACGCGCGGCTTGCCTCCGAGAACATAAGCCAATGAATGGCGTCTGATTTGAAATGAGCAGCGGTTGGATGCCTTAGCGGGTAGCGAATTCTAGTCGCATTTCCGGCCGCAGGTCTCTGATGGTAATGTCTGGCTCCCTCAGCCGGTTAGGCCCAGCGGCTTTGAACTCTCGACCAACTAGAGCTGGGCGTATGTCCGGCCCCTTGGGTTTGCAGGTGGTTACAGGTGCCCCGCCTTTGCCTTTGCCAGACAGTCCGGCCGCACGCAGCAATCTAGCAGTCTGCTCTCGGTCGATAGCGATTCCTTCACGGACAAGCGCGTTCCGGATCTTCCGCACACCATTGGTATCAGCGTGAGTGTGGCGAAGGTGCTCAAGAAAAGCAGCGTCATGAAGTCTGCGGGCACTCATGCCACGAGCTTTGGATTGGCGGTAACCAAGCGAGGTAATGAAAGCGACCTTTGCGATTGTTCTTCAACGTCGCACACATTAACTTGAGTGAGAATCGATTCGGATACTCATCAATGAATCGGATCATTTTTTAGCGTTGTGGGTCGAGTTCTGACGCGAAAGCCGAAGCTGCTTTCAGCAACTCATTGGTGCCTCGAAGCTCTTAGTTTTCACGACGCAGCTTGGCCACCTCTGCAACACGATCTTCGGGCAAAGTGTGAAGTCTCGAGACACCGACCGGAACGATGTCTCGAGATTTCACAGAGTGCCCCAGAGAGTGCCCCAGAGAGTGCCCCAGAGAGGATTCGAACCTCCGACACCGGCTTTAGGAGAGCCGTGCTCTATCCCCTGAGCTACTGGGGCAGGGGGTGCGTTGCGCACCTAGGTAAGACTAGCAGCCCTGCTTAGGGCGGCGGTAAACGCGTGGCCTTTGGTCGCGCTGGCTGCGGGGGCTTATTCGCCAGCCAGCTCCGCGTACTTGGCGCGGACTTCGCTAGCAGCGGGATTGGTGGCGTGGGTGCCGTCGGAGTAGAGGACGGTGGGCACGATGCGGTTGCCGTCGTTGACGGACTCGATCCAAGCGTTGATATCTTCGGTGCCTTCCGCTTCGGCGTCGACGAGCGCGTGCGGAGTCTCAGTGCGATTGAGGGCGGAAATCAGGCGTTGGCAGAACGGGCACCAGTCGGCGTAGAAGATGGTGACGTGTTCGGTAGTTTCCGGGGTAGTAGCCATTAAGCAGCAGCCTTTCGGTCGTAGGTAAGGAATCGGTATTTCATCGGCAGCTCGCTCGGCGGCTGCCCGGGGATGGTGAGGTGTCCGGACTGTGAGGTCAGCCAGTCGCTATCGGCAGAAAGACTGAACTCCTCCGGCACGGAGGGGGCATGCACGGCATCGTCGCCGTAGGCATCGCCGACCTGCACACCCATGAGGGTCACCTCGATTCGGTCCACGCGGTCGAGGGCGGAGTTGTAGAGTTGGCCGCCGCCGATGATCCAGGCATCGCCAGGCGCAGCATCAAGCGCGGCGTCGAGGCTATCCACCACGGTGGCACCCGCAGACCATTCGCCGGGTTCATGGCTGGACAGCACGATGTTCTCTCGGCCTGGCAGCGGGCGGAACTTGGGGTTGAGGGATTCCCACGTCTTGCGGCCCATGATGACAGGTGCGCCCATGGTGACGTCCTTGAAGTGCTTGAGGTCCTCCGGCACATGCCAGGGCATGACGGCACCGTCGCCAATGATGCCGTCGAGGGACTGGGCCCAGATTGCGCCCAGCATTAGACGGACACCTGCGCCTTGATGGTGGGGTGGGGGTCGTAGCCGATGACCTCGAAATCCTCGAAGTCGTAGTCAAAGATGCTCTCTGCCTTGTGGAGCTTGAGCTGTGGATACTCTCGGGGCTCGCGGGAGAGTTGTTCCTTGACCTGCTCAATATGGTCGTTGTAGATGTGGCAATCGCCGCCGGTCCAAATGAGCTCGCCTACGTCCAAGCCTGCTTGCTGGGCAAACATGTGGGTTAGCGCGGCATAGGAAGCCAGATTGAAGGGAACACCGAGGAACATGTCGGCTGAGCGCTGGTAGACCTGCATGGAGAGTGTGCCGTCAGCGACGTAGAGCTGGAAAAGCAGATGGCAGGGCATGAGCGCCATCTTGTCAAGCTCAGAGACGTTCCACGCGGAGACCAGGTTGCGGCGCGAATCCGGGTTGTTTTTCAAGGTATCGAGCGCGACCTGAATCTGGTCGATGTGCTGGCCATCCGGCGTGGGCCAGGAGCGCCATTGCACGCCGTAGACGGGGCCCAGCTCACCGTTCTCATCAGCCCACTCGTTCCAGATGCGGACCTTGTTCTCCTGCAGCCACTTCACGTTGGACTCGCCGCGCAGGAACCACAGCAGCTCACCAATCACGCCGTGGAAATAAACCTTCTTGGTGGTGAGCAGCGGAAAGGACTCCGCCAGGTCGTAGCGCAGCTGGGCGCCGAACAGGGAACGGGTACCGGTGCCAGTGCGGTCGCCTTTGGGTGTGCCTTCTTCGAGGACGCGGCGGAGAAGATCCTCATATGGTGTTGTGAGGGCTGAAGAAGCGGTGGGAGTGTCACTCATGATGTCCAAGTGTAGAACGTTGGAGAAATCTTAGGTAGAGCGGTAGGGGTACCGGTGATGAGATTTGTTATTTCGATAGCTGGGCTTGATAAATAGCCTCTAGAGCTTCGTCGGTTGGGGTCGCCTGCCATGAGGACGTGGCGCCGGTAAGAATTGAGGGACGGTCCCACAGGTATCTCATTTCTTTCAGTCCTCGGAGGTCCGTGCTGGCAACGCCAGCTACTTTTAGCATCCATGAGTGAATAGTGATGGGGGAGTGTTGGCATCCGGCACGTCGAGCAAACTCAGCTTGAGTCAGAGCGGGAGCGCAAGGTGTGGAAATTATTGGGGGTGTTGAATCACCTAAAAGTGCGTCTGCCAACGCTCGTGCAAAGTCTGGAAGATACGTGACCGAGTGTTTAGCGTGTGCGTTAAAAAGAGCAAGGGGACGCTTCTTCCCAATGATGAGCTGATGGTAAACGCATCCGGGGCCGGCATCTGGTCCGTACAGATCGGCCGCGATTACTGAGGTAGTGCGCGAGGGGGAGGCTAAGCGGTTCTCGATTAGGGTCGCTCGAACACCGGGTTTTCCATTGCGAGATCGGGTGAGGGGAGTATCAGGCGAAATCACCTCGTAAGTCTGGTCGAACCCATACATCGATTCGGGAAAGACGACGGGGATGCCCCGTTGGGTGGCTACCTTCAGCACGGTTTCTTCAGCTGGAATGAGTAGGTCGCGCCACTTTTGTGCGTCATATGGGGCGTGGATGCAGTGGGCAATGCCGTCGATCTGGTCGGGGTAGGCGTCACTGTGTGTTGCGTCGCCCTTCTTGAAATCAACGTTTTCACTGGTGGCGAATTGGGGCTGTCGCCGCGTCATGATTGTGCATGTGTGCCCTCTTTTTGCGAGTTCACGTGATAGTGCACGGCCAACGGGGCCCGCGCCGGTGATGAGAAAGTGCATTGAGTGTCCTCCACTCTTATTAGTGACTGGTGCTCTCTAAGGTTATAGTTGCACTCGGCTACCGTCAAGAGCAGTGCTCTCTTTTGTGTTGATATAGTTTTCATATGTCGATGACACCAAGAGCGCGTGCTCGCGAAGAGACGATGTCGCGCATTGTTGAGCTCGGACGAAAGCAGCTTGATGCAGGTGGCCCAGAAGCCTTGAATCTGCGTGCAATTGCTCGTGATTTGGGGATAGTTTCTTCGGGTATCTACCGCTATGTGCCCGACAGGGCCCACCTATTAACGATGCTGATTGTCGATGCGTTTGAAGCGCTCGATGGCGCCGTTGCCCAAGGAGTGGGTGCGGCCACTGGGACGCGAGCTAAATTCGTGAGCCTTGTTGCCGCTATGAGAATGTGGGCTTTGAAATTTCCTCAAAGGTGGGCGCTTATTTACGGCACGCCCATCATTGGATACGAAGCGCCCGCCTCAGAAACAACGGGTGCGGGTACAAAAGTTAGTCGGCGTCTAGCCGTTTTGTTAACTGAGACCTCGGTTAAAGAGTTAGAACCGCGTTCCTCTCAGCTCTCGCAAGACCTTGCGGCGGCATCTGATGAGCTTGATGTGGAACTTCCCGCTGACGTCATGGAAAAGGCGCTTGAGGCGTGGATACAGATAATTGGCGTGATTAATGCCGAGGTTTTCGGTTACCTAGGCAAAGACACACTAAATGACTACCACGAGTTTCATGCTCGAATGGTTTCTCGTCTTGCAGACGAGTTGGGACTTTGATTTAGCGGCGCTGCGTAGGAGGGGAACGCCGCACAAGAAACCTAGTACCCGCCGTTGGCCTCCGCGTAGGCGGCGGCGTGTTCGAGGATGTCATCAGCCAGCTCGGGGCGGCAGACCAGCAGGTCGGGGATAAAGGTGTCCTCGTTGTTGAATGTGATGGGAGAACCGTCAAGGCGGGAGCAGTGCAGGCCCGCAGCCAAAGCAACGCCGACCGGAGCAGCCTGATCCCACTCGTACTGACCGCCAGCATGAATGTAACCGTCATAGTCACCGAGGAGTACGTGCATGGCCTTGGCACCCGCGGAGCCGACGCCCACGGTCTCGTAGTCCATCTTCTCAGCGATGTAGTCCGCCACCTTCGGCGGGCGGTTACGGGAAACCACGATTTTCTTCGATAGCGGGCCGGTCACCGCACGCACATCGGAAGACTTAAAAGTAACGCCGAGATCCGGCATACCTACTGCGGCGTGGATGGGGGTGCCGTTTTCGACGAGCGCAATGTGGACCGCCCAGTCCTGACGGCCGGTGGCGAACTCCTTGGTGCCGTCGAGCGGATCGATGATCCACACGCGCTCCTTCTTCAGGCGGCTCAAGTCATCGGAGGCCTCCTCAGACAGGACACCGTCCTGTGGGCGGTGCTGCTCGAGGACGCGGGCGATCCATTCCTGAGCGGCTTCATCGCCGGCATCACCCAGCGCCAAGCCGCGCAGCAGGCCACCGTTGCGCACGCCTTTGAGGATCTCGCCGCAGCCATCGGCAAGGGAGTTAGTTAGACGGGAATCAGAAATCTCAACGGTCATAGTGACCAGATTAGCGCGCGCGATACAGTAGGGCATGTTCAAAAACGTTCTGGCGAAGTTCCGCCCGCAGGTTGCTGGCTGGTTCGCCGACGTATTCGCCGCCCCCACCCCGGTCCAGGAGCAGGCGTGGGAGGCGATTTCCGGTGGTGCGAATGCCCTCGTCGTGGCGCCGACCGGCTCCGGTAAGACGCTCGCGGCATTTTTGTGGGCGCTGAATTCTTTGGTGGAGCGCGAAGGCCAGACCGCGCTGCCACTGAGTAATGACCCAGCCCGTGAAGGTGCCCACGATGGCGTACGGGTTCTCTACATTTCCCCGCTCAAAGCACTGGGCGTGGACGTGGAGAATAACCTGCGCGCCCCACTCAACGGCATCGCCCGCACCGCTGAGCGCCTAGGTCTCGACGTGCCGGATATCACTGTGGGAGTCCGCTCCGGCGATACCCCGCAAGCCGAGCGTGCCCGTCAAGTGCGCAAGCCCCCGGACATCCTCATCACCACGCCGGAATCGGCCTACCTCATGCTCACTTCCAAGGCTGCGGGCATTCTGAAGACCGTGGATACCGTCATCATCGATGAGATCCACGCCCTGGCCGGCACCAAGCGCGGCGTGCACCTGGCCCTGACTTTGGAACGCCTCGCGCTCATCGCCGGGGAGTTTCAGCGCATTGGGCTCTCCGCCACGGTGCGGCCGCTGAGTGCTGTCGCGAACTTCTTGGGCGGCGACCGTCCCGTGGACATCATCGCCCCGCCCGCGAAGAAGCGCTGGCAGCTCGACGTCCACGTGCCGGTCGAGGACATGTCGGACCTGCCCACCCCGGAGCAGGGATCCCCCATCGGGGAGGCGACTGTCGACGACCCCCTGGGCATCACCGAAGGCCCTCAAGACGCGTTGCGCGTACAAAGCGCGGCAGGAGACTCCGCCCTGCCCACGGCGAAATCCATCTGGCCTTTCATCGAGGAAGAGCTCTACGCCGAAATCATGGAGCACCGCTCCACGCTCGTCTTCGTTAATTCCCGTCGCACCGCCGAGCGGCTTACTAGCCGGCTTAATGAGCTCTATGCCCAGGAGCACGATCCAGAATCCTTAAGCCCAGCCACCCGGCGCGACCCGGCCCAGCTGATGAAGCAGGTTGACGTCGCAGGTAAGGCACCTGCTGTGATCGCCCGGGCGCACCACGGTTCGGTGTCCAAGGATGAGCGCGCGCTGACGGAGACGATGCTCAAGGAAGGCACGCTCAAGGCCGTGGTGGCCACGAGCTCCCTGGAGTTGGGCATCGACATGGGTGCAGTGGAACTGGTGGTGCAGGTGGAATCCCCGCCCTCGGTGGCCTCCGGCCTGCAGCGCGTGGGCCGCGCCGGGCACTCGGTGGGAGCGGTCTCGCACGGTTCCTTCTATCCCAAGCACCGCGCGGACCTCGTGCAATCAGCTCTCACCGTCGCCCGCATGGAGGAGGGCCTCATCGAGGAGATGCACTCCCCGCGCAACCCGTTGGATGTCTTGGCACAGCAGACGGTGGCGGCGGTGGTGGCGTCGGCAAGCGCGGGCACGAGTGAGGGACTCGAGGCCGATAGTTGGTACGACACCGTGCGCCGCGCCTGGCCCTATAGGGATTTGGCGCGCGAGGTCTTCGACTCCGTGCTGGACTTGGTCAGTGGTGTGTATCCTTCGACGGATTTTGCGGAGCTGAAACCGCGGGTGGTTTATGACCGCGTGACGGGCGTGCTCACCCCGCGCCCCGGCGCGCAGCGAGTGGCGGTAACCAACGGCGGCACCATCCCGGACCGCGGCATGTTTGGGGTCTTCCTCGTGGGCGGTGAGGAGAAATCGCCGCGCCGCGTGGGCGAGCTCGATGAGGAAATGGTTTATGAAACCCGGGTGGGGGATATCTTCACCCTCGGTGCGACAAGCTGGCGCGTGGAGGAGATCACGCGCGACCAGGTGCTGGTGACACCCGCGCCGGGGCATACGGGGCGTTTGCCCTTCTGGAACGGTGACCAAGCTGGGCGGCCCTATGAGTTAGGCAAGGCGCTGGGCGCATTCCGGCGTGAGGCGCACGCGGATGCGTCTATCGTGCGCGACGCTGACGAGAACGCGCGGCGTAATATCTCCGCCTACCTGCAGGAACAGAACGAGGCCACTGGGCTCATCCCGGATGAGAAAACGTTGCTACTGGAGCGCTTCACGGACGAGTTGGGGGATTGGCGCGTGCTGTTGCACACCCCGTTTGGCCGGCCGGTGAATGCGGCGTGGGCGCTGGCGGTGGGACAGCGCGTGGCGGAGCGCACCGGGATGGATGCCCAGGCGGTGGCGGGCGATGACGGCATCGTGCTGCGCCTGCCGCAGGGCGAGGCGGACCCGGATGCCGCGCTCTTTCTTTTCGACGCCGATGAGATCGCGGACATCGTCACCGAACAGGTGGGCAACTCCGCGCTCTTTGCCTCACGTTTCCGGGAATGCGCGGCGCGAGCTCTCCTGCTGCCGCGGCGCAACCCGGGCAAGCGCGCGCCCTTGTGGCAGCAGCGCCAGCGCGCGGAGCAGCTTCTCGACGTCGCCCGCAACTACCCTTCTTTCCCCATCATCTTGGAGACCGTGCGCGAGTGTGTGCAGGATGTCTACGATCTGCCGGCGCTGACGGAGGTCATGCGGGAGCTGGCGCACCGCCGCATTCGCATCGCGGAGGTCACCACGGAACAGCCCTCGCCCTTTGCGTCCTCGCTGCTGTTCAACTACACCGGCGCCTTCATGTATGAGGGGGACTCGCCGCTGGCGGAAAAACGCGCGGCGGCCCTGGCACTGGACCCGGCGCTGTTGGCGAAGCTGTTGGGCACGGTGGAGCTGCGCGAGCTTCTCGACGGCTCCATCATCGCCGAGGTCCACGCCCAGCTGCAGCGCACCACTCCGGAACGTCAGGCGCGCACCACCGAGGAGGTCGCGGACCTGCTGCGCGTGCTCGGCCCCATTCCGGTCGAGGAGTTCGGCGCGCATGCCACGGTGCCATTGAGCGCACTCGATGCGCTCGGTGCGCGCATTATGCGGGTGCGCATCAACGGTCGCGAGCACGTGGCGCAAGCGCTCGATGCGCCGCTGCTTCGCGACGGCCTCGGCATCCCCGTCCCGCCCGGCATCCCCGCCCAGCAGGCCACGATTACCGATGCCGTCGATCAGCTGGTCAGCCGCTGGGCGCGCACGCGCGGTCCGTTTGTGGCGCGCGATGTGCAGGACGCCTTTGGCCTCTCGGCCGCGGTGGCGCACTCGACGCTGAAGGGGCTGGATTCCATCCTGGCGGGGCACTACCGGCAAGGGGTGGAGGAGCAGGAGTACTGCGCGGCAGACGTACTCAAGGTCATCCGCTCGCGCTCGCTGGCAGCCGCGCGGGCGGCCACGCAGCCGGTTTCGCCCGCGGCTTTTGGGCGCTTCCTCCCAGACTGGCAGCAGGTGGCGGCCGTGGGCCGGCGCCCGGTGCTGCGCGGGGTGGATGGCGTCTTTGCGGTCATCGAGCAGCTGGCCGGCGTGCGCCTGCCGGCTTCTGCCTGGGAGAGCCTCATTTTGCCTGCGCGTGTAGGGGATTATTCGCCGACGATGCTCGATGAGCTCACCGCCAGCGGCGAGGTCCTCATCCTCGGCGCCGGCAAGGCCGGATCCAATGACCCGTGGATCATGCTGCTGCCGGCGGACTATGCCGCACAGCTCGCCCCGCAGGTCTCCGCGGAAAAAGCGGGCGTGTCCATGCTGCAGACCCAGCTGCTGGAGGCTGTACAGGGCGGCGGCAGCTACCTCCTCTCCGATATCCAACCGCAGCTCAGCGGCACGCCCGAGGAGGTCCGGGAGGCGCTCTGGGGCCTGGTGGAAGCAGGTCTGGTCAGCCCCGATTCCTTCGCTCCTATCCGGGCCCACCTGGCAGCAGGTGGGCGCGCCGGTCGTACGGCGCATCGCGCGCGGCGTCGGCCAGCGCGCTCGCGTCTGCGCATGGGGCGCACCTCTTTTGCGCAAGCACACAATGTGTCTGGTGCGCAGGTCGCACCAGACGTGGTGGGGCGCTGGTCGCTCTCCGTTCCCGCCGCCACGGATGCAACGTCGCGCTCCATTGCCCACGGCGAGGCCTGGCTAGACCGCTATGGCGTGCTTACCCGCGGGTCAGCGGTGGCCGAGGACGTCCTGGGTGGTTTCGCCCTGGCGTATAAGGTGCTCTCCGGTTTTGAGGAATCCGGCAAGGCCATGCGCGGCTACGTTATTGAGGGTTTGGGCGCCGCGCAGTTCTCCACGCCTGCGGTCATCGACCGCCTGCGCGGCGTGGATGATTCCCCCGATGTCACGGGCTGGCCCTCCGGAACCCGCGAGCCGCAGACCTATGTCCTTGCTGCCACAGACCCAGCGAACCCCTACGGTGCGGCCCTGTCCTGGCCGCCGAGCGACGGCCCCGACTCCGCCCGGCCTACCCGTGCTGCCGGCGCACTCGTCGTACTCATGGACGGCCTGCCCGTAGCTCACCTGACCCGCGGCGGGAAGACACTGACCACATTCTTTAACGCTCTTCCTGAGGGAATCGAGCGCGCCGAGGTGTTGTCTGCGATTCTCCTCGGCTTCAACGAACTCGTGGCTTCTGGGCGTTTGAGCAAGCTCGTCATTGAGAAGGCGAACGGCCGGCCCATCTTCGAATCAGAACTCGCCGGTGAACTGCGCGGCTTAGGAGCGGCGCTAACCCCGAAGGGCGTGCGCATTACCGGCTCTGCCCACTCTGCTTCCTCCGGTCGTACAGGACAGCACGGCCAGTCTGGAGAAGCCGCGCGTTCTACCGAGCCTTATCGTCCCGCACGTCGCGGTGGGCGCCGCGCCGTGGACGCAATAGAGGAGCTCTCCTTCGATGATCCCGAGAACCTCGCGGACCCTCATGAGCCTCCCTCTGGCAGTCCCGGCGGCTTCCGCCCGCGCCGCCCACGCCGCTGAATCTTATTCCGCAGCTTTTCGGCTTCGCGCATTTCCTAGGTCTACCCTCAGACGTTGATAGACCTATAGAAAAGGAGTCGTGCCGCCATGCGGTTGAAGCGCCAATTGCCTAACGTGTCCGAGCTGAAGAACCTCATGCGGTTCGAAGCACCCAACCTCGACCGCCGGGCAGCCCGCCTGGCAGAGGCCGCTGATGTGTGGGACCTGCGCAAGATAGCCAAGCGCCGCACACCCAAGGCCGCCTTCGACTACGTCGACGGGGCCGCCCACGACGAGGTCAGCTACCGTGAGTCCCGCGATTTCTTCCGCGACGTGCGCCTGATGCCCAACGTGCTCAACGGTGCGCACGACATTTCCTTGAGCACCGAGATCGCCGGCGAGCCAGCAGCATTGCCCTTCGGCATCGCGCCGACCGGCTTTACCCGCTTCATGCATGCCGAAGGTGAGGACGCCGGTTCCCAAGCCGCCCGCGATGCCGGAATCCCGTTCACGCTCTCCACGATGGGCACGCGCTCGGTCGAGGAGGTCGCGGCGTCGCAAGGCACTAGCGGCCGCCGCTGGTTCCAGCTCTACCTATGGAAGGACCACTCCGCCTGCCAGGAGCTCATCGAGCGTGCTGCCGCCAACGGCTACGACACCCTCGTGGTTACCGTGGACACGCCCGTGGCCGGCCATCGTTTGCGCGATACCCGCAACGGAATGCGGATCCCGCCGCGCCTGACCGCGGGCACCGTTTTCGACGCCGCGTGGCGCCCCGAGTGGTGGTTCAACTTCCTCACCACGGACCCGGTCACCTTCGCGTCGTTGACCTCGACCACCGGCACCCTGGGCGAGCTGGTCAACACCATGTTTGATCCGGGCCTCAACTTCGAGGACCTGGCGTGGATTCGCAAGCAGTGGACGGGCAAGCTCTTCGTCAAGGGAATCGTCAACCCCGAGGACGCACGCAAGGTCATCGGCCTCGGCGCGGATGGCATCGTGGTGTCCTCCCACGGCGGGCGCCAGCTCGACCGCGTGGTCAACACCCTCCAAGCACTGGAGGCCGTGCGCGCGGAGGTGGGCCCGGACGTGGAGATCATCTACGATTCCGGCATCATGTCCGGCGTCGACATCGCCATTGCGCTGGCACTCGGCGCGGACTTCGTCCTCATCGGCCGCGCCTACCTCTACGGGTTGATGGCCGGCGGCAAGGAAGGTGTGGACCGCGTCATTGAGCTGTTGGCGGAGGAGTTTAAAAACACCCTGCAGCTGCTCGGCGTGAAGAAGATCGAAGACCTTTCCCGCCAGCACGTGGTCACCCCGTGGGAGCCGGGCGCGCTGGCATTCGGTGCGGGAAAGGATGCGCCGGTAGAGTAGGCACCCGTTCGGTGAGGAGGTTCTACTGTGCCAGAGGGTGATTCCGTACTGCAGCTGTCGAACCGGCTGCAGTTTATGGAGGGCCGGCGCGTAACCCATTCCTCCCTGCGCGTGCCGCGCTATGCCACCGTGCGCTTCGACGGGCTGGTGTGCGAGGAAGTCTGGCCCTATGGTAAGCACCTCTTCATGGACTTCGGCGGCGAGCTGATCCTGCATACGCACCTCAAGATGGAGGGCACGTGGGCCATCCACTACGCCGGTGACCGCTGGCGCAAGCCCGGCCACAGCGCGCGCGTGGTGCTGCAGATGGAGAATACCCCGCGCGATATTGAGCTGGTGGGGCATTGGCTGGGGCACGTGGGAGTGTTTCCCACGTGCGAATTCGAGCAGCGCATGGCGCACCTGGGACCGGACATTCTCGCTCCAGAATGGGAGGAAGGAGGCTTTGAGGAGGCCGTGCGCCGCATAGAGTCCCGCCCTGAACGCAGCATCGGCGCCGCGCTCTTGGACCAGCGCAACGTGGCGGGTTTGGGCAACGAATACCGCGCCGAGATCTGTTTCCTGGCGGGTGTCCACCCAGCAACGCCGGTAGCGCTTGTCGACGTCCCCCAGATCCTCACCCTCTCCCGCCGCCTCATCTGGGCCAACCGCGATTCCCCGGT
>NZ_CABTZR010000062.1 GCF_902489365.1 uncultured Corynebacterium sp. | reverse complement strand
TGCACGCATTTTCTATCAGTTCCTTTTCTTATGCCGCCTCAGCGGTGTCGACAAAGTTGTCGGCATCGCGGGTGTCGCGCAGAGAGTTGAACGGAGCGGTGGTAACTGCGTAAGGCTCTTCACCGATGTGCTCGAGAGCCTCGGCGTTAGTTGCCTGCGGGTTCTCCTCACGGAACTTGAGGTACTCGTTGAAGTCTGCGCGGTCAACGACGCGAATCTCAAAGTTCATCATGGCGTGGTAGGTACCGCACATCTCAGCACAGCGACCAACGAAGGCACCCTTTTCCTCAATCTTCTCTACCTGGAAGCGACGCTCCTGAGAGTTGTTCTCCGGGTGTGCGTAGGCATCGCGCTTAAACAGGAACTCCGGAACCCAGAAGGAGTGGGAAACATCGCCGGAAGCGAGACGGAACTCAATCGGGGTGTCTACCGGCAGAACCAGAACCGGAACCTCTTCGGTGGTACCAACGGTCTCAATCTTGTTGAAGTTGAGGTAAGAGATGTCACCCATGGACTTACCGTGGATCGGGTTCGGATTCTCAGTGCCCTCCGGATCCAGGGAAGATTCCTCAGCGAGCTTCTGGCGCTCAGCATCGGCACCATCGTAGTTCTCGCCATCAACCTTGTTCTCGGCGTAACCGAACTTCCAGTTCCACTGGAAAGCCGTGACATCGACAGTAACCTCAGGGTTCTTATCCAGAGCCGTCACCTTCTGCTGTGCCTGAACCGTGAAGAAGAACAGGCCCATAATGATGAGAATCGGAATGATGGTCAGAGCCATCTCCAGCGGCACGTTGTACTGCAGCTGCTTCGGGAACTCACCCTTACCAGCCTTCCCAGCCTTCTTCGCATTCCAACGGAAAATAGCGGTGAGGAACAGGCCCCACATAATGAAACCGATGATCCATGCAGCAACCCAGACCCAAATCCAGAAGTTGTACATCGAGGTCGCCTCAGGGGTAATACCCTTTGGCCAACCCATACCGAGGAGGTTTTCAACGGCCGTCGGTGCTGCGACGTCACAACCTGCCAGAGCTAGACCGCCCAGAGCGATAACGCCCGCCAGGCCCGCCTTACGGCCGAGGTTGCGTTGCTTACGCTGTCCCACGTGTGTTCTGCCTTTCTGTGCACACAAACTTCTCGAATACTCACAGAGCATTCCTACCCAATCAGGATAGAGGATCCTGCCTGAATTTCAGACTTTTTCGCTGGACTGTTTAGGCGCCGGCCCTGCTCTATAAATAGTGAACGTACAGGATGTTACCGATCCACCTGCGCAAGGTCACACCGGCTACCCCGCCCTCCCCCGCCCGTCTATGATCCAATTCACAGAGCGTATAGCGGCTCATCATCCGAAAGTTCGCACCCTAACGGGGAGCGCGGCGCGGGGTTCGCAGATCATCCGGCTCCGGCCGTAAAGTGTGTCGAAGATAAACCTTGATGTATAAGGAGAAGCAAGTTTATGTGCGGACTCTGTGCGCTGCTCAGCGCCGAACGCAACGCCGCCCAGCACCTGGAAGCCCTCGAGCAATCCCTCCAGTGCATGCGCCATCGCGGCCCCGACGCCGCCGGCACCTGGCACGACGAAGATGCAGCCTTCGGGTTTAACCGGCTATCCATCATCGACCTAGAACACTCCAACCAGCCGCTGCGCTGGGGCCCCGAGGACAATCCCGAGCGCTATGCCCTCACCTTCAACGGCGAGATCTATAACTACGTGGAACTGCGCGAAGAACTCAGAGCTGCGGGCTACGCCTTTAATACTGAGGGCGATGGGGAGCCCATTGTTGTTGGCTACCACCACTGGGGCAAGGACGTTGTCGAGCACCTGCGCGGCATGTTTGGTTTCGTCATCTGGGATACCGAAACTCGGACGATGTTTGCCGCTCGAGACCAGTTCGGCATCAAACCACTCTATTACGCCACCACCGAGGAGGGCACAGTCTTCGCCTCTGAGATGAAGTGCATCTTGTCGATGGCCGATTCGTTGGGTCTAGACCTCAGCCTTGATAGTCGCGCCATCGAGCACTATGTGGACCTGCAGTACGTACCTGAGCCGGAGTCCCTCCACGCCAACATTCGCCGCGTCGAATCCGGCTGTACTGTCACTCTTCGCCCCGGCGAAGAGGTAGTCTCCGAACGCTATTTCAAGCCACGCTTCCCCATCCAACCCGTCAAGCAGGGCGAGGAGCAGCAGCTCTTCGATAGGATCACGCGGGCGTTGGAGGATAGCGTCGAAAAGCACATGCGTGCGGACGTCACCGTCGGCTCCTTCCTCTCCGGCGGTATTGATTCCACCGCCATCGCAGCTCTGGCCAAGCGCCACAATCCAGACCTGCTCACCTTCACCACGGGATTCGAGCGCGAGGGCTACTCCGAGGTGGACGTCGCTGCCGAGTCCGCGGCGGCGATCGGTGTGGAGCACATCGTCAAGATCGTCTCCCCTGAGGAGTACGCCGACGCTGTACCGAAGATCATGTGGTACTTGGACAACCCCGTCGCGGATCCCTCCCTCGTTCCGCTGTACTTCGTGGCCCAGGAAGCCCGCAAGCACGTCAAGGTGGTGCTCTCCGGCGAAGGTGCGGACGAGCTCTTCGGCGGCTACACCATTTATAAGGAGCCTCTCTCCCTGGCTCCGTTCGAGAAGATCCCCTCCCCGCTGCGCCGTGGCTTGGGTAAGCTCTCGCAGGTCCTCCCCGAAGGTATGAAGGGCAAGTCCCTGCTCAACCGCGGTTCGATGACCATGGAGGAGCGCTACTACGGAAACGCTCGCTCCTTTAATTTCGAGCAGCTCCAGCGGGTGCTCCCGTGGGCCAAGCCGGAGTGGGATCACCGCGAGGTCACCGCACCGATCTATGCGGAATCACAGGACTTCGACCCGGTAGCCCGTATGCAGCACCTCGACCTGTTTACGTGGATGCGCGGCGACATCTTGGTCAAGGCTGACAAGATGAACATGGCCAACTCCCTAGAGCTGCGCGTTCCTTTCTTGGACAAGGAAGTATTCAAGGTCGCGGAAACTATCCCCTACGACCTCAAGATTTCGCACGGCACGACCAAGTACGCACTGCGCAAGGCTATGGAGCAGATCGTTCCCCCGCACGTGCTGCACCGCAAGAAGCTGGGCTTCCCGGTTCCGATGCGCCACTGGCTGGCCGGCGATGAGCTCTACGGTTGGGCACAGGATCAGATTACCGAGTCCCAGACCGAGGACATCTTCAACAAGAAGGAAGTTCTGGAGATGCTCAAGGAGCACCGCGACGGTGTATCCGATCACTCACGCCGTTTATGGACGG
The DNA here is from genome assembly GCF_902489365.1 of uncultured Corynebacterium sp. Taxonomy (GTDB): domain Bacteria; phylum Actinomycetota; class Actinomycetes; order Mycobacteriales; family Mycobacteriaceae; genus Corynebacterium. Next base: position 9,548 of record NZ_CABTZR010000062.1, on the reverse strand, counting down.
TACTGTCCTTCATGATTTGGCACGGCATCTTCGTCGAAGACCGCATCGACCCGAAGATCGAGCAGCGCGACTACCCCGTGAAGCTCTAGTCCAAACAACAAAACTGACGAAGCCCTCGCCGCACACTGCGGACGAGGGCTCTATCGTTTTGTCAACGTGACTTTACTCGAATTTAATTGAAGGAGTCACCGCAAGCGCAGGAGCCGCCGGCGTTGGGGTTGTCGATGGTAAAGCCCTGGGCCTCAATGGTGTCCGAGAAATCAATCTTGGCACCGGTGAGATAAGGGATGGACATCTTGTCCACGACGAGGCTGACGCCGCCAATGGTGTCCACCTTGTCACCATCCAGGGTGCGGTCATCGAAGTAGAGCTGGTAGCGCAGACCCGCGCAGCCACCTGGCTGGACAGCAATGCGCAGTGACAGATCGTCGCGGCCTTCCTGCTCAAGCAGGGACTTTGCCTTGGCGGCAGCGGCCTCGGTCAGGATAACTCCGGTTGCAGATGCGGGAGCGGTCATGATTTCTCCTCTTATATATGCGGAATTTTTCTGGAGCCCACCCTACCCCCTCACAGGTGAGGAAGAAAGGATGCCTCACAGTTCACTAGTGGTTCACTGGTGTCCTGTTCCCTCACCACAACGCTCTCTCCCGCGGGCCTATTCCCGTTATGTCTGCTAGACCTTGTACGCTAAACAGCGTGAAACTTCCGTGGCAAAAAGATGACAAGACTTCTTCCCCCGCCGAGCAGACCCCGGCGCCGGAAGAGCAACCCGCCGCCGAGAAACCGCACCGCAAGGGCTACACGCCGCCGAAAGGCCGCCCCACGCCCAAGCGTGATGCGCAGGAAATCGCCCGCGGCGTCAAGCGTGATCCCCGGGGGATGTCGGACGCGCAGCGCTACCAGCACCGCAAGGAACTCAAGGCTTCCATGTCTAAGGCGGAATGGAAGGAATATAAGCGCAAGGAGCGTCAAGAGTCCCGCGAGCGCAACAAGGTGGCACAGGAACGCATGGCCGCCGGTGACGAGCGCTACTTGCTCGCCCGCGATAAGGGCGAGGTCCGCCGGTACGTACGTGATTGGGTAGATTCCCGCCGCTTCATCAACGAATGGGTCATGCCCTTTGCCATCGTCCTGCTGGTGCTCATGTTTGTCAGCACTCGGGACCCGCGCCTGTCCCAGATCATCTCCATCGGCGCGATGGCGGTCATCGTTGTCTTTGCCGTCGAAGGTTTCTGGCTCGCACGCAAGTGCAATAACGCCGTGCGTCTGAAGTTCCCCGGCACCACCGAGGCCGGTTTTGGCCTAGGATTCTACGCGTACTCCCGCGCCTCCCAGCCGCGCAAGTGGCGCACTCCGCGCCCGCAGGTGGAGCGCGGGGCCACCGTCTAAACCGGAGGACACATGCCTGAATTCACCGCCGTTCCCCAGCTGCATCCCTTAACCGCAGCTCACCCAAACCGCGTAGCAGAAATTGCCGCGTGGTTGGCGGCAGCGCAGGATTCCCCGCAGGCGAAGCCCCTTCAGCGCCCCCGAGCCATCGTCTTTGAGGGCACTGATGCCAACGTTGAACGCACCGTCGACGGTGCAGGGGCCACAGAGCACTCCCCCAACGATGCAGATCGGTGGCGCGATAATCTCTTCAGCGCCGCGGAGCGTGCAGGAGCGGGCATCGACTTCGTCGAATGCAGCACAGAGTCCACCAGCGCTGAGCCTGGCGACTCCTCCGCCGCTATGTCCCCGGCAGAGTGCGAATCACACATCGAACTCGGTATGGCTACGGCTGACCGAGAGATCGATTCGGGCACAGATCTGCTCATCACGTCTGATTGTGGTATCGGCGCAAACACCGTCGCCGCCAGTGTCATGGGCCGGATTACCCATACCGAACCGGTGGCGATTGTGGGGACGAATACTCTGGCCAGCGGCATCACGGATGCAACGTGGAAAGCCCGCGTGAGCGTCGTGCGCGACTCCATGTTCCGCGCCCGCAACCTGGAGGGCTGGGAGGTCGTGCAGACCATCGGTACCCCGAGCCTCGCGGCGCTGGTGGGTTTCATCGCGCAAGCCACGGCGCGGCGGACGCCGGTGCTTATCGACGGTCCACTGGCCGCCACCGCCGCCGTCTTGGCCGAGCGCACCGCGCCCGGCGTGAAGGGCTGGCTGCGCGCAGGGACGACCACCCCCGAACCGGCTTATGCCCTTGCTCTCAAAGAGCTGGGACTAACCCCACTGCTTGATTTAAACCTGAGTGAAGGTTTCCCCCTCGGCGCGCTCGCGGCCTTGCCGCTGGTGCAGCTGGCCGCAGAGCTCGCTTAATCGAAGCCGCTTAGTTCGCCTCCACCAGCGTGTGCAGCCAGCCATGGGTATCCTCCACGGACCCGCGCTGGATGCCGGTGAGTCGCTCGCGCAGGGCCATCGTCGTAGCACCGGCCTCATCGTTGTTGATGTGGAAGTCGGTCTCGTTGCCCATGACGTGGCCCACCGGGGTAATAACGGCCGCGGTGCCGCAGGCAAAGGCCTCCACCATGGCGCCAGAGGCAACGTCCTGCTCCCACTCCTTGTAGGTGATGCGGCGCTCTTCGACCTTCAGCCCCATGTCCTCAGCAACCTGCAGAAGCGAGGCGCGGGTAATGCCCGGCAGCAGCGAACCCGACAGCGCCGGGGTCACCAGGGTTTGGTTGCCCTCTTCGCCGTAGACGAAGGCCAGGTTCATGCCGCCCATTTCCTCGATGTAGGTGCGGTCGATAGCGTCCAGCCACACCACCTGGTCACAGCCCTTTTCCGCTGCCTGCGCCTGGGCAAGCAGGGAAGCTGCATAGTTGCCGGCAAACTTGGCCGCACCGGTGCCGCCGGGAGCGGCGCGGACGTAGTCGGTGGACAGCCAGACGGACACCGGCTTGATGCCGCCGGTGAAGTACGCGCCTGCCGGGGAGGCGATGACGGCATAGCGGTAAGCATTCGCCGGGTGTACGCCCAGCGAGACATCAGTGGCGATCATGAAGGGGCGGAAGTACAGAGCTGCCTCGCCGCCGGCTTCGGGGACCCAGGCCTGGTCGACGTCGACAAGCTGACGCAGGGACTCGATGAACTCCTCTTCCGGCAGCTGCGGCATTGCCATGCGCTCAGCGGAAGCCTGCAGACGCTGCGCGTTCTGCTCCGGGCGGAAGGTGGCGATACTGCCATCTGGTTGACGGTAGGCCTTAATGCCCTCGAAGATGGCCTGACCATAGTGGAAGACGGTGGACGCCGGATCCATGCTGAACGGCGCATAGGGGCGCACCTGCGCGTCGTGCCATCCCTTATCCTCAGTCCAGTCAATCGTCACCATGTGGTCGGTGAAGTACTGGCCAAAGCCCGGGTTCGCCAGAATCTCCTGCAAGCGCTCTGGGGAGGTGGGGTTTTCAGTTCGCGTCACGGTGTAATTCAACATGGATTACAGCGTACTCCTTAGTCCCCTATCGAGATGCAGAAATGCCTTAGCTAGATCACCACTCCTTGAGTCCACTCGGCGAGCCCACAAGCCCCGCTGCCACCCCACCCCACTCCCACTGCGTTCCACACCATGGGCACGGGTAGTGTGTGAGGAGTATCCCATTGTCACTTTTCTCAAGGAGGACATCGTGGCTTCTTCCACGTTCGAACTGCCCGCACGCGGCTCTTTCCCCACCGTTGAGCTGGCCAAGAAGGCCCCCAAGCAGGCAGATGCCCTGCTGATCGCCACCTTCGCCGGTGAGGGGGGACTCGAGGTGCCGGGCACCTCTCTTCTCAGCTCGTCCGCACTGCGCTCGACGTATGAGGCCCTCGCGGCCGTGGGCGCGACGGGCAAGGCGGGGGAAATCGTGAAGGTTCCCGCCCCGCAGAAGGCCGGCGCTGCACAGGTCATCGCGCTGGGCTTGGGCGATGTAGAGGAACTCGACGCAGAAGCACTGCGCCGCGCCGCTGGCTCCGTGGCCCGCGCCACCGCGGGCGTGGGCACCATCGTGACCACGCTAGCGGACTTCGGTGTTACCGCCGCTGTCGAGGGCCTGATCCTCGGCGGCTACGCTTATCGCGGCATTCGTTCCACCGAACTGGAGGAGAAGGAACAACCGGCCACTTTCGTGGTGGTGGCTGATAAGTCTGTCTCCGAAGAATTCGAGGCAGCCCGCACCGTGGCCGAGTCTGTTTTGCTCGCCCGCGACCTAGTGAATGCCCCCGCCAACGAGCTCTACCCGGAGTCCTACGCCGCATTCCTTTCCGGTCAGGCAAAGGAAGCCGGTCTTGACGTCGAGGTGCTCGATGAAAAGCAGCTGGAGAAGCAGGGCTTCGGCGGCATCCTCGCGGTAGGTAAGGGTTCTGCCCGCCCGCCGCGTCTGGTGCGCCTGAGCTGGAAGCCCAAGAAGGCCAAGAAGCACGTGGCTCTTGTAGGTAAGGGCATTACCTTCGATACCGGCGGTATCTCCCTGAAGCCGGGCAATGGTATGTGGGACATGATCTCTGACATGGGCGGCTCGGCTGCCATGGCGGCCACCATCATCGCGGCGGCCAAGCTGAAGCTGCCGGTTCAGATCACCGCTACCCTGCCGCTGGCGGAAAACATGCCGGGCTCTGGCGCCACCCGCCCGGGCGATGTCATTACCCACTACGGCGGCCTGACTTCCGAGGTCCTCAACACCGACGCTGAGGGCCGCCTCGTACTGTCGGACGCCATCGCCCGCGCCAGCGAGGATAAGCCGGATTACCTCATCGAGACCGCGACGCTGACCGGCGCACAGATCGTGGCGCTGGGCTCACGCACCTCCGGCATCATGGGCTCCGAAGTCTTCCGCGATCGCCTCGCCGAAATCGGCCGCGAGGTAGGCGAGAACGCTTGGGCCATGCCGCTGCTGGAAGAGCACGACGAGGAGATCAAGTCCCAGGCCGCGGATATCCGCAATATCAACGCTAAGCGCGAGGGCGGCATGGAGTTCGCCGGTACCTACCTCAAGCAGTTCGTGGGCGAGGGCATCGAGTGGGCCCACATCGATATCGCCGGTCCTTCCTGGAACGGTTCCGCCCCGCGCGGCTACACCCCGAAGCGCGCTACCGGTGTGCCGGTGCGCACCGTGGTGGCAGCGCTGCGCGAGATCGCCGAAGCCTAGATCAGAGCGTCTTCAATTCGGCCCCTCGTGTGAGCGGCTTTAGGCCGCTCACACCTCTTCGCCGGCGATGACGTAGTCCTCCTTGTCCGCCAGCGGGAGGACCGTGCCGTCGGACATGGCGCGGTCGGTGACGAGCCCGTCATCGTCGACAAGCGCGACCTCGTTGCCTTCCTCACGCAGCCGGCGCAGTCCTTCCTTGAGCATGCGCCGGCCCACCTTGTGCAGGCCAGAGACCTGGGAGAAGTCCAAGGCCAAGCGCTTGCCGGAGAACTGGCGCTCCTCCAGCTCGTGGAGGATGGCTTCGGTGGCGGTGAAGTTGATATGACCCTGCAGTCGAATGATCGCCGTCTCATCATCTTCATCAACGCTGCGCACTGGGTGCACACCAAAGCGGTTATCGGTAGACATGAGGTGCAAGCCCATGTCCGAGGACAGCTTCTGGAAAATAGCGGTACCACGCACGCTATTGCCCTGCTCGTCCAAGCGCGGGGAAAGAGTGGCCACGCCGAGCTGGCCAGGCAGGGTACCGATAAGGCCACCTGCCACACCGGACTTAGCGGGGATGCCGACCTCCGCCATCCAACGTCCTGCGCCGTCATACATGCCGCACGAACTCATCACTGCAAGCGTCAAGCGGCAGACGTCGGCATCAAGAATCTTCTCTCCCGTCACCGGCTGACGTCCGCCATTGGCTAGCGTGGCGGACATGACGGCCAAGTCGCGGACATCGACAGACAGTGCACACTGCGAGGTATAGGACAGCACAGCGTCGTGAGCATCATCCTGAATAATCCCGTAGGAACGCAGCATGTGGGCAATCGAGAGGTTGCGCTCGGCATGCTCGAGTTCGGAATCGCACAGGCGCTTATCGACGTTCACCTCGCGCCCCGCCAGCTTCGAGACATAGCTGCGAATGCGCTCCACGCGGTCTTCCACAGTCGAATCCACGCCGTTGATCAGCTGATTGACCACGATGGCGCCGGCATTAATCATCGGGTTGACGGGGCGGTGGTCCTTGGCCAAGGAAAGCTCGTTAAAGGCCTGGCCCGAAGGTTCCAGTCCCACCACCTCACGGACCTCACTGAGACCGAGTTCCTGCAGGGCAAGCGCATAAATGAAGGGCTTGGAAATCGACTGGATAGTAAAGCGGTTCTCGGCATCACCGGCGCTGTACAGGTGGCCGGTAACAGAGCACAGGGCGACGCCGAGCTGGTCCGGGTTAGCGTCGGCAAGCTGCGGAATATAATCCGCTACCTCACCGCTGTCTTCGTCGCGTACGGAGTTTAGGATCTTCTCTAAATAAAAAGGAATCGGAGTTTTCATCCAGACCCAGCGTATAGAATTGTCATGCATGAAGCCCGCACTCATCATCGTCGACGTCCAACATGACTTCTGCCCGGGCGGTGCTCTCGCCACCGAGAAGGGCAACGAGGTGGCCGATCGTATCGGCGCCCTCCAGCCTTCCTACGACACTGTCGTGGCCACGCAGGATTGGCACATCGATCCGGGCACCCACTTCTCCGAGAATCCAGATTTCATTGATACCTGGCCCACGCACTGCGTGGCCGATTCCTTCGGTGCCGCGATGCATGAAGCGATCGGTCCCGCCCAGGCCTACTTCAAGAAGGGTGAATATACCGCTGCGTATTCCGGTTTCGAAGGCGCGGCCGACGGTGTTCCCCTGGCAGAGTGGCTGCGCGAGCACAACATCACCGCCGTGGACATCGTGGGCATCGCTACCGATCACTGCGTGCGCGCGACGGCTGCCGACGCCCTTGCGGAGGGATTCACGGTGCGCGTGCTGGCGGATTACTGCGCGCCTGTCGACGAGGCCCGCGGCGCCGCCGCTCTGGAAGAGCTTAAGAAAGCAGGCGCCACCATCGTTACCGGCTAAGCAGCTCTAATTGCCGTCCTGGCCATTCCGCTGCTGTCGCTGTTCAAACCGCTGGCGGCGCTCGCGTTGTTCCTCCCGCTTGCGCAAGATCCGCTCGCGCTCAATGCGTTCGCGCATCCGCTGGGGGTAACCGGTTTCTTCCACGTCATAGACATCGCAGCGCAGCAGCTTAGCCACCGCGTCGATGCCTTTGGGCCCACCAATGCGGCGGCGTATGAAGGCACCGTTTTCATCAACCACAACGACAGACATCTCGTTGACCACGGTCTCCGGCTCAACAAAAGCCTCGATATAGGCCCGCCCTTGGGCCCAGGCTTGAAGCTCCTGAGCGTCTTCTGCGCGAATGGTCTCCCCCGGTGCGCGGGGTGGGCGCAGTTGGGACTTGGAGCTGTTGCGGCGGAAGGGGTTGAACATGGCTCTTTAGCCTACCGGAGGCCACCTTCAGCCACTTCGTGCGGAGGATGCCCTAATTCACCCCACCCGTGCGCACCTTTTATAAACACGCTGTAGAATCAAACACTAGCGTTTCACTAATTCCAACTTTCGAGGAGTCTTAACACTTATGGCACACTCTGTTGTGATGCCCGAACTGGGCGAATCCGTAACCGAAGGCACGATTACCCAGTGGCTGAAGTCCGTCGGTGACACCGTCGAGGTCGACGAACCATTGCTCGAGGTCTCCACCGACAAGGTCGACACCGAAATCCCCTCCCCGGTCGCCGGCACCATCCTCGAAATCAAGGCTGAGGAAGATGACACCGTAGACGTGGGCGAGGTCATCGCCATCATCGGTGATGAGGGCGAGTCCGCACCGGCTGCTGAGGAGTCCGAGGATTCCTCCGAGAAGGCTGCCGAGACCCCGGACAAGCCTGCTGAGGACGCTGAGTCCGAGGCGCCCGCTGCTTCTGGTGATGCCACCGACGTGGAAATGCCGGAGCTTGGTGAGTCCGTCACCGAGGGCACCATCACCCAGTGGCTGAAGTCCGTCGGTGACACCGTCGAGGTCGACGAACCATTGCTCGAGGTCTCCACCGACAAGGTCGACACCGAAATCCCCTCCCCGGTCGCCGGCACCCTCGTTGAAATCCTCGCCGAGGAAGACGACACCGTCGACGTCGGCGCCGTCATCGCCCGCGTCGGCGACGGCTCCGCCGCAGCTTCCGAAAAGCCTGCAGCCAAGGATGACAAGGAAGAAAAGGCAGAGGAAAAGAAGGAAGAGCCCAAGGTCGAAGAGAAGAAGGAAGAGCCGAAGGCCGAGGAGAAGCCTGCTGCTTCCCAGTCCTCCGAGCCGAAGGCTTCTGAGACTTCCACCAAGGTCAACAACGGCGATAACGTCCCGTATGTCACCCCGCTGGTGCGCAAGCTGGCTGAAAAGCACGGCGTTGACCTCTCCACCGTCTCCGGCACTGGCGTCGGCGGCCGCATCCGCAAGCAGGATGTCCTGGCCGCTGCTGGTGAGGGCGAGGCACCGGCTTCCTCCGCTAGCGCTTCCTCCAGCAACCCGCGCGCTCGCTGGTCCACCAAGTCCGTGGATCCGGAGAAGCAGGAGCTCATCGGCACCACCCAGAAGGTCAACCGTATCCGCGAGATCACGGCGTCCAAGATGGTTGAGGCCCTCCAGATTTCCGCTCAGCTGACCCACGTTCAGGAAGTCGATATGACTGCTATCTGGGATATGCGCAAGCAGTCCAAGCAGGCGTTCATCGACAAGTACGAGGCCAACCTCTCCTTCCTGCCGTTCATTGTGAAGGCAACCGTTGAGGCACTGGTCTCCCACCCGAACGTTAACGCTTCCTACAACCCGGAGACCAAGGAGATGACCTACCACGCTGACGTCAACGTGGCCATCGCCGTGGATACTCCGCGCGGCCTGCTGACTCCGGTCATCCACAAGGCTCAGGAGCTGACGCTGCCGGAGATTGCCCAGAAGATCGCCGAGCTGGCTGATAAGGCACGCAACAACAAGCTCAAGCCGAATGATCTGACCGGTGCTACCTTCACCGTGACCAACATCGGCTCCGAGGGCGCCCTGCTGGATACCCCGATTCTGGTTCCGCCGCAGGCCGGCATCCTGGGCACCGCCGCTATTACCAAGCGCGCGGTCGTCGTGACCGAGGATGGCCAGGACGCTATCGCCATCCGCCAGATGTGCTACCTGCCGTTCACCTACGACCACCAGGTGGTCGACGGTGCCGACGCTGGTCGCTTCATCACGACCATCAAGGACCGCCTCGAAACCGCAGATTTCGAAGCCGACCTTGACCTCTAAGCCTTAACAAGACCTCCACGTCTTAAGAGGCTGCTCCCCCGCCACCGCGGCGGGGGAGCTTCGTCGTTTTACGTGCTGTTTCTCTCCTCCTACGTCGACATTGCTAAGAATCAGGCGTTGCTTGGCGACGCCCTCCCTCTCGACGAAGTCCTCTATGACTAGCGCCACGACTCTTTCAAACTGCCGTTGTTGCCAAAACTCTTGAACTCCCCCTACGCGCGTTTACGACTCTTTGGAGATTAGCGGCCTTTGCTGTCCCCCCTCC